>NZ_CP012152.1:1710000-2042500 GCF_001187595.1 Anoxybacillus gonensis
AGCAGCGCTCCATACTTTTAAACGTTTATTTTTTTCAAGAAGTTTTGGAATAATCTTTTTTTCAAGCACTTCCCATCGTTTCACATTGCGGAAAAATTCAGATACATTAATCGTCATGCGATCTAAAAATTCATGAAACAACGCTTGATCATGATTCATCGCCCGAAAAAATTCGTCGAAATTTTTAAATCCTTTTTTTTCGTATAGGGAAGTTAAGCGCCGCTTCATTTGCGCTTCTTTATACAGCGCTAAATCAATGCCTGTTTTTCGTTTCACGTTTGCAATAAATTGTTGATAATCACTCATACAAAAAACTCCTCTTCCTTTTCTTTCATAAGTACAGTATAACGAAAATGTGAAAAAACAGGAATAAAAAAATAAAGATAGGCGTATGCCTACCTTTTTATTAGTATATCCACTCGTTCATCAGTTTGCTGTAAGAAACGAGCTCTTCTTCTTTGAAAAATAGTTGAATTTCGCGCGCTGCGCTTTCTTTTGAGTCAGAACCGTGAATAATATTTTTTCCGACCGTTAAACCGAAGTCGCCACGAATTGTACCAGGCAACGCTTCTTGCGGGTTTGTTTTGCCCATCATTTGACGAGCTGTAGCGATGACATTTTCTCCTTCCCATACCATCGCAAATACTGGACCGGACGTAATAAATTCAACAAGTTCACCAAAAAACGGGCGCTCCTTATGCTCTGCGTAATGTTGTTCAGCAAGCTCGCGCGATACTTGCATAAGCTTTGCACCTACAAGCTGAAAGCCTTTGCGCTCAAAACGCGCAACGATGTCACCAATGACACCGCGTTGTACCCCATCTGGTTTGACCATTAGAAATGTTCTTTCCATGACGAATTCTCCACCCCTGATACGTTATGTATTGGAATTCACTCCTCCGCAATTATATCACCTTATATGAAAATTAGCAATATTCGCCATGAAAACGATTTAATTTTTTCTTTTTATCCGTCTAATATTTTCGTTTTCCGATATATTTCGCAATGTTATACAATGCTGTCCAAGCGCGGTTGCGTGGCAACTTTTGTAATGTGTGAAGCGCTTTTTGCAAGTAACGATCTCCGAGTTCGTACGATTTCTCAATAGCGTTTGTTTGCTTAATCCCATCAATCACGTGCGCCATTTCATGACTTGTTGTATGTTCATTTACTCGCATAATTTGTTCTTTTACTGCTTGCTCTTTCATCGCATACAAAACAGGGAGCGTCACATTTCCTTGCGATAAGTCGCTGCCTGCTGGTTTGCCGAGCTGTTTTTCTGTTCCGATAAAATCAAGAATATCGTCTGTAATTTGAAAAGACATCCCAACGTAATAACCAAACCAGTATAGCTTTTTATGAACCGCTTCAGGCGCCCCTGCCACGACGGCGCCAAGCTGACAGCTTGCCGCAATAAGTAAAGCTGTTTTTCTTTTGATTCGTTGTAAATAGCGACGCAAATTTTGGTCAAAGCGATATTTGTCGCTAATTTGTTCAATTTCCCCACGACATACTTCGACAATCGTTTTCGCTAAAATATGATGGGCAACCGGATCATCAATTTCACACATTTGTTCAAGCGCTCGAGCGAACAAATAGTCCCCAACGTACATGGCAAATTGGTCGCCCCATTTCGCTTGAATCGTCTCTTTTCCACGTCGCAACATCGCGCCATCAATGACATCGTCATGGACAAGAGAAGCCATATGAATAAGTTCAAGAGCGACAGCTACCCGTTTCATTTTCTCGAAATGATATGTGCCAAACTGTCCACCAAGTAAAACAAAAACCGGACGAATGCGCTTTCCGCCCGCCTCAAGCAAATGTAACGATGCTTCATTGACGAGCGGATCAGACGTTTGCACCGTCATTTTTAGTTGTTCTTCAATTCGGTTTAAATCTCCGTTTAAAAACGAATACATCGCTTTTAGCTTCATCACTATTCACCTTAACGTCCATCAGGTTTATATCCGAGATGCATCGCTGCCACTCCGAACGTATACGGTTTCACTTGTACGCGTACGAAACCGGCTTGGCGAAACATGTCTGCTAGCTCGTCCATTCCCGGAAATTCACGTGCCGACTCTTGCAACCATGAGTATTCTTCATAACTTTTTGCAAAAATTTTCCCAAAAAAAGGCATGATGTAACGAAAATATGCATAGTACAGTTGTCGAAAACCGATGAGCGTTGGTTGTGACGTTTCTAAACAAACGACTTTTCCGCCTGGCTTTGCGACACGATACATTTCCTTTAATACGGTCATATAGTCGGGAACGTTACGCAATCCGAAACCAATCGTCACATAGTCGAACGTGTTGTCAGGAAACGGTAAGCTCATCGCATTTCCGTGCACGAGCGTCACATGTTGAAACCCTCGTTCTTTCACTTTTTCTTCTCCGACTTTTAACATATTGCGACTAAAATCAAGCCCGTACACTTCGCCGCTCGGCCCGACCGCTTCCGCTAACGCAATCGTCCAATCTGCTGTTCCACAACAGACATCGAGCGCTTTCGCTCCTTTTTGTACATTCATTCGTCTCATCGTATCTTTTCGCCATGCGACATGACGTTTAAAGCTAATGACTGAGTTCATACGATCATAATGATCTGAAATTTTTTCAAATACGCGATGAACACGTTCTTCTTTCGACTGTTGCATAAAAATCCCCTTCTTTCAACTGAAATCAAGCGAGGAGATGAGAAAACCGCTCTTTTACCTCTTCATCTATATGAAACGGAAGAAGATCTTGTAGTTTCCGCTTACAGTGGTCGATATAATCCATTGACGCTCCTGATTTCGCTCCATCACGATGCATGCGCTTTAGTGAGAACAAGTAATATGCTAATTCTCCCCATTCGTCAGCATGAACATGCTCTGCAAGCTTACAAAGCAAGGCGGACTCGATGACACCGATGCAATGAAAGCGCTCGAGATCGTTCGGAGATAGTTGCTGTAAACGGATTTTTTGTATATTGATCTCTTTAATCGCTTCAGCAAAGCGACGAATGAGTGAAATGTCACGTCGTCGCGCTAAAAACTCGTAATACAATCCGCTATACAAATCTCCTGCTAGCACTGTTAATTGCTTTTGTTGCATCGTTTGTTGCTCATCTATTTCATCATGGGTGTCAAGGGCGAGCTGAATGAGCATCATGGCAAACACATAATCGAGTGCGATGTTTGCGTCCACTTGAGCCGAACGTAGCATAGAAAGAGCAAACGATATGCGATCTTCATCTACGATGCGTGGTTGTATATAGCGATCGACATACGAATGGGCAATTGCCCGTTGAATGCGCGTTCGTACTTGTTCCATTTGCTGTTGCATATCCATGACTCATCACCCTTGCTTCCCAAAAACTCAAACTTTATTATATCATAAACTGCCTTTACGTTAACGATGATTTTTCGCATCAGATTGAATTTCACCGTGCTGCGTTTGAATAAGCGCTTTTCCGCGCACTTTGATCGCTGATGTATGCTCTGTAAATTGCGCAATAAGCACTTCTCCTTGATCAAGCTTTTCTGAATGATGGAAACGCGTATCTGAACCGCGTGTCAATCCAATGACGTTCACTCCGTCCTCTAACGCTTTAATGACGACATAATCTCCTTGCATCATGATCCCTCCTACTTAATAAGCGCTAATATTTCAGCACGTGCTTTCTCATCTGTTGCAAGCGTTCCACGCACAGCAGTTGTGACCGTTTTCGCTCCTGGTTTTTTCACGCCGCGCATCGTCATGCACATATGTTCTGCCTCAACAACAACCATCACTCCATGCGGCTCGAGCGTTTCCATAATCGCATCAGCTACCGTTGCTGTAATTCGTTCTTGCAACTGCGGACGTCGCGCCACTGTTTCGACTGTTCGCGCGAGTTTGCTTAACCCTGTCACTTTGCCGCCACGCGGAATGTATGCGACATGAGCCACACCGAAAAACGGAACGAGATGATGTTCACACATAGAATAAAACGGAATATCTTTGACGAGGACAAGCTCTTCATGATCTTCACTAAACACCGTTTGCAAATGTATTTTTGGATCTTCATTCAAGCCTGAAAACACTTCTGCATACATTTTCGCCACTCGCTTCGGTGTATCGAGCAACCCTTCGCGATTCGGATCTTCGCCAATCGCTTCTAAAATTAAACGGACCGCCTGTTCGATTTGTTCTACATTCATTTGTTGCATCCTCCTAGCATTCAACTTCACGTAATCCGATTCTAGCATATAAAGATGAAAAAAGGCAAAAAAGAAGAGGTAGCTCGCAACCGGCTACCTCTTGGCTGTATGTAATTTCTTACTTTACAGCATCTTTTAACGCTTTCCCAGGTTTGAAAGCAGGAACTTTGCTTGCAGCAATTTCGATTTCTTCTCCTGTTTGCGGGTTGCGTCCTTTGCGCGCCGCACGCTCACGCACTTCGAAGTTACCAAAACCGATTAATTGCACTTTATCACCGTTTTTAAGCGCTTCTGTAATCGCGTCAAAAACAGCATCAACTGCTTTAGATGCATCTTTTTTAGAAAGACCGCTTGCTTCAGCTACCGCATTAATTAATTCCGTTTTGTTCATGCCATTCACCTCCTCCCAAATCGTATGTATTATACATTACTTTCAGTTGTTTACACTTTCTATTGTTTCTATACATTAACACGCCTTATATTAACTGATTCTTGCTCATAATTCAACATTTTTTCAGCAAAATCATGCAATTTGCCTATTATTCTCCAAGGAGCCTAACATTTTCTGAATAAAGATTATCATATTGCTCTTTTTCACTGCAAGAGAAAATTTTCGCCTAAAAGCAAAAAAGACCCCAAATGGAGTCTTTTTATAAGATGATGGCAATGAGTCCACCGGATCCTTCATTGATGATGCGCTCTAACGTCTCTTTTAATTTATAACGCGCATTTTCAGGCATGAGAGCAAGCTTTGCTTGAATGCCTTCACGAACGATCGAACTGAGCGAGCGGCCAAATATATCTGAGTTCCAAATCGAAAGCGGATCGTCCTCAAAATCTTGCATTAAGTAACGGACGAGTTCTTCGCTTTGTTTTTCTGTTCCGATGATCGGTGCAAACTCCGATTCGACATCGACTTTAATCATATGAATAGAAGGTGCTACCGCTTTTAAGCGCACACCAAAACGTGATCCTTGGCGAATAATTTCCGGTTCATCTAAGCTCATATCAGAAAGTGATGGAGCAGCAATGCCATAGCCAGTTTGTTTCACCATGCGGAGCGCATCGGCAATTTGGTCGTATTCTGCCTTCGCATAAGCGAAATCTTGCATTAATTGCAACAAATGATCTTTCCCGCGAATTTCTACGCCGACAACTTCTTTTAAAATTTGATCGTACAGTTCGTCTGGGGCATATAAATCAATTTCCGCAATCCCTTGCCCCATTTCAATGCCAGCCAAACGAGCTTCATCAATAAAATCGTACTCACTAAATTGTTGAACGACGCGATCAACATCACGCAAGCGTTTAATATCTTTTACTGTATCGCGCACCGCCTCTTGATAGCTTTCACGCAGCCAATGATTTTCGCGCAAAACCATGACCCAGTTCGGTAAATTCACATTCACCTCTAACACCGGGAATTCATACAATGCTTCACGAAGCACTTGGTACACATCCGCTTCACGCATTCCTTCGACACTTAACGCTAATACTGGAATATCGTATTTTTCACTTAATTGTTGCTTCAATGTTTCTGTTTCCGGATGTTGTGGACGAACGGTATTAATAATCATAATAAACGGCTTACCCACTTCTTTTAATTCATTGACCACACGTTCTTCCGCTTCCACATAGTTTTCGCGCGGAATTTCTCCAATCGAGCCATCCGTTGTGATGACAACACCGATCGTCGAATGCTCTTGAATGACTTTGCGCGTACCAATTTCAGCGGCTTCTTGAAATGGAATTGGTTCTTCATACCACGGCGTATGAATCATGCGTGGCCCATTTTCATCTTCAAATCCTTTTGCCCCTTGTACGGTATAGCCGACACAATCAACGAGGCGAATATTGACTTCTAATCCATCGTCTACTTTTACTTTTACCGCTTGATTTGGAACAAACTTTGGCTCTGTCGTCATAATTGTTTTTCCTGCTGCGCTTTGTGGCAGTTCATCTTGCGCCCGAGCTTTATCTGCTTCGTTTTGAATATTCGGAATGACAACAAGTTCCATAAACTTTTTAATAAATGTTGATTTGCCTGTTCGAACGGCGCCGACCACTCCTAAATAAATATCTCCGCCTGTTCGTTCAGCAATATCTTTAAAAAGATCGACCTTTTCCAACTGCCTTCCCTCCCTTATATTTAAAACATATGAGGACACTATATGCATATGTCGTTGTCCTAATTGTTTATGACTAAAAAAATCCCTTCTCTAAAATGTATTTGCTTAGAGAAAGGATCATGACTTATTTCACAAGAAAAATAGGTTCTTTTTTCTTTTCATCAATCGTGTAGGGAAGGGAATAAGCAGGAACAAAAAGCGAATGTTTGACAAGCAAGTCGCGAATATCATCTCCATAGCGATAGTGATGCGCTTCTGATTGCAATTTTTCATACAAATCCATACGGTAGTCGATATAAATTTCTCCCTTTCCGTCAATAATGAGCGGAAGGTTTTTCCCCGAGTATGGGCTCACGACGTGAGGCGGGGCGTCTAAACGAAGTTTTTTATAATCAAGCGTAAATACCCCTTTAGCGAGCATGTCTTTAAACGGCGGATAACCATGGGCGTCTTGATACATGCGAATGCGCAACTTCAAATCGCGAATGGCTTCCGCCGCACGCAAATCTAGCAATTTTACCGTCGGATTTGTTTCTACATCGACAAGAACGTATTGATATACGCCACCGCTTTCAAACGCATTGCCCGGTGGTTCAGCCATATATCGCGGCACAAGTAAATTGAAATCAATCGGATATTTTTGATAAATGGGCGTAGACATATCTCGCGTTTTAATAGGTAACAAACCGCCTGTCGCTTGCCGATATTCATTGACTGCTTGTTGAACACGTTCGACTTGTTCTTTATATGGAATTTGGTTTTGCGTTAGCCGCTCTTGCGGATATAAACACCCAGATAATGATACGGACACGACAACGATCATTACGAAAAATAGCCACTTTTTCATCATTCATCCATCCTTCTATTCTTGCACCGGCCCGCTAAATACGACAAATACAATAATAAGGCCAGCGATGATCATACTTATGTATGCAATCGTCGCTAAAACGATTTTTACCGCCTTATGTTTCACCTTATATCGACTAAAATAAATCGAAAATACAGCAATAAACATTAAACCGATTCCTGTTAACGAAATCCACATTTTTAAAAGACCTGGTGACATTCCTCTCCCTCGCTTTCTCTTAATTGCTGCATAAAAAAGCTGAAGTAAAGCGGGGCTTCTTTACTTCAGACGATGACTAAACATGCACCATCCATTCGAGTCTGAGAATGTTTTCATAGCATTGTATGCAACATACATAACAAAGCTCTCTTCACATGCCTATTTCAAAGAAAATTATAACGAAATGTTCGCTAAATCTTCAAGTTCTGACGTTTTCCCGCGCGCCATAAGCGAATCGACTGCACTTTTCACATCTTTTCCGTTAAACAAAACATCGTAAAGTGCATTTGTAATCGGCATGTCCACATTCATTTTTTTCGCTAGCTGATAGGCCGCTTTTGTCGTTCGCACACCTTCAACGACCATTCCCATATTTGCTAGCACATCATCAAGCGCATATCCTTTTCCAAGCAAATTGCCCGCACGCCAGTTACGTGAATGGACGCTTGTACACGTAACAATTAAATCACCGATTCCAGTCAACCCTGCAAATGTGAGCGGATTGGCACCGAGACGGCTACCGAGACGAGCCATTTCCGCAAGTCCGCGCGTCATAAGTGCTGCTTTTGCATTATCCCCATAACCAAGCCCATCCGTAATTCCAGCAGCTAGCGCAATAATATTTTTTAACGCCCCGCCAATTTCTACGCCAATTAAATCCGGGTTTGTATATACGCGGAAATATTGATGATTCATAAATAAATCTTGAATGCGTTCGGCTGCTTCCATGTTTTTCGATGACACCGTCACGGTCGTTGGATGGCGTAAACTCACTTCCTCCGCATGACTTGGACCTGATAAAACGACGATATCTTTCAATTGTTCTGCCATTTCTTCTTCAATAATTTCTGAAATGCGTTTATGTGTATCCGGTTCAATTCCTTTACTAACGGAGACGATTGTAATTGGCTGTTTCAAGCACGTACGAACACGCTGCAACACTTCGCGAATCGCTTTTGTTGGAACGGCTAATACAACTGTTTCAACCCCTTCAAGCGCTTGGGCAAGATCGGTATAACCAACAATCGCCTCAGGGAGATGAATATTCGGCAAATATTTTTCGTTCGTATGTTTTTCATTTATTTCATCTATTTGTTCTTGCCGTTGTCCCCATAGCCGAACGTGATGTCCGTTATCAGCAAGAACGATCGCTAAAGCTGTGCCCCAACTACCTGCACCTAATACAGTAACCATGTTATCCCCCCTTAATTTCGTGGGCGTGCAATAATTTTAATTGGCGTTCCTTCAAATCCGAACATATCGCGAATTCGGTTTTCTAAAAAGCGTTCGTATGAGAAATGCATCAATTCCGGATCGTTGACGAATACAACGAACGTTGGTGGCTTTACCGCTACTTGCGTCATGTAATAAATTTTTAATCGTTGTCCGTTATGCGTTGGTGTCGGATTCATCGCCACTGCATCCATTAGCACTTCATTTAATACGTTCGTTTGAACGCGCATCGCGTGATTTTCACTAACCATTTGAATGACTGGAAGTAACTTGTGCAATCGTTGTTTCGTTTTCGCAGATACGAATACAATAGGTGCATAGTCTAGAAATTGGAAATGATCACGAATTTTTTTCTCAAATTCGTTCATCGTCTTTTCATCTTTTTCAATCGCGTCCCATTTATTCACAACGATCACGACACCACGACCCGCTTCATGCGCATATCCTGCAATTTTTTTATCTTGTTCAATAATTCCTTCTTCTGCGTTAATGACGACAAGCACAACATCGGAGCGCTCAATCGCTTTTAACGCGCGCAACACACTATATTTTTCGGTGCTTTCATACACTTTTCCTCTTTTGCGCATCCCTGCTGTATCAATAATGACATATTCTTGCCCGTCGCGCTTAAATGTCGTATCGATCGCATCGCGCGTCGTTCCTGCCATATCGCTCACAATGACCCGTTCTTCACCTAAAATGGCGTTCACAAGCGAGGATTTCCCGACATTTGGACGACCAATTAAACAAAACTTAATGACATCCGCGTCGTATTGTTCCGTTTCGCGCTTTGGAAAATGGGCAACGACGGCATCTAACAAATCTCCGATCCCTAATCCATGCGTACCGGAAATCGGAATCGGCTCTCCGAATCCAAGCGTATAAAAATCGTAAATGTTTTCACGCATGTCTGGATTATCAATTTTGTTTACCGCCAAAACGACTGGCTTATTGGAACGATATAAAATTTTCGCCACTTCTTCATCTGCTGCTGTGACACCGTCCCGACCATTTGTCATGAAGATGATCACATCCGCTTCATCGATCGCAATTTCCGCTTGTTGACGAATTTGCGTTAATAGCGGCTCATCACCAATGTCAATGCCGCCTGTATCAATAATGTTAAACGTTGTATTTAACCATTCTGCGCTACTATAAATTCGGTCGCGTGTCACTCCCGGTATATCTTCTACAATCGAAATGCGTTCCCCGACAATGCGGTTAAAAATCGTCGACTTTCCGACGTTTGGACGACCAACGATTGCTACAACTGGTTTCGTCATATTCTCACACTCCTTCACTAAAATTCGAAACCCGAACAAAAAAGAAGCCCTTCGACTGAAGGGTCTAGCTTTCCCATTTTATCAAAAAAATCAATGTTTCACAATAATGAGCAAATCGTCGCTTAGCGCATGGGCAATCCCGTCTAAAATCGCTTCTAAATTCGCTGCGATTCGTTGCATTTCTTCATCGTTTTCACAAACGAACGTGACGCCACCAGCTACTTTATGTGGCGACGTTGTAATGACCGCTAAAATCATTTTTTCTACAGTCATCGTAACACCCTCCCCGCTTGATTCGTTTCAGATTTCGTCGGCATGCGAATCGCATTTTCTAACGTCGGTACATTGCGAATGATCGCTTTTGCTTTTTCAACATCTTTTTCTTGAGGCAAAATAAAAATACCAACTCGCCCATCATCTAAATCGCGTTTCGCAAGCGGCACAAGCGCCGGTGTGCCTGAATCGCGGTATACGCCTAATGCCGTTGAAATGTCGTGTAAAATCGCTTGACGTTGTCCGAGATTAGCAATTGTTGAGCGAGCGTTAAAGTTTTTCGGTTTTAAAATAAATCCCATGCCATACCGTAAAATTTCTTCTCGCCGCGCTTCTAAACCGATGTTCATAATATAAATATTGTCAACGTATAATCCCGCTCCTTTGAAATGCGGCTTCACGTATTCTACGTCAACAATATCGCCGAGCCGGCTACCAGACATCAGTTTACGAGCAACGATAAAGGCAATCGCTGCCGCAACAATTCCAAGCCATATATTCCAAACTAAATAAGCGAACGTGCTTAAGAATGACGCGAAAATAACTAAATAGTTTCTTCCTTCAAAAACAATCGCAATTCCTTCAATATACGTTTTTCCGCGTGGGACGAGTTCATACTGATCAAGCTCATTTAACGTATTTCGCTCCATATTGCGCACATCGCGAAACTGTGAGGCGGCGAGTGCTAAAAATGTAATGGCAGCAAACTCTTTTTCCATAATGGCAGGCACTGCAATCGTCCCAAGCCCTGCAGCAATAAAACCTAAAGCAATATGAATAATTTTCCCATGTAAATATGTCGGATATTGGCGATAATCTGTTTTTAATAAGTATAATCTCGTTAACACACCAACGGTTACACCAAATAAAATGGGATACGTATATTCGTTCACGTATTAGCCTCCTTTGCTCGCTTTTGAAATCGTGCATCGATATATATCGGTAACTGTTCGAGCCATTTCCATAAAAATAAACATACGGTTGCTAACGCCCATCCATCTAAAAAGGAAAGGGAACCAATCGAATGTGGAAAAGAAAATTGTTTTAACACAAACGCATACAAAAAATCACCTTGACAGCATCCGACCGTCAAAACAAGTAAACGTTCATAAAATGATCGATATAGCGCAAATGAAGCAAACAAAAGCGCAAATGCAAGCAACCATGTCGCTTCAGCAAACACCCAAACCGGATCGAACAATAATAAAAAATGAAACGCAGCATACAACATCGTGACACTCGCACTGGCAAAGGAAAAATAAATAAATGCTGTTCCTGTTTGTTTCATGACAAAAGAGTAACTAACAATCAACATCAGTATGTAAGCCAATGAAATGTGAAACGAATAAATCGTTATCTCATACACAGATAGCGTAATTAACAATAAACTATATAGGCAAATGCGTAAACGAACATGATTTTTCGGAGCGAAAAACGTATAAACAATCCATAAAAACCAAGAAAGCCAATAAAAATAACCTCCTTCCAACCATAACACCTCCACTTTCCATTATGTCTTATTTTTAAAAATTTAATCTTTGTATGCGAAAAAAGGGAATGGAGAAAATAAAGGACTAAGGAGGGATGAAAATGGGGAAAGATCGCCAAGAAAAAAAATTAAAGCAATCGCGTCGCGTCGAGTCCGATCGAGATCCAGCAAAAAATTTTAAAGGAAGTACAAAAACAGAACAGTAAATATAAACATAGGAAAAGGTGTCCTCGTTTTCTCGGACACCTTTTTTCCGTTATCGTTGGCTATATCGGGTCGTTTCAATGCCACGCTCCCGCAACCAATGATATGTTGCTCCCGTCACGACGAGCGGAACGTTTTGCAAATCAGCAATCGTTCGAGTGCCAAGCGCGGTCATGATGAGTGTTAAATCTTCGTGCAACTGATGAATTTCGGCAATTAACGCTTCCACTCCTTGCTCGATCAGAAGGCGCAACATATAGCCAGCCATTCCTACCGCGGAAGCGCCGAGTGCAATACATTTCGCCACATCAAGCGCATTTTGCACCCCTCCGCTTCCAATAATACGAATGCGTTGAACTTCCGCTGCTACTTCCGCAATAGATGCCGTCGTCGTGATTCCCCACTCGTTAAAATAAGCGAGCTGTTTTTCGCGTCGCTTGTTTTCAATTTGCGCAAAATTTGTGCCTCCAAAACCTCCGACATCAACGGCACATACCCCTACGTTTTCTAACTGTCGCGCCGTTTCTTTACTCATTCCAAATCCGACTTCTTTTACGATAACAGGTACATCAACAGCAGACACAATTTGTTCAATGCGTGAAAGAGCTCCACAAAAATTGCGATCGCCTTCAGGCATAACGAGCTCTTGAACGACGTTTAAATGAATTTGAAGGGCATTCGCCTCGATCATATCGATCGCTCGTTTTGCTTGTTCAACCGTTGCTTCGCTACCTAAGTTGGCAAATACAATGCCACGTTTATTGACTTGACGAATAATTGTAAACGATTGTCGCTCTCGTTCATCTTTTAAAGCGGCCATTTGTGAACCAACAGCCATCGCAATGCCGCATTCGTTCGCAACATAAGCGAGCTGCTCGTTAATTTTTGTCGTTTCTTCGCCTCCGCCACCTGTCATCGCATTAATAAAAATCGGCGAACGGAAAGAAAGTTCGCCGATTTTTGTTTGTAAGTCGATATGAGCAGTGGAAATATTCGGCAAGCTATTATGCACAAACGTAATATCTTCAAACCCGTGCAAGCGACGTTGCCCCGTTGAGAGCGCATATTCAATATGTTGTAGTTTTCGTTTTGCACGTTCCACTGCCATCACCGTTTATTTTAATTTTTTTAACTGTTCTCCGATGACTTCACCAATTTGAAATCCTGTCGTCGTCTCTGTTGAAGTTGTATATTCACGATAGTCTTCTTCTACATCTTCTTCAAGCAATTCACGAATGCTTAACGATAATCGTTTTTCTTGTTCGCTTACTGCAAGCACTTTTACTTTGACGATATCGCCTTCTTTTAGCACTTCATGTGGCGTGCCGATATGCTTTGTTGAAATTTGCGAAATATGAACGAGCCCTTCAACGCCCGGCAATACTTCAACGAATGCTCCAAATGGAGCTAAACGTTTCACTGTACCTTCTAATACATCGCCTTCTTTTATTTTTTGTTCAATTCCATCCCAAGGAGCTGGCAATGCTGCTTTAACAGACAAAGAAACGCGACCGCTTTCTTCATCAATCGCAAGCACTTTTACTTTGACGACATCGCCTTCTTTTACAACGTCTGACGGATGATCTACACGCGTATGGGCAAGTTGAGAAATATGTACGAGACCATCAACCTCGCCGATATTGACGAATACGCCGAAGTTCGTCATGCGCACGACTGTTCCTTCAAGCACTTGACCAACTTGAATCGACTGTAATGTAGCTTTCTTTTTCGCCGCCTCTTCTTCTTCTACAACCGCCCGATGTGATAAAACAACGCGATTTTTTTCTCGATCGAGCTCAACTACTTTTACAGTTAATGTACGTCCTTTATAGTCTGAGAAATCCTCGACAAAATCTTTTTCCACAAGCGACGCCGGGATAAATGCGCGAACACCGACATCCGCAACGAGCCCGCCTTTTACAATATCTTTCACGACTACATCAAACGTTTCACCGCTTGCAAGCTTTTGCTCAAGCACTTCCCATGCTTGTTCTGCATCTGCTGCCTTTTTCGATAAAATAAGCGCTTCATCTTCTACTTTTTTCACTTTGGCGACGACTGCATCTCCGACTGACAGAACATCGCTTGCTTTTTCGATATGAAGACTTGATAGCTCGCTGATCGGGATAATGCCGACAAGCTTGCTTCCTTCCACATCAATGAGCACTTGTTTGTCTTCTACTTTCGTTACTTGACCTTTCACTGTGTCGCCTACTTCATAGACGCGCACATCGACTTGATTCATCTCTTCCATAGTGAATACCTCCTTACACTCCACACCTGCTCGACGACAGAAATATATGTTCAATGGGCGAACAACAATATGCTCGTCCATTTGACACAAAGAAAAAACTTCCTTTTTTACTAATCTGTATTAAAACATTCATTTTGTCAAGTCCTAACTATTGATGTTCATGTAAAAGTTGTTGAATATGTTCCATAATCACGGCCGTCACTTCATCGGCACTCGCTTTTCTTTCTCGCCATGGTGTAAAGTCAATTGGGGCACCGTATACAACTTTTAATTTTTTTCCAATACGATAAGGACCGACAATCGCACAAGGCACGACAACCGCATCGCTACGCAATGCAAAAAATCCTGCCCCGGCTAGCCCTTTTTTCAACTTTCCATCCTTACTTCGTGTTCCTTCAGGAAATAACCCGAGTACATGTTTCTCTTTTAATAAAGCTAATCCTGTTCGCAACGCTTCGCGATCACCCATTCCGCGACGAACGGGAAACGCATGTAGGCGAGAGACGAGTTGTTTAACAATAGGGGTGCGAAACAGTTCTTCTTTTGCCATAAAATGAACCGGGCGCGGACATGTAATACCAACAACCGGCGGATCTAAGTTGCTAATATGATTCGCACAAATGATAACCGCACCTTCTTTTGGAATATGTTCGACTCCACTAACTTCAATACGATAAAGTGGAGTAAGCACTTGTTTCACAAGCGCGCGGGCAAACGTGTAAAAACTCACTACCCCTTCACCCTTTCTTGGACAATGCGCATAATGCGATCAACAACTTCATCAATGGATAGCGATGTTGTATCAATTTCAATAGCGTCTTCTGCTTTTTTTAACGGAGCGACGCTACGTTCAGAGTCAATTCGATCACGCTGAGCAATTTCTTCTTTGAGTTGCTCTAAATTAGAAGGGATGCCACGTGCCACGTTTTCTTCATGACGACGTTTTGCCCGTTCTTCCACAGAAGCGAGCAAAAAAATTTTTACTTCAGCGTGTGGCAACACGTGCGTACCAATATCGCGACCGTCCATCACAACACCGCCATGCTGCCCTAGCTCACGTTGGCGTTTCACCATTTCTTCTCGCACTGCCGGATGTTTAGCGACATACGATACGTTGTTTGTCACATCGTTTTTTCGAATGGCCTCCGTTACATCTTCACCGTTTGCCAATACAAGCTGTCCGATTGGAGACGGCTTTAATTCAATATATGTATCATGAAGGACGTTCATTAATTGTTTTTCATTATGAACATCTACTCCGCGCTGAAGAGCGCAATATGTTAAGGCGCGATACATCGCTCCTGTATCAATATAAACGTAAGATAATGCTTCAGCTAACCGTTTCGCGACCGTGCTTTTTCCAGCAGCTGCCGGTCCGTCAATCGCGATCGAAATTTTCTTTTCCATACTGCCTCCTATACATCGTTTTGTTTTCAACAAAAAAGCAGGAACACTCCTGCTTCTTATATTGTATCATACCGTTTATCGTTGGTCGAATGTTTCAATCGTTTTCGTAGCGGAATTTTTCATTACCCCTTCGTAACGAATGACTTTCACAATATAAGGAGCAATGGACGAATAAGAAACGACAAACTGAGCAATAAATAAAAAAATAAATTGAATGATCGCTAGCTTCCATAACATTCGTTCAATCTTCTTCATTCGTTTCTCCCTCGCTAATTTTTTTATTTTTATTATGGGAGAAAACGGCTATATTTATGCGTCCAACTGTTCTTTTTTCCTCGTTTTCAGCTGTTTTTCAAAGCTGTAACGAATCAATGTCAGACGATCTACATCGTTCACTTCCAAAAATTCTAAAGAGGCTTTTAAAACATTTTCTTCAAAAATGCGAACAACGCGCGCAGGAAAATGTAAATAGTGATAATCTCCTGAACGCATATGGAGCACGAGCCAAATGTCAATCGTCATCCCATGTTTTACTCCTGTTTCATTGTTTGGCAATACAATGGCTGCACCACCCGCACTGATATCACTTGTAACGGTCGTAAACGGGGCGAATTCGTCATTGAGCGGATGAACAGCAACATCTACAATCGCATCGACACGTAAAAACTGACGACGTTGAATACGAATAAGATGCTCATCTCCAGGATATGACAAAATAAGAAGCGGAATATTGCGCTTTGTTCGACCTAACACTTCTGCTTCAAACGCATAAACCGCTTCATCTTCCCCGACAAAACTTACTTTTAATTGCGTTCCGTCGAGCAAAAATGCAGTGCGATTCGTGCTCATATCAATCGGATAATCAATATAAATTTTCCCATTTCCCATTTCTGCCACTTTACATTTATAATTTTCTATTTTTTCACTATATTTCGGTTCAAGCATTAACGGCACTCCAATTTTAATCAACGTATAAACCTCCCTCGCTAAAAACAGTTCTTTCTTTATTGAAAAATACACCTCATAGCATTTTCAATTTGACAATAACATGATACCATCAAAATGAAAAGAAAAGAATTGGGAACGAGGAAAAAATGATGTGGGCTATTATTTCTGCAGGGATTGCTCCCGGATTAGCGCTGCTCAGTTATTTTTATTTAAAAGATGAATACGAAACGGAACCGTTATCACTCGTTTTGCGCATGTTTTTATACGGTACGTTTTTAGTGTTTCCACTCATGTTTATTCAACACGTGTTAAAAGTTGAGCATATGCTCCCCAACGCCTTTGTTGAAGCGTTTTTGTCAACAAGTTTGCTAGAAGAGTTTTTTAAATGGTTTGTGTTTTACTATGCGATTTATGACCATCGGGAATTTAACGAACCATATGACGGCATCGTTTACGGAGTAAGTGTATCGCTCGGATTTGCTACGCTTGAAAACATTTTATATTTATTTGCAAATGGTGTTGAATTTGCGGTTACTCGCGCCCTTTTACCTGTATCAAGCCATGCGTTGTTTGGTGTCATCATGGGTTTTTACTTAGGAAGGGCAAAATTCGGTTTACCTAAAAAAGAAAAAAACTATATATGGTTATCTTTTCTCCTTCCGTTTTTATTTCACGGCATATACGACTATATTTTATTAACGCAAGAACGTTGGATATATTACATGCTCCCATTTATGATTTTTTTATGGTGGCTCGCTTTGCGAAAAGTCAAACTTGCGAGAGGGATGACGATCGAGATGACCCAATCATCAAGCCAGGCGTAACGCTTGGCTTTTTTTATTTATGCAAGTCCTTTCGCTTTTCTTATGTATAAAAACGTTATTGTGACAAAAAATAGCGTCAAAAGGTATTGTTTACACATCAAGGGAGGAGTCACAATGCGCAAATGGTTCATTTGTTTATTTTTGATTTTTTCATTTAGTTATACATCGCAGACGCACGCGTTTTCCAAACAAGTCATCCAACGCGGAGCTGTCGGCGATGATGTGATTGAACTACAAGCACGATTGCAATATCTCGGCTTTTACAGAGGGAAAATTGATGGAGTGTTCGGTTGGCGAACGTATTGGGCGCTAAGAAACTTTCAATACAAATTTAAATTGCCTGTCGATGGGTTAGCAGGAGAAACGACGAAGCAAAAACTCGTACGCGCATCAAAATATTACAAATCATTTGTTCATAACAATTTGCGAAAAGGAAATACGTTTACTCATTACGGCGGCGTTCCGTTAAGCAAACAAGTGAAAGCACGTAAAACAAAAACAAAAAATCAAGCCACTGCTACAAAAGCGACAAATACAAAACAAATGGCTGTAAAGCGCGTCAAATCCGCTGCAGTAAACGTTCCAAACGGATTCTCACAAAATGATATACAGCTTATGGCAAACGCTGTACACGGTGAAGCACGCGGGGAACCATATATCGGACAAGTGGCTGTTGCCGCAGTCATTTTAAATCGCATCAATAGCCCTTCGTTTCCGAACACCGTCGCAGGCGTTATTTTTGAGCCAGGAGCGTTTACAGCTGTCGCAGACGGACAAATTTGGCTCACCCCAAACGAAACGTCTCGCAAAGCGGTACTTGATGCCTTAAACGGATGGGATCCATCAAGTGGAGCGTTATATTATTTTAATCCACATACAGCGACAAACGGGTGGATTTGGAGCCGTCCGCAAATTAAACGAATTGGAAAACATATTTTTTGTAAATAGGAGGGGAGTTTTTTGCTACGAATTTTACTTATTGGAGCACTATCGATCGGCATTGCTGGCACAGCCTACTGGGGATATCGCGAGCATCAACAAAAAAATGCGATTTTAATTCATGCAGAAAACAATTATCAACGCGCATTTCATGATTTAACATATCAAATCGACTTACTTCATGATCAAATTGGAACAACACTTGCAATGAATTCCCGCCAATCGCTGTCACCAGCACTTGCGGAAGTGTGGCGTCTTGCGTCAGAAGCACATGCGACAGTCGGACAACTTCCGCTCTCACTTTTACCGTTCAATAAAACAGAAGAGTTTTTGTCTAATATTGGCTCATTCAGCTATCGTGCAGCTATTCGCGATTTAGATAAACAGCCATTGAACGCTGAAGAATATAAAACGTTGCAACAACTATATAAAAAATCTGCTGACATTCAACAAGAGTTGCGAAATGTACAGCATCTCGTATTAGAAAATAACTTGCGTTGGATGGATGTCGAATTAGCGCTGGCGACAAACAATCGCCCAAATGACAACACCATTATTGATGGATTTCAAACCGTAGAGAAAAACGTTCAATCTTATAACGAAACCGACTTCGGTCCGTCGTTTACAAGCATCGAAAAGAGGACGAAAGGGTTTGAACATATTTCTGGGAAAAAGATTACAAAAGAAGAAGCAAAACAAATTGCAAAAACGTTTCTCGGTTTAAAAGGAAATGAGGACATACAAGTCGTTCATAGCGGAGAAGGAGCAAGCGATGCTTTTTATAGTGTAACGATTAAACATCCGAAAACAAAAAGTGAAACGTATATGGATATTACCGAAAAAGGAGGATATCCGATTTGGGTCATTGAAAACCGTCCCGTCAATAAACAAAACATTAGTTTAAATGAAGCAACGATGCGCGGGCTTCAGTTTTTAAAACAACATAAATTTAACAACTTCGAATTGTACGAAAGCACACAATATGATCATGTCGCTGTTCTCACATTCGTCACAGCAAAAGATGGCGTTCGTATTTACCCTGAATCCATTAAAATGAAGATCGCATTAGACGATGGAAACATTATCGGCTTTTCCGCTCGCGATTACTTATCGTCGAAACGCGAACGGAAGATTCCAAAACCATCTATTTCTATTGAACAAGCACGAAAAAAAATGAACCCAAATGTCGCCATTATGGAAGAAAGAAAAGCGATCATTATGAACAATATGAATCAAGAAGTGCTTTGCTATGAGTTTTTAGGAACACTCGGAGATGACACGTACCGCATTTTTATTAATGCGCAAAATGGGATTGAAGAGAAAGTAGAGAAACTTCAAAATCCTGAACCTATATATGGTGAAATATAAGGGGCTGACAATTAGCCCCTTTTTTCTGTCGTTTCAATAATCGCCTCTTTCATGATCGCAATCATCGCCTCTAACTGCTCAAACGTACTCGCTAACGGCGGCATGAAGACGATCACATCGCCAAGCGGACGTGTTAACATCCCTTTTTCTCTCATTTTTAACGTTGTTTTATATCCCATCCGTTCCGTCCACGGATACGGTTCATGTGTATGTCGATCGCGCACAAGCTCGATGCCGCACATGAGCCCAAGCTGTCGCACATCACCGACATGATTCAGTTCAGTAAAAGATGCGAGCTGTTCGGCAACGAATGTAGCTTTTTGCTCTATTTGTTCAATGAGTCGCTCGCGCTCAAAAATTTGTATATTTGCTAAAGCAGCGGCACAGCCAAGCTGATTTCCTGTATAAGAATGTCCATGAAAAAACGTTTTAAACTCCGTATAATCGCCATAAAACGCCTCATAAATCGTTTCGGTCGTCAACGTAGCGGCAATCGGCAAATAGCCACCTGTAATTCCTTTTGCAACGGTCATGATATCCGGTTTCACGTCTTCATGTTCAATGGCAAATCGTTTTCCCGTTCGTCCAAATCCAGTGGCCACTTCATCGACAATGAATAAGATGTCATAACGGCGGCATAATTGTTCAACTCCTTTTAAATACCCCGCTGGCATAATATGCATGCCGCCCGCTCCTTGAATCATCCCTTCTACAATGATCGCAGCAATTTCTTCATGACGTTCGGCGAGTAACGTTTCTAATGCGTGCAACGCTTCATCGCGCACAACGTTTGGATCGTTGCTCGGATGGCGATAGACGAGCGGAAACGGCGCTTTATAGCTTGTAAACATGAGCGGTTCATATACGGTATGAAAAAGATCAATCGCCCCGACGCTAATGGCGCCGACTGTATCTCCGTGATACCCATTTGTCAATGTGACAAATTTTTGTTTTTTATGTTCTCCGATGTTTCGCCAATATTGAAAGGCGATTTTGAGCGCAATTTCTACAGCTTCCGCTCCGCTATCTGAATAAAACACGCGCGTCAAATGACTTGGCGTCCATTCAATTAATTTTTCTGCCAATGCAATCGCAGGAATATTCGCTGCACCTAAAAGCGTCGAATGGGCAATTTGCTCAAGTTGGGCGCGAATCGCATCATCAATTTCTTTTTTGCGATGTCCATGCACGTTGAGCCAAAGTGATGAATATCCATCATAATACGTTTTTCCGTTCACATCTGTTAAAAAAATTCCTTCCCCGCTTTCAATGACGAGCGGATGTTGTTCATAATCTTTCATTTGCGTAAACGGCAACCATAAGTATGTTTTGCTTTTTTCGACCCACTCGTTCATTGCCACCATTCCTTTCTCCATACAATGTCACTATAAGAAACGTTCGGCATATGTGGAATTTCACCAATCACCGGAACACCTGTCATCGTTTCAATCATCCGTATGTTGTCTTGTTCGATTTCATTTTTCGGTGTAGAAAAGCCGTTCATGATAATGCCAGCAATGCGCAAACGAAACGCTTTCACATATTGTACCGTTAACACCGTATGGTTAATCGTTCCGACGCTCGCTCGCGCAACGATAATGAGCGGAAGCGATAACAATTGAGCTAAATGAGCAACGAGAAATGATTCGTCAACGATCGGAACAGCAATTCCTCCCGCCCCTTCGACAAGCACGAAATCATACGTTTGTTGCAGCTTTTGCATATGCGCCACAATCCGTTCCGGCTCTATAGTTACCCCATCGATTCGAGCAGCTAAATGCGGAGAACAAGGGGTTTTCAATACATATGTACATCCTTCTTCATCGGTGACATCGATGATTTTTCGATACATGTCCACATCAGGTGCAATCCATTTTCCCTCTTTCCATTGCGCTCCGCTTTGAACAGGTTTATAAGCCGTTGCACGTATACGTTTATCGATCAGGGTGCGCAACATACAAGTGGTGACAAATGTTTTCCCTACATCTGTATCTGTACCTGTAATAAAAAATCCTCTCATCCTCTTCCCTCCTTTTTGTTAACTCATATTTTACGATAGTTAACAAAAAGAAACAATAAAAAAAAGCGTCCGAAAGTTATTCGGACACTTTTCCCTCTCTTTTTGCGATACACGCAGCAATTAGATCGCCATGAAAGCGACCGTTTTCAATAAAAATTTCATTCGCGTTATTTCCAGCGGCAATGACACCGGCAATAAAAATACCTTCCACATTCGTTTCCATCGTTTCTGGATGATACATCGGCCGCCCTGTTTCAGCATCGATATGAACGCCCATTTTCTTTAAAAAATGATGATCAGGGTGATATCCTGTCATTGCAAAAACGAAATCGTTTTTGATTGACTTCACTTCATCGCCAACGCGATAAATAACCGCGTCTTCCGTAATTTCTTGCACATGGGCGTTAAATTCCATTTGAATGACCCCTTGGCGTACAAGCGAGTCAAATTCGGGCAAAATCCACGGTTTGATGCTCGAAGAATATTGTGAGCCGCGATATAATACGGTGACGCGCGCCCCTGCTTTCACGAGTTCTAATGCTGCATCGACGCTTGAGTTTTTTCCACCAATGACGACGCAATCTGTATTGTAATAAGGATGTGCTTCTTTAAAATAATGCGTCACTTTCGGCAAATGTTCCCCAGGCACGTTCATATAGTTTGGGTTGTCATAATATCCTGTCGCAATAACGACATACGTTGCTTCGTACGTATCTTTGCTCGTTTCAACGATGAACGTTCCATCCGCTTGCTTCGTGACACGCTCTACTTTTTCAAACGCATGAACGCGAATGTTTTTCCGCGTCACCACTTCACGATAGTAAGCAAGAGCTTGATTCCGTTTCGGCTTTCGATTTTCTGTAATAAACGGCACGCCACCAATTTCTAAACGGTCACTCGAACTAAAAAAAGTTTGATGTGTCGGATAGTGGTATATGGAATTCACGATATTTCCTTTTTCAATGACAAGCGGTGAAAAGTGCGCGTTTTGCAATGCGATCGCAGCAGCTAATCCACACGGTCCTCCACCAACAATAATGATTTGTTCTTTTTTCACTTGACGCTCACCTCAATGAAAAATCTCCTATCATACAATGATAGGAGATTTTTCGCATTCGTGCAAATATTAAATCCAGCCACGGAAACGGCACGCTTCCGCCATTTTCCGCACCCCGACCATATATGCAGCTAAACGCATATCAACGCGACGTGTTTGCGACGTTTCATATACGTTATTGAACGCTTTGACCATCACTTTTTCAAGCTTTTCTTCCACTTCTTCTTCCGTCCAATAATATCCTTGGTTGTTTTGTACCCATTCAAAGTAAGAAACGGTGACTCCACCAGCGCTTGCTAGGACGTCAGGAACAATTAAAATTCCGCGTTCTGTTAAAATTTCTGTCGCTTCTAATGTCGTCGGACCGTTTGCGGCTTCAACGACAATTTTCGCTTTAATGTTGTGCGCATTTTCTTCTGTAATTTGATTTTCAATCGCTGCTGGAACTAAAATGTCACAATCTAATTCAAGCAGCTCTTTATTTGTAATTGTATTTTTAAATAGTTTCGTCACCGTACCAAAGCTGTCGCGACGATCTAATAAGTAATCAATGTCAAGACCGTTTGGATCATATAAACCGCCGTATGCATCAGAAATGCCGATCACTTTTGCTCCCGCATCGTGCATAAATTTCGCTAAATAGCTTCCAGCATTTCCAAATCCTTGCACAACAACACGCGCGCCTTTTAAGTCAATGCCGCGCTTTTTCGCTGCTTCACGAATACAAATCGTAACCCCTTTGGCTGTGGCCGTTTCACGACCGTGTGAACCACCTAATACAAGCGGTTTTCCGGTAATGAATCCCGGTGAGTTAAATTCATCAATGCGGCTATATTCATCCATCATCCACGCCATAATTTGTGAATTTGTAAACACATCGGGCGCAGGAATATCTTTTGTTGGACCGACGATTTGGCTAATGGCGCGAACGTAACCACGACTGAGTCTCTCTAACTCGCGGAATGACATCGTACGAGGATCACATACAATTCCGCCTTTTCCACCACCATACGGTAAATCGACAATGCCACATTTTAAACTCATCCAAATGGAAAGTGCTTTCACTTCGCGTTCTGTTACGTTCGGGTGAAAGCGAATACCCCCTTTAGTTGGACCGACCGCATCGTTATGCTGTGCACGGTAGCCAGTAAACACTTTCACTGAGCCATCGTCCATGCGCACCGGAATTTTCACCGTTAACATGCGCAACGGCTCTTTTAACAGCTCGTATACTTCTTCAGGATATCCGAGCTTTTCAAGCGCTCTATGTATGACGATTTGCGTCGCTCGTAAGACATCATGTTTTTCTTCGTTGGTATGCTTTTCGGCTACCATTTGTAAACCTCCCATGACCTTTTGTAAAATATTGTCCGCCCTTCATGTCATAGTATACACCTTCTATGAGCATATGCAAAGAAGTTTTTATCGATTTTTTGTAATCGTTTTCAAAAAATCGATCATTCACATCATTATACGAAAGCGATATAATGAACGTACCGATAGAAAGGAGCGAAAAAATGAAAAAACGAATTTTATTTTGCTTTGCACATCCGGATGACGAAACGTTTACTGTTGGAGGGTTGCTTGCTTCATTAGCGAAACGTGAAGATGTAGAAACCATTGTATATAGCGCGACGCTTGGCGATGCAGGAAAATGTGGGAATCCACCGGTTTGTACAAAAGAAGAATTACCTCACGTACGTAAAAAAGAATTAGAACAGGCAACAGCTATTTTAGGCGTCGATCATGTCATTACTGGTACATATCCAGATGGAAAGCTGCCTGAATATGAAGAACAACTTGTCGATTCGATTTGTCATATCATTGAACAGTATAAACCGTCCGTTGTCGTTACGTTTCCGCCACACGGCATTTCCGGTCATCGAGACCATCAAGCGATTCAACGGGCAACGTATCAAGCGGTCAAAGCAATGGATCATATCGTAGAACAGCTCTATTACGTGACTGTCGTCGGTCGTCCGGATCGCTACGGTGATCCGATTGAAAACATTGATATCGTCTTCACGTTTACAGATGAAGAAGCAAAAAAAGTGCGGCAAGCGTTGCTTGTGCACCGTACGCAACATTTATCCGTCGAACGTGTATTTCCAACTGTTCATCATGATTCGTTTCATAAGTTTCAAAATCGCGAATACTTCATCCGCGCATGGTCAAAAGAAAGCGAACCACCTTATCCATTTTAAAAATAACCTTCGCTTATACGCGAAGGTTATTTTTTCACAAAGTATTGATATATGTGGGCGATCGCTTCATTTGCGATCAATTTTTTCCCGTACTCTTCGACACGATAAATCGTTAATGTGGACGGACTACCATATTCAGCCAAAATGGCAACAAAGTTATCTGTTTGAATGACAGATTCAGCAAAATGTAAATAAAAGCGTCCTTCATAACTGTAAAGCGAGCCACCATGGCAACCGAGCGAATAGAGACGCGTCGCTAACTGAATGACATCTTCAAACGTTTGAAATTCGAAAAATATATCATCGCTTTCATCTAGCGTGACTTGCATTTCAATATAATCATCGCTAAACTCATCTTCCTCATCTGTCATCTCACCTTCGCTCGTTACGATGACAACCATCCCCTGTGCCGGTAAAGAGTACACTTCCACAGCGACCGACCCGTTAATTTCAAAGCCGAGCTCTTCACTTGCTTCCTCAATCATATCACGAAATAGCTCATGCACTTTGAACGTATCTTTCCATAAATCTTCTTTCGTTAAACCGCGCTCGACTAAATCGTCAAATGTGAGGAATATTTTAATTTTATTGTAGTTTAAGCGTTCAAGCCGCATAAACATCCCTCCTTACCTACACAGACTTTACTGTTAGCATATGACGAACGCATAAAAACGTTCGTCATATTACTAATGAGTTTACATCGTTTTCTCCCTTTTAGACAAGTATTTTTCATTCGATTTTAGCCATTCGTCCCATTGTTCTTTTGATTGTCCGAGAAAATGAGCACCGTACGTTTTTTTCATTTGTTCATCCACTTCATCAAATGCCCGTCCACCTACTCCAATACGAATGGATGGATACGTTTGTTTCAATTGATCGACAAGTTGTAGCGTCGCCTGTACGTTTTGTTGTAACGTACACGATAAGAATATATAAGATGGCTTCACTTCATCAATGACAATAGGTAAATCATGTTGGTCAATACTTGCCCCTAAATAAATCGTCTCGTACCCTCTTCGACGCAAATATAAGGTGAAAATGAGCAGCCCAAGTTCATGCCATTCGTTCGGTCCACAGACAGAAATCGTCTTCGGCAGCAAGCGGTTTACCGGTAACATCGAAAACGCCATTCCAATTCTTGAACGTAAAAAAGCAGAGGCGAAATGTTCATGTGCACTCGTAATTTTTCCGTTTTCCCATAAGTCCCCGATTCGTACAAGAAGCGGACTTAATATATCGAGTGCCACTTTTTCAACCGTATATAAGCTAAACGCCTCATTTAGCAATTCATGCGCTGTCCACTCTTCAAACGATAAAAGTGCTTGCAACAAACGTTCGCGAAGCCCTGTCACATGATCTTCTGCTTGCACGCGCACTTCTGAAGGTTGTTGTTCTAAAAGAGAGACGGCTTGACTAATCGTAAAACCTTGATTCACTTTATCAACAAGCCATTTTAATATTTGGACTTGTTCCTCCGTATATAGCCGATGCCCAGCTTCGTTACGCGGTGGAGCGATGATTTGATAGCGACGCTCCCATGCTCGCAATGTCCCAGGCTGAATCCCTAACATGTTTGATACCGCTTTAACATTATATTTTCCTTCTTGCGTTGACATATAAAATCCTCCATCTTTCGCATCATTCTGTCAACATTATAGCGAACAGGAGGGAGGTGTGTAAAATTTGTATAAGTTTTGCTTAACTTTTATGTTCTAATTCGATCAGATGTGTCTCCGCACGCGCACCTAAACGAAGCGGAAGCGTCGTTGTTCCATATCCGTTGCTAACAAGTAGCATCGTCCCATTCACGTTTTGTAAACGCCCTTTTTCATATAAGCCAAATGGACCAAAACGAATTTGCCCACCGTGCGTATGTCCGCTTAAAACGAGAGAAATGTTATGTTCTGGCTTTATTTTTTGCATGATGCGCGGATCATGGCTAACAACGATGCGAAACGCCGCATCGCCTGCATCACTTAACGCCAAATCAAGCCGATCCCGCCTTTTATTCATATCGTCCACACCAAGCAAAGCGATGCGATCACCTTGTTCACTTTCAAATATGACCGCGGTATTATCTAATATTTTCACACCACTTTCAAGCAATAAGGCATCTAATTCATGGTAATCTACTTCATAATCATTATTTCCCCAAACAAAATAGACAGGGCCGAGCTGCTTTAACAATTCGACGTTTTGTTTGACACGTGAGAACGGTACTCCTTTTTCTATTAAATCTCCGCCGATGACAACAAGATCAACTTTTCCTTTCAACGAACGAATGAACGTTTCGGACAAACGCCGCCGATGAATATCTGAAATAAAGAAAATACGAAACCGAGAAAAGCTTTTTGGAAATGTCGGAAACGATAATGACTGAACAATGACCCGATTGCGATGCGCTTCGATCCACATGTAGATGATGAAGCTAACGAACGCTATGACAACATACATCATTTCAATTTTCCCTCTCTTTGTATACACTCATTGACATCATACCATATACGAAAGAAAAGAGAAAAAAAATCACCGTTTTTTCCACATCAATGGTTGCTAATATTATAAACGTTACGAAAACACTGTACGAAAGAAAACATTCTTTTCGATTCATCGTCTCCTTCCGCCATGCCCGCAACGTATGCCAAATGGCTGTGCGAATTAAAACAGCATTGGCGATAAAACCGATCAAAAAACTAACAAGCGCAAAAAATGTTTTCATTGGATCAAAAATCATATCAGTCAAAAGCAATTCAAGTTCAAATGGCTCCACCGTTGGCGTCCAAGCAATCATAAAATAACCACAAATCAAACCGATGATCAAAAAAAGCCACATATGCCTCCCTCCTTTTCTCAACATAAACATATGAATAAAAAAATAAAATGACACAGTGTATACAGACATGTCATGTTTTCATATATATGAATGATGTTTATGAAAAGGAGGCACATTCATGTTTACAACTCGAAAAACGTATTACCCATATACAAGCCCGTTCGATCCTTGTCCACCGATCACTCAAAAAACATATGTCACAGCTCCAAATTTATATGTCGGATTTCAACCGCCAAACTTGCCACAATTTTCGCCAAGTGAAGCGTTAAAAAAAGGAACACTATGGAAAATATTTTACGATCCTTATTACAACGCACGTGAAAAAGGAGGGAGAGCAGATGAACCAAATGCCTAAAGAGTATTATGATCTTCTTCATCAACTTCAAGCGATCGATTTTGTGCTCGTTGACTTAGCGCTTTATTTAAATACGCATCCGAACGATTATGAGGCCATTCGGCAATTTAACGAACGATCTTTAGAGCGAAGAAAGTTAAAAAAACAGTTCGAAACGCAATTCGGCCCCTTACAGCAATATGGAAATAGCTATTCCCAATATCCATGGGATTGGTCAAAAACACCTTGGCCTTGGCAAGTATAAGGAAGGGAGAAAACATCATGTGGATTTATGAAAAAAAATTACAATACCCTGTACGCGTCAGTACGTGTAATCCGAAGCTTGCGAAATATTTAATTGAACAATATGGCGGAGCAGATGGAGAACTTGCTGCCGCGTTACGATATTTGAATCAACGATACACGATACCTGATAAAGTAGTCGGTTTACTGACAGATATCGGAACGGAAGAGTTTGCCCACCTCGAAATGATTGCAACGATGATTTATAAACTAACAAAAGACGCTACACCTGAGCAGTTAAAAGAAGCTGGTTTAGGTGAACATTACGTGAACCACAGTCATGCATTATTTTATCATAACGCAGGAGGAGCGCCGTGGACAGCGACATACATTCAAGCAAAAGGCGATCCCATTGCCGATTTGTATGAAGATATCGCTGCAGAAGAAAAAGCTCGCGCCACGTATCAATGGATCATTGATATGAGCGACGATCCCGATTTAAACGACAGTTTACGCTTTTTACGCGAACGTGAAATCATTCATGCACAACGCTTCCGAGAAGCCGTTGAAATATTGAAAGAAGAGCGAGACCGAAAAAAAATTTTCTAGCTATTTATTTTCATGGTAAAGCGAAATATCATATTTATCTTTTAGCCAAGCATAAAGAATATGTCGGTTTTCCCATGTTTCTTTTTGAAGTAACTCGCTACTTTTTTGAATAAGTTCGCAGCGGAGTGCATGAAAATCTTGCTCCGCTTTTTCACTTTTCTTTTTATAAAAAGAGACGAGCCAGCCAAATGACGAAATCAATGCAACAAACCAAAAAATACGTTGGTCAATAAGAGCCATCACGAATCGCTCCACAGACGTACGATGTAAAACGAAAACTGTTTGATATATATACATGCCAAATAAAGCGAGAGAAAATAAAAATAAACTGAATGACCACTTCATTCTTTTTTTCATATCGTCCCATTCTTTTTTGTGAGCGATGATGCGCTGTAAAATGACTTTTGTCACTTCATCTAATTCCATTGGGAAAATCATAGCCACCCCTACCGATCGTGTTTTACTACGATTGTATGTCCATCGGCAGAGGTGTATACCTTATTTTCCGTTCATATTTGGGATTTTTAATACTTGTCCTTTTTGGAGCTTCGTGCTCGTTAAACGGTTCCATTCTTTAATAAGATCCATTCCTTTTTCATTTCCATAATACTTCATTGCAATGCTATATAACGTTTCATTTTCTTGTACTGTATGATAAATAAAAGACGGCTCTGTTTCATCGGATCCATCTTCCTCTTGTTTTGCTTCATTTTCGAGCGGTTTTCGTTGTGTCATCTCTTCTTTTTGTTGATCGACGTCAACGGTCTCATAACTGTCGTCATCAATCGTCACAACTTGGACTGGACGTTTGTCAACTAAATGGTATATGCTATAAATCGAAATCGGCAATAAGACGAAAAAGAGCGCAAGAATACGAACGAGTGGGTGTTTTATTTTCCATTTCGTTTTTTTCTTTTTATGCACTTCACTTCGTGGCGGCAAATGAAGTTCATCGCTTTCTTGTTGCTTATTTATATTTTCCATTTTTTTACGCAAATTTTCTGCTTGATCTTCACGCATCGCTATTCACCTCTTCTGTCCGATACCGGATGTGTAACGCTAAAATAAAATCAATGAGAAAGTGGGCAAAAATCGTGACCCATAAATTGCCCGTCCATTCATATATAAAACCAATCCAAAAACTTAAACTAACGACAGCAACAAGAAGAAGCCATCTTCTCCAATAACGAATATGCAATAAACCGAAAATGACGCTCGCAAAAAGTAAGCCAACGTGCGTCTGAATGACACCGCGAAATAACAATTCTTCACAAAATGCAATCATTGCAGTCATGATAAAAATGTGCGGAACCGAGCGAGAACGAAACAGCTTTTCATTAATCCCACCATCATCATACCACTGTTCAGGTACATAACGAATGAGTAAAAAATCGACAAAAAGAACGAGCGCTGCACAACCGCCACCATATAATAATATTTCCCGCACATCCCATTGCCATATCGCAAAAAATGTTGCAGGTGTAAATAAATATATGCCTAATGCGAGCGCTACAAGAAAAATAAGCGCTTGTGTGAAATACAAGTGATATACTATTTCCTGTTCACTTATTTGATTGGCAATGTCCATTTGTTTTTTTATCATTTGTTTTCCACCTTTATCGAAAACATCGCCCGAAGCTCTTCATGCCATGGACGTAACTGTATTTGTTTCATATGTTTTACAGGGGCATTTACGTATATATGGGCGCCACATCGGTCACAACAACGTTCATTCGGAAGTGGTTGTTGTTCAAAATATGAAAGCATCGCACGCCGGCGACAAGTTTGTTCGTGTACCCATCGTTGCATAAATATCCATTTGTTCATTTTTTCTTTTTTTCTTTGCTCGATATGGGCATACAGTTGTTTTGCTAATATGTTCACATCTTCTTGAACATTCATTTGTTCTAACCAATATAAAAGAAGCCGTTGTTGTACATCTGTTAATCCCGTCTCTTTCTGTCCATGACGTAAAGCGTCCAGCGCATAAACGATTTGCTCTTTTGTCGGAAATTCCGCATCGATCATCGCTTGTCCGAGTTGCTCGTCTCCTGGCGCATACAATAATATCGCTATGCTTTCGTTTCCATCTCGCCCGGCGCGTCCAATTTCTTGCCAATATGCTTCCGGTTGCGTCGGCAAATGAAAATGAATAACGAAGCGAACGTTCGGTTTATCAACACCCATTCCAAACGCATTCGTACAACAAATGACGTCTAACTGATCATAAACAAACTGTTGTTGAATAAGAAGTCGCTGTTCGCCATCCATGCCTCCATGATAGTAACCAACACGATGATCTCCATGTAACATGTTTGCTAACGTTTCTGCCCATTGCCGACTCGATACATAAACGATGCCTGGCTTAGGCAATATAGCGATCAGTTGTTTTAACGCTTCCATTTTCTCTTCTAACGTATGAACGTATTGAACATATAAGCAAATGTTCGTTCGATCAAGTGGGTACATATGCTGTTTCACTCGATCAAGTTTAAGCGTTGCGACAATATCATCAATCACTTGACGAGTTGCCGTTGCTGTTAGCGCTAAACAAGGCGGGTTGCCGAGCGTTTCACGAAGAAGACCGAGCTTTAAAAAATCAGGACGAAAATCGTGTCCCCATTGTGAAATGCAATGCGCTTCATCTACAACAAACAACGAAATGTTTATGCGCGTTAGCGCTTCAATGAGCAAGGGAGATTGTAAAATTTCAGGTGAAGCGTAAATAAAACGGTACGATGCTAATTCATGTAGCACGTCTTTTTTTTCGCGATAGGAAAGAAAACGATTCAGTGCGACAACACGTTTTTCACCGCGATTTTTAAGCTGTTGTACTTGATCTTCCATGAGAGAGACGAGCGGTGAAATAATTAGCACACTACCGTCCAATATGTAGCCAGGAAGCTGATAACAAAGCGACTTCCCCCCACCGGTCGGGAGCATAGCGACACAATTTCGTCCATGAAGCACATCTTCAATAATTTCTTTCTGTCCGATGCGAAACGAATCGTAGCCAAATCGCTCCTTTAATATGTTAATCATCTTCCTTATCCCACCTTGCTAACGCGAGCCGAATTTCAAAATAAGAAACGTCTGGCAATGCTTCTTTAATTGCCCGCAATTTTTTCGTTTTTAATTGTCGTGCCTGTTGTATAATGCGCTTACGTTTATTCTCATCTAAAAACGGCATCGTCACAAATGACGGCACATATGTCGCGATTTCTACAACATGATCTTCAATCGTCCCTTTTTTCAATCGACGCAACTCGGCAATTTGTTCTAGTGAATATCCTTCTTTTAACATTTCCCAAGTTTTTTGGGCTGAGCTTGTTAATTGTGTGCGCATTTGTTCACGTAACGAGAAGAGAAGCGGAAATGTTTCCTTTTCTTTTTCTGTCGTCTCAAGTATAAAATGCAACACATTTTGAAACGATAGCGATACAGCTACATCTTCTTCTTTGATCGCATAAGCAATTTGTTCGTTCGTCCATCCGATGCGCGCATGGCTTGTCAACCGCCAAACAAAAATGTTTGCGTCTTTTTCTTCTACACGGCTGAGTAACTCATACATCTCTTCATATAGCGACCGAGCGATCGTCTGCATATGTTTATGTTGAAACAACCACTGCTTTACAAATGATTGAATGCGCTCATCGCGATGTATAGGCTCAAATGGTGTGCGATGAATGATGTTTGTGACCGTTTGAATAAGCAAAGAAAGCCGTTTCCAAAATAAAGAGGATTCATCCATATATTTCCACCCATCCACGTAAGGAGGAAAAGCAAAATAACGAAGCTCCTCTTTTCCGCTTAAAGTGATGCGATATATATGCTCATCCACTTTGTTAATCCATCCGTTAGCTTCTAATTTGCGTGCAATATGAAGCAACCGAGAACGATCAATCGGCACGGTTCCAAATAGCCGACTAGCGTTGTACCACTTGCTATCTTGTAGCGTTTGCGCCGTTTTTTTCCCGTTCAGCAAATGGTCAATCGCAGCGAGTGACCGCTCACCACGAAAACGATCGATACAAAACAAAACGATGTGTTGTAACATGCAACATTCACTCCATTTTCCCTTTCATTTTACCAGATTAAGCGAAAGGATGTGAGGGAAAACTATGCACTGATAAGCATTTTCATTGGAGTTTTTTATTGAAAAGTTGTCGGAACACATTTATTATAAAAGTGTGAGGAATACGTTTCCAACGTTTCATATGAAGCGATTGGTTCCATATAATTAAGGAGGGTCATTGTATGCCAAAGTACACAATTGTTGACAAAGAAACATGTATTGCCTGTGGTGCGTGTGGAGCAGCTGCACCAGATATTTACGACTACGATGATGAAGGCATTGCGTACGTTACATTAGACGACAACCAAGGCATTGTGGAAGTGCCAGACGTATTGATTGATGATATGATGGATGCGTTTGAAGGCTGTCCAACAGACTCGATCAAAGTCGCGGACGAGCCATTTGATGGCGATCCAAACAAATTTGAATAAGAGCATCGAAGGGCAAACTTCACATGAAGCTTGCCCTTTTCTTCTTTTCAATCATTGTCACCACTTGTCCAATCGACTATAATAAAAAAGTATACATAATGAAAAGGAGGAATTTGGCATGGCGTTTGAAAACAAAGTTGTTGAAGCGTTTATTGAAATTCCAACAGGCAGCCAAAACAAATACGAATATGACAAAGAGCGTGGTGTGTTTAAGCTCGATCGCGTCTTATATTCACCGATGTTTTATCCTGCTGAATACGGCTATTTGGAAAATACACTTGCGTTAGACGGCGATCCACTTGATATTTTAGTAATCGTCACAAATCCAACATTCCCTGGTTGCGTGATCGAAACGCGTGTGCTCGGCTACTTAAACATGGTAGACGGCGGTGAAGAAGATGCAAAATTAATCGGCGTTCCTGTTGATGACCCTCGCTTTGCTGATGTACGCAGCCTTGAAGATCTTCCACAACATAAGTTAAAAGAAATCGCTCATTTCTTTGAGCGTTACAAAGACTTAGAAGGAAAGAAAACAGAAATTGGCACATGGGAAGGTCCGGAAGCGGCGGCGAAACTTATTGACGAATGCATCGCTCGCTACAATGAACAAAATAAATAATGTCACGTTTGAAGCTGGCTTTTCGCCAGCTTTTTGTCTTTTTTCCGAACATTCATATATAAAAACGCTTTCATTTGTATGACCTTTCCGAAAGTTATTGACACATGTATACGGTTATGTTAAATTATCAGAAATTTAAAAACTTATGATTTGAAAGGAGCGGATATTTGTGGTTCGCATTTTAGTATCTGATGCGATGAGCGAAGAAGGTCTTGCCCCACTTCTTGCTGATCCAACGATTGAAGTCGTACAAAAGAAAGTCACAGAAGTAGAAAATGAGCTTGACACGTTTGATGCGTTGCTCGTTCGTAGCGCAACGAAAGTCACAGAACAACTCCTTCAAAACATGCCGAATTTAAAAATTGTTGGGCGTGCTGGAGTCGGTGTCGACAATATCGACGTTGACGCAGCGACACGATACGGTGTCGTCGTCATTAACGCTCCAAATGGCAATACGATTTCTACAGCGGAACATACATTTGCGATGATGGCTTCATTAGTGCGCCGTATTCCACAAGCGCACATTTCAGTCAAATCACGTGAATGGAATCGTTCCGCTTTCGTCGGTGTCGAGTTATTCGGAAAACATTTAGGAATCATTGGCTTTGGGCGCATCGGTTCTGAAGTAGCGAAACGGGCGCGCGCGTTCGGTATGCACGTTCATGTGTACGACCCATTTTTGACGAAAGCACGGGCAGAAAAAATTGGCGTCGATGTTTGCACGCTTGATGAATTGCTTGCGCAAGCGGATATCATTACGGTACATACACCGCTCACAAAAGAAACGAAAGGTCTTCTCGGCCAAAAAAACTTAGCAAAAACGAAAAAAGGTGTCTATTTAATTAACTGCGCGCGCGGTGGAATTATCGATGAACAAGCACTGGTTTCGTTTTTAGAAAACGGACACGTGGCAGGCGTCGCCCTCGATGTATTTGAACAAGAGCCACCAGGAGATCATCCGCTTCTTTCGTTTGATAACGTCATCGTCACTCCGCATCTTGGGGCATCAACGATCGAGGCGCAAGTGAATGTCGCGACACAAGTCGCCGAAGAAGTATTAAAATTTTTACAAGGCAAACCGGTCACATCGTCCATCAACTTACCGACATTATCAAAAGATGTATACGAAAAAATTCAAGCGTTTTATACATTAGCTCGCAAAATGGGCATTGTCGCTTCCCAATATATGAGCGAACCTGTACAAGAAATTGCAATTACGTATTCCGGTTCCGTCGCCGATTTAGAAACGACATTTATTACACGTAGCTTGCTCGCTGGATTTTTAAAACCGCGCGTCGCTTCAACAGTCAATGAAGTGAATGCGGCGATGATTGCTAAAGAGCGTGGCATCGCCTTTAGCGAAAAGTTTTCAGCTAATGGCAATGACTATAACAACAGCATTACATTAACGGTATATGGCGAAAACAAAACGTTTACGATGAAAGGAACGCACATCGCCCACTATGGCGATCGCATCGTTCATTTTAACGGCTTTGCGATCGACTTTGCGCCAGAAGGACACTTACTATACATTCAACATCATGACAAACCAGGAATGATCGGAAAAGTCGGAAACATTTTAGGAGACCATCAAGTAAACATTGCAACGATGCAAGTCGGTCGCCAAGAAGCTGGCGGAAAAGCGATTATGATGCTTTCGCTCGATAAACCACTCGATGATGCACTCGTTGAAATACTTGAGAAAATTGACGATATTGACGTTGTAAAAAGATTGGAAGTATAAAAGGTTCGGCCTCGTGGCTGAACCTTTTTTATCCAAGCGGAACGGCTTTTCGTTGTCCTTTAGAAAACGTCATAATTTCAGTGTAACCGACTGTTTTTGCGAGAGCGATCGCTCGATCATAATCCGCCCCGACATCTTGAGGAACGTGCGCATCAGACGATAGCACAATCGGAATGCCTTTGTCATAGCACATTTGCAGTAGACGAGGATCAGGGTATAGCTCTCCGACTGGTTTACGCAATCCTGCTGTACTAATTTCTACGCACGTTTTCGAGTTTGCTAGTGCTGTCGTTGCCCGATCGTACTGTTCAAGCAAAAATTCCTCATCTTCTGGCACGTATTTAAAAATTTTTACTAAATCCAAATGACCGATGATATCAAATAAGTTCGATTCAGCTAACGTCACGACTTGATCGAAATATTTTCGGTATGTATCATATAGATCACGACGATCCCATTCTTTTCGAAACTCAGCTAAATCAATGCCAAAGTCATCCACCCAATGAATCGAGCCGATGACATAGTCAAAATCGTAAGCGCGAATAAATTGCGCCATTTCTTCATGTTTACCTGGCGTGTAGTCCATTTCAATCGACATTTTCACATCAATTCCAGCATTCCACGCTTCGTGAAATAAACGAACGTAATCAGCCATATCATAATAGCGTCGCTCTTCAATCCACGCATTCGATAAAATGTTTTTCGTTTGATAAAAGTGATACGCATGTTCGGAAATACCGAAATGTTCAATGCCTTTTCGCGCGGCTTCGTCCGTAAATTGCTTCAAATAGTCGAGCGTTAACGTCCCGCGCTCTAAATGATTATGGTAATCTGTTAACATTGTTCTCTCCCCCTCTCTCGTATTGTTTTACATTATATAGCACATCTCTCTCTTTTTCTAGTTATTTAAACCAACAAGAAACAATAAATGAATGCACGCGGCCATACCAACAACAACGAGCACTCGTTTCATCATATCTTCCATCGTCTATTCCCTCCCGTTTGCGATAACCATATATGTTGTATGCAAAAATGCAAACGGTTAGAACGATAGAAGGTTACATTTTACAATTGCTTTACAATAGGATAAAAAAGTGTTCCAACAAGTGATTGCAAGAAATGTTGTTGCGCTCGATGATAGCTAATAAGCACACACGTAGCTGGACCAGCAGAAGCATGTAGCGGAAGGGAACAACGAAGTGGTCGTTCCCCATGAACAAGCTTCCACTCATGCCATATTCCTTTTGAGCCAACTGGAATGATTTCATATACACCATCTAACTGCAACAACGTGCGAAATAACGAAAGCGGAATGATCCGATCTTTTTTTTGTATAACCGCTTCTCCAACGAGCGGCTCGCCAATGACCGCCCAACATGCATCATTTGGCGTAACATTTATCCTTTTTTCTGTTTTGCGCACCGTGCCGACAGCTACAAAACCGACAGCTGATTGTATGAGCGGCATATTTGACTCGCTACTTCCTGTTATAGGGAGCGACAACTGCAATTCTTCCATCGTTTGTTGAACGCCTGCGACAAGTGCATCCCATGCATGATCGTTTACAAAATTTTGTAAAACAAAAGCTTTTGGTGTGGCTCCTATACTCATTAATTCCATCCATGCTACTCGTGCACCATAGTACGCAACAACATCGTATGGCACATTTACAACATCATCTTGTTTTAAACCAATGCCACCTGAACAATCTGTCGCCAAAACGAGTTCGTTTTCTTCATCAAGCGGCACACATAATACGTCACGCATGCCGTTCCCTCCATACTCGTTGCAACGTTTTGGAAACGACAACTGCAATCGCCACATTGACTCCCGTAGCTAGCATAAGGGAAGGGATGATGGAAAATACAAATGCTGGGCTCATGATCCATACAAAAGGCAACGGTGCAATTAGTGCATTACCGATGAAAAAACATACATAACTAGAAATGAACCATCCTCTTCTCATTAATAAGCCGACAACGTATAAAAGAGCTGCCATTTCCACCGCCACAAGTATATGAAAAGGCCCAAGCGGAAATCCGCCAAATAGAGCAGATACAATATGCCCAACACTTGCAACAACCGCAGCAGCTGTTGGACCGAGCAAAAACGCAGCCACAACTGCCGGTGCACTATCTAATGCAATGCTTCCAATCGTAAATGGGATTTTTATAAGTGAACCGATGACGGATAAACTAATAAACATAACGAGCAACGTGAAACGCCTCATTCCGATTCACCCTTTTTTTCATTTTTATCACGAAACACGATGGCGCTTCGTTCATATTCTACGTCTTTTACGTGTAAACGAGCGTTAACAACGCGTGCAATCGCAAATAAATAGTCTGATAAACGATTCATATATTGTAAGACGACTTCATTCGTTTGTTGTTGCTTCATCAGCGCAACGACACAACGTTCTGCTCTTCGCGTCACGGTACGTGCCATATGCAAAGCTGCTGCTTGTGGCGAACCTCCCGGCAAAATAAACCGTTCAAGCGGCGGAGCTTGTTGAATATATGCATCGATACGTTCCTCTAAAAACGTCACCATGTCCGCTTTTACTTTGTATGGCATTTTTTCACCGACAATAGCTAAATCACCACCACAATCAAAAAGTTCATGTTGAATGCGTTGCAATTCTTCATAAATGTCGCGAAACTTCTCATCCTGTAATAACGTCATTGCCCAACCGATGACAGAATTCGCTTCATCAATCGTTCCATACGCTTCAACACGTACATCGTTTTTATCGACTCGCCCTCCAACTAAACTCGTTTGTCCTTTATCACCTGTTTTTGTATATAACTTCATGTTCTCCCTCCTATTTGATTCGTTCATTGATTCCACACCATACGTAATCGACACGGTTGCATATGCTCGCTAACTGTTGATACGTCCAGCCAACCATATCTCTCCATGCTCGTTCATGCGCTTCGATCGGCACGATACCTTGCCCAATATCGCAACCAATCCAAACGACCGTCCGTTCTCCCGCTTGTTCCCATTGCTTCCACGCACACATATACGATCGGATCGCTTCTTTTTCATCGTCCGTATAAGGAAAAAAATATTCGCGAATCCAATGTTCTATTCCTTCAAGCACAACAACAGCCGCGGTTTCGTCATGTGGAAGCGGAAACATATTTTCATACGCGCAATACCAACTGTATGATGTATGCGTGAATGAATAATGGGCATTTACCCATTTTCGCTTCCCTTGAAATGCACCGCCGCTAACGAAATGCATCGCTTTCTCTCCTCCCATCGTTCCTTCGTATTATAAAGCGTCACTCCTTCGCCAAACGGAACGTGCCATTCCCAAAACGGACGAATGTCCGGTGCGTACTTCGATAATATATAACGAATGACCCCGCCGTGCGTCACAACGACAAGATGTGAAACGGACCGATGAATCGCATCGCTAACAGCTTGTTCAATACGAGCTTCAAACTGAGGAAGCGTCTCACCATTTGGAGGCGCATAGCGAAACGGATCATCTAACCAACGGTGATATGCTTTGACTGTTTGCAATTGTTCATATGTTTTTCCTTCAAAATCACCAAAATTCAGTTCTCGCCAACGATAAGAACATTCAATGACGTGATTCGGAAACAACAAATGCGCCGTTTGGCGACAGCGGAGCAAATCGCTTGTCATAACGATTTCTGGTTTCAGCTCATGCGACACATTTTTTCGCTCAATTACCGGCACATTCGTCCAGCCGATATATTGTTTCGCTTCATTTTCTTTCGTTATAAAATGGCGAACGTATGTAATAGCCAAATGACGAGCCATAAAAACGTTTCGCCTCCTTCCACAAACGCCCCAAGCACATCGCCTGTAATTCCACCGAATTGCTTCATAGCAAACGCACGCGCGACAACATAAAACAACATAAGCGCCAAAAACAATATGATCGTTTCACTCGATAACAAAACAATGAATGCGTAGGCCATAACGAAAGGTACGTAGCGGTGATCGACATGTTGACGAAATGCTGCTGCCATCCCTGTCTGTTTCGCAAGTGGCGTCGTCAATAAAAGCAACGTCATGCCAAGACGTGAAAGTAACGGAAGGCAAAAAAGAGAAAACAACGACATGTGCGCAACGGTCTCAAACATAAAAACGAAACGGAAACCAAGTAAAAATAAAATGGAGAGCACCGCAAACGCCCCGACACGCGAATCGCTCATAATATCTAGACGGCGCTGTCGATCGCGATATGAAAAATACGCATCGCTACAATCCATCCATCCGTCAGCATGCAAACCTCCGGAAAGAAAGATAGAAAAAAACATGAGCAAAAATGATAAGACGAGCACAGACACATGATGAAACATGAACATGTACAAAGCAACGAGAAACGCTCCAATCATCGCACCGACGAACGGAAACGACAGAACAGCCGCGCGCGCTGTTCGCTCATTCCAATCCACTTGCATACGAAGCGGAAACACAGTTAAAAATTGTGCAGCCAACATTACACCACGCCACATGGCCATCTTCCTTTCTTTACAATTGGCAATCCGTAACGCATCAAAATCGCCACATCGCTTAATGTAACAAGATGTTGGTGCAATAAACCGAGACCGTGCATATACATATACGTTCCTCGTTCATTAGGTACACCGTCATAAAACACTTCATTACTTACAATGATTAGTCCTTTAGCTTTGTCACTTAACTGTTTTATTTGTTGAACGATGCGCGGTACTTTTCCATGTACATCCCATATATGATCGCGAAACAACTCATTTGCCCATAAATTTGTCAAGCAATCAAGCAAGACGATATCACGTTTACAAAACATATAAATGATGCGATCGAGATCATACGGTTGTTCCCACGTTTGCCACCGATCACGTTTTCGTTGTTTTTGATGATGAGCAATGCGCGCTTCCATTTCTTCATCTGTGCGTATCGCTGTCGCAATATAATGAAGTGAATGTGTTGTTTCCGCCATCATTTTTGCACATTGTTCTGCAAATGAAGATTTTCCGCTGCGCACTCCACCGCTAATAAATACGATCATTTATTCCACCGCCTTAAACAAAGCAGGAGCCGATCATTCTCTTCTTTCGTTCGAACCGCAAAACGAACATATTTTCCGTCCAGTCCTTGAAAATTAAACGTATGACGAGCGACAATGCCGTGTTGCAACAAAAAAGGAAAAAGTGTCATCGTCTCATCATGCAACATATAAAAATTGACAACAGACGGTGAATAGCGATAACCGAGCTCAGTAAACTGTGAAAATATTCGTTTTCGCTCTGAAGCGATGTATGTTTTTGTTCGTTCAACAAATGCCTCATCGTTCAATAATTGTTTTCCGATTTGTTGAGCGATCGTGTTCACGCTCCATGGCGGTTGTTTTTCCGTTAACTTTTTTACGACATGCTCATGCGCTAATACATAACCGAGCCGTACACCTGCCAATCGGTACATTTTCGTTAATGACCGTAGCACAATTAAACGATCAAATGTGTGCAAAAAAGAAGAAACGGAATAACCATCGAGCCAAAAATCGTAAAACGCTTCATCGACAATGACATATACCCCTTCATCATTTGCTGCTTTTAATAAAGCATACATCGTTTCTTTCGGCCATATCGTGCCTGTTGGATTGTTCGGATGACAAACGAATAGCGCGTGTAAAGACGGCAAGCTTTCTATGATTTGTTCAATCGGTGGTTGCCAATGTTCGTCTAACATAAACGAGTGAACGGTACAACCGTAAGCTTCACAGGCGCGACGATATTCTGTAAACGTCGGCTCAATGATACCAATATGTTGACCGGCAAATTGTTCAGCAAGCAAATAAATGCATTGGGCAGCACCATTTCCGACAAATACATGGCCGCGCGCGACACGCTCTCGTTCAGCAATCATCGTTTGAAGCGACTCGCTTCGCTCTTCTGGATATTCGCTCATCCAACGTAACCACTGCTGTTCTGTTAGTATATATTCGTACTGCATTGGATTGACATTGACGCTAAAATCAATATATAAGCTTGGCATATTCATTTGCATCGCTTCATATAAACGATGTGGATTAGCCCCATGTGCAGGCAAGCGCAAGCAAACTCCCTCCTATCGTAAAAGCAACGGTCGTGCGTATCATGATTGCCACCGCTCGTTTAATGTGCCGAGCAGCCAGCGGAACAGACGCATCTCCAATCGTTGGTCGGACACATATGACACCGTGATATGTGTTCACTCCTCCGAGTTGAACATGTAACAACGCGGCCATCGCCGCTTCGCACCATCCGCTATTTGGACTTGGGTGATTACGAGCATCGCGAAATAATAGTTTCCATTCTCGTTTATTCGCACGATGAACAAATAGCATAACGAACGCTGTCAGTCTAGCAGGAATGTAATTGAGTACATCATCTAATCGAGCCGATGCCCAACCAAATTGAGCATATCGTTCGTTTTTATAGCCGAGCATCGAATCGCACGTATTTACGGCGCGATACAACATCGCTAACGCTCCCCCGCCAATAAAAGCATAAAAAAGAGGGGCAGTTACTCCGTCGCTCGTATTTTCGGCTACTGTTTCCACACATGCACGTACGATCCCTTCTTGCTGCAACGTTTTTGTATCACGCCCGACAATCATCCCGACATTTTTTCGCGCTTCATCAATATCCCCTTTTTCTAACGGATCGAGGACATCATACGCTGCGTTCGCTAAACTTGTCGGCGCAATCGAAGTAAAAATGATTATTGCTTCAATGAATATCCCGAATATAAATGAAAGTCGGTAGGCGCTAGCAATTAGTCCGTAACTTATGATTAACGTCACCGCACAAACGACAAACAGCGTGAATATTCCTTTTCCTTTTCTCCATTTTCCTTTGTTCAAACGACGATCCATGAACGCAATCATTTGCCCAATCCAACAAACAGGATGAAAGCGGCGAGGATCAGCAAATATGCGATCGAGCAAAAGCGCAAGCCACACAGCCCATATGTGCGTCATCGACCGTCACCCTTTCGCTGTCGGTAGCGATCAATGGCTGTTTGCGTCGCTTCATATACGAAACGAGCGATTTGTTTACCAATCGATGTAATCGTTCCAGCGTATTCATAATACGTTCCTTGTTGAGATGCAGCGATGACCGTCGAATCTGTCGATGTTCCTGTCGCAATTGTGTGGGTTTGGGGATCGATGACTTGTTTATCGTACAGCGCCTTTGCTTTTGCTTCTGTTGCGGTCATTAACGCCTGCACAAACGCGGCTTCTGATAAATGCGCATCAATAAAAATGAACGTATTAATCGTTCCCGGAGAAGCGACTACATCTGTACGGCGCCACGCCTGTGCACTATCAACCGCATTTCCAACCCCAGCCGTTACGGCAACAAAAAGGCGAACATCTTCATGAGCAGACGCAAACGCGACATCATTTACATAAACAGCGGTCATCATCCCAACGGTCCACTGCTCATCAAAACCGTGTTGTCGCAAAAATTGAATCATCTCTTTCTTTGCATCATCACAACGATAATCAAGCGGCACATGCCGATTGACAAACGTCGTTGCCCAGCGCGTTCCGCCGCCAACGAGCGCAGAGGAAAGCACTTTAAACGGTTTTGCTGTTTCAATGACGATCATCGTTTCCTTTTGCTTGACATGCCATAGCACATCATTCATAGGCTGCTCTAAAAACGGAACGAACGTCACAAGCGGTTTTGGCAACACCGGATGCTCATATCGTTTCATGTTTGTTTCAAATACGGATGCAATCATCGATTCATTTAACAACTCTTTCGGTGTACCACATGCAACGGCTTCTCCATCTCGCAAAAAAAGAAGACGATCGCAATAAAGCGATGCAATGTTTATATCATGGAAAATAGCAACGATCGTCAGCTTCGATTGCTTTAACAAATTAAGCAATTTAAATTGTTGTGCCACATCCATATGGTTCGTCGGTTCATCTAGGAGCAATACGCGCGGTTGTTGCGCCAGCGCTCGAGCAAGTGCAGCGCGCTGACGTTCTCCACCGCTTAACTGCTCTAATAAAGCATGTTGTTTATGCGCCAATGTCACCGCATGGAGTGAATCACTAACCACTTGCTCATCTTCCTTTGTCCATTTCGGAAAAAGAGTTGATTGATAAGGATAGCGACCGAGCTCAACCATTTCTTTCACTGTATATCCGAACGAAACATCTGTATGTTGCGGCAACGTAGCGATCAATTTTGCATATTGTTTCGGCTTATATGTTTCAATATGTTGACCACAAACAAAAATGTCCCCTTGCTGTAAAGCAAGTTCGCGACTTAACAGTTTCATTAGCGTCGTTTTTCCTGATCCGTTCGGACCTAAAATACCGAAAAACTCTCCTTCATATACTGTAAATGAAACATGTCGTAATACTTGTTTTTCACCATATCGATACGAAACGTCTTTCACATCAATCATGTTGATCCCGTCTTCCGTCTTAAACTTTTAAACAACAATATTGCAAATAAAGGGGCACCGATGAGAGAGGTAATGACCCCGATCGGCAACTCTCGCGGTGAAACGATCGTTCGCGCGACGACATCCGCTAATACTAAAAACGTTCCGCCGTATAAAAAGGAGAGCGGCAACAATTTTCGATGATTCGCCCCGCAAATAAGGCGAGTCATATGCGGAATAACGAGCCCGACAAATCCGATCGTTCCCGATACCGCTACCGCCCCTCCTGTAAGCAAGGAGGCGCTAAGTAAAATCGCTAGCTTTTTTTGTAACAAATGTACACCAATATTGGCAGCGACCCGTTCACCGAATGAAAAAGCGTTTAACTCCCGAATATGTGCAAATAAACCGAGAGAACCGATGATAAAAAACGGAACAAATAAAGACACGTACGACCAGCCGCGCATCGCCACGCTCCCCATGAGCCAGCTAATGACTTGACGCAATTCTTCGCCGCTAAAAGCGACCATAAGCGAAATGAGCGAACCGAAAAACGCATTTATGATAATACCGATTAAAACAATCGTCTCCATCGCCATATTTCGTTCCGCAAGCCGTGCAAATAATAAAACAAACAATAATGTCACGAGCGCAAATATAATGCTAACGATCGGGAGCGTAAAACGTCCGAGAAGCGAAAACTGAAGCTGAAAGAAAAAGACGAGCACTGCGCCAACGGCTGCCCCAGACGATACCCCGATTGTATACGGATCGGCAAGAACGTTTTTCAAAAGTCCTTGAAACGCTACCCCTGCCAGTGCTAATGATGCCCCGATCAGAAAGGCGAGTATCACTCTCGGTAAACGAATCGCAACAATAATTTGCGAAACGGTGGCAGGAACATTTGTCGGCGTATGAAACAACTGATGTAATACCGTCTCCCATATAGAAGAAAAGGGAATCGATTGTGATCCAATCGATACCCCTAATAACAAGGCAATCGTTGCAATAAGCGATGCGCTCATGTAATTATTTAAAAATGTCTGGATAAACGACTTTGGCAATTTCTTCGACCCCTTCAGCTAAACGTGGTCCTGGACGAGAAACTAAATCAGAATTGACATCGTATACTCGTTTATTTTTAATTGCAGGGACATCTTTCCAAGCTGGGCGAGCGAGCACTTGCTCGACAGCGTTCGGTGTGTAATAACCGTATGTCGTAATAATGACATCTGGATTTAACGCCACCGCATCTTCTTCTGTAAACATCGGCCATCCTTCTTGATCGCCTGCTGCATTTTTCGCATGAATGATCGTTAACATTTCATCCATAAACGTTCCTTTTCCAGCCGTATAAATTTCAGGTGCAGGAGAAACTTCCACCCAAACGGTTGCTTCTTCTTTTACTTCTTTTGCTTTTTCCGCAATGGCATCAATTTTTTGCTTCATTTGCTGCACAACATCGGCTGCCTCTTTCTCTTTCCCTGTCGCTTTCCCGATCAATTCAATCGACGCATATACATCGTTGAACGATGTGGCGTTTGGCACAACAATCACTGTAATGCCTGCATCTTTTAATTGCTTTAATCCTTCCTCAGAATTGTGAGCGCTTGATGCATGCGCAAGCACAATGTCTGGTTGAAGTGAAATAATTTTTTCAACATTAAACTCCATGCCACCAATTTTTTCTTTGTTTTTCACATCTTCTGGATAGTTATCAAAATCGCTTACACCGACAATTTTGTCGCCAAGCCCTAACGCGTATGCAATTTCTGTATTGCTCGGAATGAGTGAAACGATTTTTGTCGGTTCTTTTTCAATCGTGACATCGCCAACCGCATCTTTTACCGTAACCGGAAATGCAGCCTCCTCTGTTTTCGCCTCTTGCTTCGTTTCTTTCGCTGGCTCCGCGTTATTGCTGCACGCGGCTAATCCGAGCGTCAATACGAGCGCAAGAAGCCACACATATTGTTTCCATTTTTTCATCGTTTTTCCCCCTTTTATGTATGTCAAATAAAAAAGCCCATTCCTAATGGAATGAGCTGGAAACAACAAAAGACAATCACTTCCCCTTGTCGTTTCGCCGTCTCACTCCCCGAAGACGCGAATGACGGTGCAAAAAGGCAGGTCTACTGACTTATGCGTCATCCTACTTTGAAGCCTTCCCGTACAAATTGTACAGTGGCGGTTTTCATTTCGTCAGCATTTACAGTTGCGGGGACAGTTCTGGACTTGCACCAGATTCCCTATTAAGTCTACTAGGTTGCCCGTTCGACACCTTTTTGCAACGAACGTATGTAATTGTCGAACAATTTCTACGTTTCTATCATAACGAAAAACGTCACTGATGACAATAAAAATTTTCTACTTCAATGGCAATGTAAACGTAAACGTCGTTCCTTCCCCTAGTTTGCTATGGACAGCGATCGTTCCTTTATGCGCTTCAACGATGTTTTTCGCAATCGCAAGACCTAAACCTGTACCTGAGCGCCCGCGCGTGCGTGCTTTATCTGCTTTATAAAAACGCTCAAACACAAACGGCAAATCTTCTTCTGCGATGCCTGAGCCAGAATCTTGCACAGAGATGCGCACGACTTCTTCCCCTGCATCGACAATGACACGTACTTCGCCACCGTTATCTGTATGACGAAGCGCATTATCGATTAAATTCGTCAACACTTGTTCAATTCGGTCAGGATCGAATGAAACGATGAGCTCATCGTTCATTTCAACAAGCAAATGAACTCCTTTTTCTTTCGCTAACGCTTGAAACTTATGAATGATGCGCTCGATATACGGTCTAAGCGGCACTTGTTCTTCATGAAGCGTTAAATGCCCTGCTTCCATGCGCGCTAAATCAAGCAAATCGTTGACAAGGCGACCCATGCGCAACGATTCATCGTAAATTACTTTTGCCAATTCTTTTTTCTCTTCATCTGTCGCGGCAATATCATCGACGATCGCTTCGCTATACCCTTGCAACATCGCAATCGGCGTGCGCAACTCATGCGAGACGTTTGCGATAAAATCTTTGCGCAACTTATCAAGCCGTCGTTCCTCCGTCATATCGCGAAGCACCGCAACAGCTCCCCGAATGACTTTGCCATTGTATAACGGCGTCATAACAATGACCCAATTGCGACCTTGTAAAGCCATTTCTATCGCTTGTTCTTTTTCCTCCGCGACCGCTTTCGTAAACAATTCATTCACTTCGGGAGGAAGTGGCAATAAATCATCGCTTTGCCCTTGTTCATAATACCACGCTTGTAAAAATCGGTCAGCTGGTGGGTTTGTAATGAGCACTTCCCCGTTTCGATTGAATGTAATGACACCATCGGCCATGCTACTTAAAATGCTTGCTAATTGCTCCTTTTCTTGATTTAACGCATTAATATGAAACTGCAACTGCCGTCCCATTTGATTAAAAGCCATCGCAAGTTCCCCGATTTCATCATGCGTGACAATCGGCACTTTTGAATCAAATTTTCCACGCGCAATTTCGAATGCCACTTGCCTCATTTTTCGAAGCGGCGCTGTAATGCGTGTAGATAAGAAAAAGGCAAACACGGTCGTTAATACAATGGCGATAAACGCGGCAAGAAAAATAAATTTTGTCGTTTGCTTTGTCGTTTCTTCTACCGCTTTTAACGACTGATATACAAATACCGCGCCATTTCCATCCGACGTATGAAGCGGAACACCGACAATAAATAGTTCGTTATATTCGTCGTTTCGCATCGTTTGATTTGGCATAAGGGTTCGTTTCACTACTTTTTTCCCATCAAATACGCGCCCTAACTGTTGATCTTGCTGAATGAACGAGAGCGGCAAATCAGGAAGTTTTTCATTTGGCGAATACCAATAATGACGATCATCGATAATGATCATTAACTTTGTTACATCATCCACCATCGTCCACGCAATGGAGCGCGCAAACTGCTCGTCATGTTCAGCGACAACGCGAGCCACTTTTGTCGCTTGTTGAGTAAGTTGATCACTTGTTTTTTCTAAATAATATTTTTCAAAAAAACCGAGCAATAAGACGGTTAAAATAAAAAGGACGAAAGCAACAAGCAACAAAATCGTCAGCCATAGTTTGCCGACTACACTACGCCATAACGCCATCATTCATTCACGACCTCAAATTTATACCCGACACCCCAAACGGTGACGATCATTTTCGCTGCAGCTGGCGACACTTTATTTAATTTTTCACGCAATCGCTTGACGTGCGTATCCACTGTGCGCAAGTCGCCAAAAAATTCGTAATGCCATACTTCTTTTAACAACTGTTCACGGTCAAACACTTTATCTGGCGATTTCGCTAAAAAGTGAAGCAACTCATATTCTTTCGGAGTTAAACTGACTTCATGTCCATCCGCTGTCACACGATGCGCATCATGATCAATTGTTAAATGCGGGAAAACAAGCACATCCCGTGCTGTCGTATCTGTCGGTACATATGGAGAGTTGGCTGTGCGACGAAGCAGCGCTTTTACACGAAGCACCACTTCACGCGGACTGAACGGTTTTACGATATAATCGTCCGTTCCTGCTTCAAACCCTTGCACGCGGTTCGCTTCCTCTCCTTTTGCTGTCAACATAATGACAGGCGTTGCTTTTTTCTCACGCAACTGTTTACATACTTCAATCCCATCTTTTCCTGGTAACATGAGATCAAGCAAAATTAAATCATAATCATTTTCAATGGCTAACGCTAGCGCTTCTTCGCCGTTTTCCGCCTCATCAATGACATATTGCTCACGTTCTAAATACATGCGAAGCAAGCGGCGAATTCGTTCTTCATCATCCACAACTAAAATTTTAATTTCCTTCTCCATGATGTCATACCTCCTCCTTTTCTATTGTACAAAACCGCCAAACTTTTTTCTACTTCTCATAAAGAAAACTCGCATTCTTCCCCATGCTTAAAAGCAGGGGGTTCCTGCGAGATTTTTCATGAAAAAACGCCTTCGTGACGAAGGCGTTTTTAAGATCCAGCATATGAGTGTAAACCGGCAATGACTAAGTTTACCGCCACTAAGTTAAACATAATGATCGCAAAGCCAATAACCGCAAGCCATGCGGAACGTTCACCATGCCATCCTTTCGATAGTCGCAAATGTAAAAAGGCAGCATAAAACAACCACGTAATGAGCGCCCATACTTCTTTCGGGTCCCATCCCCAAAAACGCGTCCATGCGATTTGCGCCCAAATCATCGCAAAAATGAGCGCACCGAGCGTAAATACTGGAAAGCCGATCGCTACGGAACGATAACCGATTTCATCAACTAAATCTAAATTGACGTTTTTCACAAGCGGTTGTAATGCGGCTGCGATACGTTTGCGTAAAAGCAGGCGAAGCAATCCGTATAGCGCAAGCCCAGAAAATAAAGACCAAATGACCGTATTTAATTTCCGCGCGTTAATGATCGCTGGCATGTCCACAAGCGGCTTCATGCGCTCTTCTGTTTTTAGCACTCCTTCATGCGGGCCAACAAGCGCGGGCATATGGTATACCATTTCATCTTGCTTGCCATTTTTATCGATCCACTCAAATGTTGCTTCATAACCAGCAACGCGAAACGACGTTGTCACGATGACAAAACCAAGCGTACTTATTAAGAAAAATAATACAAATTCAAGCCAAAACGTTCGCTTACTCGGTTTTGATTGATCGACAACGCGAATTAAATAAATGAGTCCGGCGGCAAAACTAATAGCTAAAATGGCTTCTCCAGCTGCTGCTGTCGTCACATGAATATGCAACCAATCGCTTTGTAAAGCTGGGATGAGCGGTGAAATTTCCCGCGGAAACATGCTCGCATAAGCGATGACTAAAATGGCAATCGGTAAAGTAAATAAGCCGAGCAAGCTCGTTTTGTAAATAAAATAAATGACGATAAACGCGCCGACAAGCATCATGCCAAAAAACGTTGTAAACTCAAACAAATTGCTGACAGGTGCATGTCCAGCGGCAATCCAACGCGTAATAAAATAACCGAGTTGAGCGACAAAACCAATGATCGTCACAAAAATCCCGATCGTTGCCCAACGGTCTACCCCTTCTTTCTTTTTGACACGAATCGCGCCACCAAAGAAAAGCGTTGCAACTAAATATAGAACAAATGCCACGTATAGTAACGTGCTACTTAGCTGAACCACGATGTTCCCCCCTTATAACCGCTTGTCCGCTTGATCGATTGGCATGACAAACGGCGTATCATGAAATATACTTTCCAACTCTTTTTTCAGCCCAAACCAGTTTTTATTCGTATGTGCGGCAACGAGCACCTCGTCGTTGATCCGTTGAATCCATACGCGGCGATGGTTCCAATACATCCCTTGAATAAGGCCGATCATAAAAATCGCGCCGCCAACGCCTAAAATCCAAAGTGTAAAATCACGACGCACCGTTAATGCGGATACATTTCGTGTTTCAATATTCGCAAACGCCATTTTATATTTGTTATTACCAAGCGGTTCAATCGTTTGACGAATGGCGGTGAAGCTTACTTCGCCTTTCGGACGATCCGGAGCAAACATTTTAAATACGAATGCTGGATTGTTCGGTACTTTCGAACGCGTATTTGGATTGCCGTTTTCATCAAAATAAAAATCTGGAAAATAGCTTAATAGTTGCACTTTATACCCGTTACCAAGATCATATTCTTTTTCTGGTTGAATTAAATCAACTGTAATTTTACCGAACGATTTGTTCGTTTCCTTGTCGGTGAGATGAAACGACATGCTTTTTAATTCATCTAGCTTAAAATCAACTTGGTATAATGCGTAATGATCGTGTTTTAACGGTTCATTCACTCGAATCGAAAAGCTTTTTATTTTTTTTAATTTCGGTTCTTCTCCCGGAACGACTGGGCCGATACGCTCGTACAATACGACGTCCGTTTGATAGTTTTTCGCCATCATTCCGCTACCGATGCGATCAATGGCCGCTTGAAATGCTTCTTTCTCTTTTCCTTTCTCATATACTTCAAAAATAAATTTTTTGTTTTCTAAAAAATATTTTCCGTTCGTTCCAGGAATTTCTTTGATTTCTCCTTCACGAATCCACATGTTTTCATCGACATACATGCCCGGAACGAAACGAAGCATGGCACCGATTAAAAAAATGATGAGCCCAATATGGTTTACATACGGTCCCCAACGTGAAAAGCGCCCTTTTTCAGCTAAAATATTTCCGTTTTCTTCTCGAACGCGATAGCCACGCTTTGTTAACTTGTCCACGATGTTTCGCCATGCCGTTTCATCACTTTCCACTTTCGAGCGACTAAATAGACGTTGTCTTTGTAAAAATTGTTCGTTGCGCGTCACTCGTTGATTGTTTAACGCACGATATAACGGTACAACACGGTCTAAACTACAAATGACAAGCGATACGCCAATAAGTGCAATAAGCAACATGTACCACCAAGAACTATACAAGTCATGAAAGCCAAGCGCATAGTACCATTTTCCGAGCAAACCGTACTGCTGCTCATAATATTCCGCTGGTGATACGGTTGGCGGAATGTACATTTGTTGCGGATAAATCGTACCGATTGCGGAAGCAATGAGCGTAATAACAATAAGCCAAACTCCAACTTTGACAGATGAAAAAAAGTTCCAAATTTTATCAATGATCGTTTTATTGTACGTTTGTGAACGGCGCGCGCTCCCTTCATAGCGCATATCTAATAACGCTGGCACCTCTTCGAGCGGCTTGCCACACGCTTCACAAAGCACCGTTCCGATCGGGTTGACATGCCCGCATTCACATTTTACTTGTTCCATGTTGAAAACCCCTTACGGCTTAATTCGTTCCATATATTTTTTTACATCTTCTTCTGTCATCGTTCCTGTAATAATGTCTACAATTTTTCCGTCTTTGTCGATTAAAAATGTCGTTGGCAGCGGATTAATATCGTACGCATTCATCACTTGATCTTGTTGATCAATCACAACTGGGAACGTAAGCTGAAAGCGATCAACGAATGTTTGTACCGTCACTTTCGCTTCACCAACGTTAACAGCAATCACTTCTACTCCTTCATTTTTATATACGTTGTATTGACTATTGATGTATGGCATTTCTTTTTCACACGGTTTACACCACGTTCCCCAAAAGTTTAAAAAAACACCTTTCCCACGGTAGTCGGATAGTTGAATTTTGTTGCCGTTTAAATCAGTAAGTACGAAATCTGGTGCTGAATCGCCCACTTGAATCGCTTTTTTCTCGACAAATACGTTCGAATAAATGGTATAACCGATCGCTGCAAGCATGATGGCTAAAATGACTGTTCGAAGCCAAAATCGCTTTTCTTTCATCGCCAACTCTCCTATAAACCGTTTTCATCAACCTCATTATACAAGTTACCACTATATAAATAATGAAAATTATTTGAACAAACTGTGACAAAATTATGATACATACGGCGAACCAGCTAATGCAAGGGCACGCAATTGCTTTACTTCATGTGGTGACAATTCGCGGTAATCCCCAGGATTTAAACCTTTTAAATCTAAAAAGGCGTAACGTTCCCGCTTTAACTTTAAAACAGGGTGACCAATCGCTTCAAACATGCGCCGCACTTGACGATTGCGTCCTTCATGAATGCGCAGCTCAACAATCGCCGTTTGTTTTCGCTTATCAATTGATAATACTTTCGCTTTCGCCGGCGCAGTCACACCGTCTTCTAACATGACACCTTTTTCAAGTTGTTTCACTTTTTCGCGCGCTGGAATGCCTTTTACTTTTGCGATGTACACTTTCTCAATTTCGTAGCGTGGATGCATTAATATATTCGCAAACTCCCCATCGTTTGTTAACAACAGCAATCCTGACGTATCGTAATCTAGCCGCCCGATCGGATAAATGCGCTTGTTTACATGCTTGAAAAAGTCGGTCACTACTTTTCTTCCCTTTTCGTCTTTTACGCTAGAAATGACACCGCGCGGCTTGTAAAGCAAATAATATACCGGCTCTTCGCGTTCAAGCGGAATGCCATCTACTTCAATGCGATCTTGTGGACTAACTTTCACTCCAAGCTCTGTGACTACTTTTCCATTTACTTTCACTTTTCCTTCGACGATCAATTGCTCTGCCTTTCTTCGCGATGCTACGCCTGCATGAGCAATCACTTTTTGTAATCGTTCCATTTCATTCACCTCACTATATAGTTTTACCACATTCGGTACAGGAGTTCAAAAATAAGAAAAAGCGATCATAAAGACCGCTTTATTCCCCAAACATCCATAAGACAATAAAAAATGATGCGATAAAGCTAATGAGGTCCGCAAGCAAGCCGACTTTCAGCGCATCGCCCATTTTGCGAATACCAACCGCACCAAAGTAGACGGTAAGTACATATAACGTTGTTTCTGTGCTTCCTTGAATGGTAGAAGCTAACCGACCGATAAACGAATCAGGGCCATATGTGGCGATTAAGTCGGTCACGATGCCGAGCGATGCCGTTCCTGAAATCGGACGAATGAGCGCAAGCGGCACGACTTCGGGCGGTAATCCGAGCGGGACGATGAACGGCTTCATATACGAAATAAAAAAATCAAGGGCACCGGAAGCGCGAAAAACGGAGACAGATACAAGCATACCTACTAAATATGGAATAAGAGAAAAAGCAATTTGAATTCCCTCTTTTCCTCCTTCGACAAACGCTTCATACGTTGGAACGCGCTTATACGTCCCATGCAGTAAAATACAAGCGATGACCATCGGAATAAGCCAAAGCGACAAAAATTGAATGACGTACATTACATCCCTCCTTTTTTACGCCTCCGTATGTAAAATGCGCGGTCGATCATGATCGCTGATATCGTGGCAATGAGTGAAGCAACAAACGTTGTGCCAATAATTTCTCCTGGTGAAGCAGAGTGGTATGTCATCCGAATCGATATGACGGTTGCAGGAATAAGCGTAACGCTGGCGGTATTTAAAGCGACAAACGTAATCATCGAGCGGCTCGGTTCCTCTTTTTGGCCGTTTAGCTTTTTCAATTGCTCCATTGCTTTAATGCCGAGCGGCGTCGCCGCATTCCCAAGACCGAACATGTTTGCGACCATATTTGATAATATATACCCAAGAGCCGGATGGTCGGACGGCACTTCCGGGAAAATTTTTTTCGCCATTGGTCGGAACAAGCGAGCAAAAAAAGAAAGCAATCCAGATTGCTCGGCAATTTTCATTAAACCGAGCCAAAAAACGAGCACGCTAATTAAACCAATGCTAATCGTTACCGCTTCTTTCGCTCCTTGAAACATCGCCTCGTTGACGTCTTTCATCGTCCCATTTATGCCCGCAAACACAAGCCCAATCAGCAAAAGCGCCACCCAAATGAGATTAACCATCGCGCCCCACCCCTAACAACCAGTCAAAAAAAGAACGTGTTTTCTTTTGTTGTTTATAAAAAATAGGTGTTTCATCGACTTTCTCGTTGCCGATATACAGCTCCGCTTTTCCAACAATCGATGGCACGCCTGTCTCTTTCCATCGTTCTTGTGGGCGAAGTAATTTCCGCTCTAAACGAATGAGCGCTTCTTCCTTTTTGGTGACCGGGTATATAAAATCGCGTACAACAAATAGACGTTTATCATAAAATGGGTCTTGAATTTGTTCTACAATCTCGTCCGCTTTTACGGTCACAAGCTCATAGTGCGCAAATCCGTGTTCATACATGGCCATATGATCGTTCCAATCATCGCCTGCGTCAATCGTCACCGCAATGAGATCAAGCCCATCTTTTGATGCCGTTGTCACTAATGTCCGTTTCGCTCGCTTCGTATATCCTGTTTTCCCCCCGGTACAATATTTATACAAATGCGTTAACAGCTTATTTTTATTGCGCCAAATGCGATCCCAATCTTCCGTTGGATTTGGTGCCCGATACAATTTCGTTCCCGATACTTCGCGAAATTGCTCATTTTGCATCGCATATCGCATCAGTAACGCCATATCGTACGCAGTCGAATAATGATTTTCCGCATCATCTAACCCATGTGGATTCGCAAATTCCGTATTTGTCATACCGATTTCTGCAGCTTTTTTGTTCATTAAAAAAACGAAGCCTTCGACGCTACCGCCAACATGCTCAGCGATCGCCACCGCTGCATCGTTTCCAGAACGAAGCATAAGCCCATATACTAAATGTTTGAGCGCAATTTTTTCGCCCGGCTTTAAATAAATCGAAGATCCTTCTGTACGAACCGCCCGTTCACTTACTGTCACAAGCTCTTCCCATTTTCCGGATTCAATCGCTAAAATGGCCGTCATAATTTTTGTAATGCTCGCAATGCGCCGCTTTGTATGCGCATCTTTTTCAAATAACACACGCCCTGTCGTCTGTTCCATTAAAATCGCGCTTTTCGCACTCACCGACATCGCCTTCGCTTCATTCGGAAAAAGAGAACAAAAAAAACAAAGCACGATCATCCATACAAACCATTGCCGTCGCATACACCCTCATCCCTTTGTCCGTTTTGTACAAGTGTATGCGCTAGTCAACGATGTATGACAAAAAGACCGCTACATGACGCGGCCTTTTGCTTTGATGAATCGCTGTTGAACGTCATCCCAATTGACGACGTTCCACCATTGTTGAACGTACATTGCGCGATCGTTTTTATATTGCAAATAATACGCATGCTCCCATACATCTAACACAAGGAGCGGAACGGTCGTCCATTGCGTCCCGTTTTGATGTTTTTCGGCCTGTAAAATGTCTAGCCGTTCAGCAAACGGTGACCAAACAAGAAGCGCCCATCCGCTTCCTTCCACTTGCTTCGCCGCTTCAGTAAAATGTCGTTGAAACGCTTCAAAGCTCCCAAAATCGCGCACAATTTGTTGAAGCAGCACCCCCGTTGGACGTCCGCCCCCACGCGGTTTCATATTGTTCCAAAAAATTGTGTGCAAATAATGCCCTGAGCCATGAAACGCAGCTTCGCGCTCCCAATTTTTTAATAACGCATAATCATTCTTCTCACGCGCTTGTTGCATCATTTTTTCCGCCCGATTTAAACCGTCCACATAGCTTTGATGATGTTTTTCATGATGCAGTCGCATAATCTCTTCGGCAATATACGGCTCGAGGGCATTGTACGCATAAGGCAGCTGAGGTAACGTATGCCCTCCAATCGGTACGCGCTTCCGTTGTATTTGTTCATATATGTTTGTCGCTTCCTCATGAATGCGCAAAACATCTCCACGCTCTAGCTCCACGTTTAGACGTTCCACCGCTTCTGCATCAACATATGGCTTTACTCTCTCAAGCCACGCTTGCACGCTATGAATATATTGTTGCATACTCCCACCTCCTTCGGCATCATATGCAACAAAAAAAGAAGCTGACACACGCAGCTTCTTATTGCGATTGGATCATTTTTGTTCGGTAGTCTGTTTCATAAAATTCGAGTTCTTCCCGCATCGTTTGAAAATCAGCTTCAATTGTATGAAGCAATTGTTGTAACGATGGAGGGGCAGGTTGTCTCAATTTAATCGAATGTCTTCCTGTATACGCTGAGCGGCTATCTTCATACCATAAATCGCGCTTTGGGGTAAAAAATTCCGCCACACATGAATGATAAATTTTATATAATGCTTGTTCGGCTGCTGCTTTCCGAAACGGCTCTTCTTGAAGCACAATGCGGCACGCATCGACACCTTCTTCACCATATACAGCTAAACGGCGCAAATCCGCAAGCACTCCTTCATAATAATGACGGTCGCCTGCGCATTCTTCCTGCATTTGTTCAATCGTCGTTTCATTTAAATAGCGAGCAATTTGTTCTACAATGCGGCTTAGCAACTGCTCCACTTGCTTCGTTTGATTAAGAACAACAGTATTCCCCATATGCAAGCCTCCTTTACGGTTGCGAGATAAATAAAAGCGGTGATTTGACCGTATACGATTGTTTTTTGGCAAGCGCCTCAAATACCTCTGGTAATTTCGCTAAATCGATGGATGAAAAGTAGCGACGAAGCTCTTCTTCTTCACTAATATATACACGTTTCCGTGCCTGAAGTGACGGATCGACGAGCAAACAAACGAGCGCAACAATGTCTTTAAAATATACGTCTTTCCCGCCCGCTTGAAATACAGGATCTTGTTCATATGGTGTCCATTGTGAAAAACGCTCATCGAAATAACGAACATATAATACGTGCAATGTACGTTCTACTCCATCATCGTCAACAAACGTCACTTCTGAACGATTAAAAAAATCTTCTGACGTATTCGGCTGTGCTTTTTGCAATTCATATCCATGACACGAAATAATTTTCACGAACGATGCACCGTTACGCAAAACTTACAAAACTCTACAAGAACCTTGCAGACATTTCTGTTTGCTTCCTCATTCATCGTGCCCGATTTTGCCGAAGCTACTCTCGTTTGTTTGACACTCCGAAGGCTTGAATTCCCGTGTAACTCACGGTACAAACAGTTATTTATGCAGAATATGTCGAGAGGTTGATGCTTGCATTTAAATCCCTGTCTATTTCAAGACCGCAGTTATCGCATCGAAATATCCGTTCGGATAGTTTAAGTGTTTTTTTCAAATATCCGCATGAATGACATGTTTTCGATGATGGATACCACCAATCCGCTTCTACAAACTCGATTCCGTACCATTCACATTTGTGTTTGATTTTTTTCTTAAAAGTATATAGACGTTGTTGTTGAATAGCATTCGATAGATGGCGGTTTTTCATCATCCCACGAATGTTTAAATGTTCCATGACGATCCGAGAAGGCTTGGTTCTCACCAACTCGTTCACCACTTTATTCTCATAATCCATGCGTTTATGTTCTAATCGAATTCGTATCTTCTGCATCTGCTTTTCGAGTTTTGTAATGTTGCGTGTTTTGACGTAACGGACTACACCTCCTTTTTCTTGAACTTTGTTCATTTCGTACTTCCTTGAGCATTTACGTTGCAACCGACGCAAACGCTTTTCTAGTTTTTTGATTTCTTTCGTTTTATTTATGCTTGGGAATACCCGACCGTCTGAACAAACGGCTAGATTTTGTACTCCCACATCAATTCCTAGTGTATGGCTGTGTAATGCGACAGATGGTTTTGGAACGTCATATCCCACGGATACATACCAATGAACACCGTCAAACGTGATGCGAGGGTTGTAATACTTTGTATTGGTTGGAATTTCCCCTCGTTCGGATAGACGTACCCATCCGACTTTTTCGATATACACATGCGTATCACTAAATTTGATTTTTTCTGTGTCTTGGTAGAAAGATGGCTTGCTTCTCTTTTTGCTTTTGAATCTTGGTTTTTTTGTTTTTCCTTTGAAAAAGTCTTTGTATGCTTTGCACGCATCTTTAATCGCTTGTTTGGTGATGTTATTAGAATAATCATATAACCATTGATAATTAGGGTCGTTTTGTTTTAAAGCTGTTAATCTTTTCCGTAAATCTCCGTCTTTGATGAATTTATCACCGTTTTTGTAGTTGTTTTCTTGTTGTTCAAGCGTCCAATTGTACGCCCAACGAGCCACACCTGCTGATCCAAATAATTTTGTTCGCTGCTTGTTGTTCGGCTCTAACCTAACTTTGATCGACCGAATCATCTTCAAGCCACTCCTTTATCATTTTCTTGGCTCGGTTGGTTCTTTTTCCTTGAAGTTTGCCACGAAAAACGGTGATAATCTGTACTAAATCCTCGACAAGTTCTTGTTCTTCTGTTTTTTCTGTATGGTCGATAATTTCAATATCTACCTCATAACGTTTACAAATCTGTTCAATCAGTTCAAATCCGAAACGAACCAAACGGTCTTTATACAAAACAACAATTTTTTCTACCTCACCATTACAAACCATGTCGATTAATCGAGTTAATCCTTTTTTCGTGTAGTTGATTCCACTTCCAATATCCTCAATGATTTCAAACGAATAGCCTTTCGCAATCATATATGTGCGTACGGCTTCGACTTGACGTTCCAAATCATCTTTTTGTTTTTTACTTGATACTCGACAATAGCCAATGACTTTTTTAGGGACAATCGCTTTTTTTATCCCAAGCACTTGATGAAGCTGTTGTTCGGAATAATATCTAAATCCCGATGGCGCAACATAAGCAGGTTTTAACACGTCATTTTTATCCCAATTTCTTAAAGTTTGCTGACTTTTTCCGATAAGTTTTGCAAATTCGCCAATACTGTAATATTTCATAACAATCACCTCTCTACACAAATAAAACCATAAAATTTGTTATTTATGTAGAGAGTTTTATAAAAAATTATAGAAATTACTTAACTGCTTCAACCCCCTTTTTCAACAACGAAGCTACATTTATTTTACCATAAATTACGAATCGTGCGAAAAATTTTATCATTTTTAAAGAAAAGAAAACAGGCGCATAAAAGCACCTGTTTATATTATTATCCGTCAAAGTTCTAGTTATCGTTTTCTCTCTTTTTTACACATAGCGTTTCTTTTAACATAGAGCAATATCTCTGGATCTCATTTTCGTTAATTTCGTAAACATGGTACCCATTTTCTTTCTGTTCCTTGATCAGATTAGATTGTTTTAACAGATTTAAATGTCGTGAAACAGTAGCAACAGTAATATTTAAATTATTCGCCATATCCTGTAACCTTATTTTTTCTTCATTCGCAATAAATGACAATAGCTTCATACGAACGATTTCAGACAGTGATTTGGAAATATCAGAGATATACTGAATCTGTCCTTCATCACATTTCATATTCATCGGATACCCACTGAAAGAAAGCTCTTTTTCATTCATATAATGTTTGATGTCATAAACAATATGCAATTCCCCAAGTCCCCAAATCAAAATAAATTTTGGTGACACAAAATACGACGGATACAATTTAATTAACTTCGTTTCTCTCGTTGGAAACTGTTCTGGAATCGGGTAATCGTATAATAACTTTCGAACTACTTTTTCAATACTAGATGTTTTAAGTTCCGCTCTCAATCGCTCACTCGCTTGCTCCCACAGAGGGGATAGAACTGGCTCAACATGAACATAACATTGTTGATAAAACTGTCTCCAAAGATAAACCAGCTCATTCCAATACTGTTCATAGTTCTGCGCAAACTCAAACTGCTCAACATTGATTAATCCCCCTAAAGACACAATTTTCGAGCGAATTTCATCTGAAGAAGGAGATGTTTGTATTAGGTAATTTTTGATCTCATCTACAGACAAGTAACGGCCGAATAAGTAATACAAAAACTCATATCGAGACACGCGATCGACATATGTCATGAGTTGAGAAAACGTATGGGGGGCAGGTAAATCGATCAAAAATTCCGCCAACTGTGCCCCATACTCATACCTACCGTAAAATTTTTTCAGCAACAATTCATGTTTTTGAAAAAACTCTTCAAAACGAGCAATAGGGAAATGATGTTCACTATCCATTTTTCCTAATGAAACATAACACTTTCTTAAACATGCCATCATTTCGAATAAAGGAGAAATAGAAATTTCTACTTTACAATGATGATTCACTTCTTCTACTGTGTATACAGCCATTGCATGCACATCCCATACTTTCTGTTTTTAATCACAAACAATTTCATACTTCAACTGTTCAATAAAATTTTCGCATAGTCGCTGACTTTCTTCAACCGTCTCGGAACAAACAATCACATGTCCAGATCGTGTATAAGAATCGATCGCTTTCTTTATATAATCCCCTACTCGATAATACATAGCCCAATTTTGAATAGATCGTTGATTGACTACTTTTTCAAGAGAAATTTGTTGCAAAACACCTTCTGGAAACATAAAAAACTTCACAAGACTTGCTTTTTTATAAATCGGTTTTACATCGGATGGCATTTGATCTATATAAGATAAAATGCCTAACTCGTACTGGTTAAGACCTGACGCTAATTGATGTAAATAAGGGATAAAATCTCCCCCCGGTCTCGTATGCATTTCAATCACCACTGGTCTATCTTCTTCTACATCCCATTTGATCTCAATATGCCCCGGTCCATATTGAACATTCAATAAACATAACGCTCTCATCACCACTTGTTCGATTCGTTTGACTTTCTCTAGTTGCAGCCTCGCTGGCACAATATGCCCAGTCTCTATAAAGTGAGGCTTTCCAGTTGTTTGTTTTTCTGTTATTCCTAAAATGAAATGCGTTCCCCTCCAAGATACCGTCTCCACACTATATTCTGGACCTTTGATATACGGCTCCAAGATCCACTCGTGAGGATGAGCTTGATTTCTCTTTAACCATTTTTCCCACTCCTGTTGATTGGGAATATAATCAACCTCTTTGCTTCCAAATCCGTCAAGCGGTTTGATGATGGCCGGTCTTGAATATGGAAACTGTTTAGGGAGAACAGATACCTTGCCGCTCACAACGTCTAGTCGCAATTCTGGATCCTTCTGCAAAATTTGGCGCATCAATCTTTTATTTCTCGTATTCACCACTGTTTCAAGTGAATTCGTCGGCAATTGCAACCTTTCACTAATATAAGCAGCTGTCTCTAGCCCTAATTCTGTAAAGCTTACGATGAGCTTCACTGATTGATATAAGCTCTTAATCTTCTCGACAGCATAAAACACCTCTGTTTTCTCCGCAATGTCACGAACATAAAATACAGCTTCAGCCAGTTGAGCTATTTCCTTATCAATACTTGAGTAATGATCGGCGACAATAATAGGTTTTAGTCCGCATTGAAATGCTGCTTCCGCTCCGTAACGGCTTGCCCCTAAAATAATGATGTATTTATCCATGTATAACCCTCCATTCTAATCGATCCATTGCCTGTTGTATCGAGGTGATTGCGTTTTCCATGCTATCGCCCTCTGCTATAACAAATCCTATCCTTTGGTAACTGCTTTTGATTTCATTGACCTTAAACGGCAACTTCCCTATACTTATCCTTTTTATTCCCGCTACTTTTTGTGCTTCCTCCATCCCCTTAACCGTTTGATATATTCCCTGCTCAACAGGTAGGATAAACTTAATGGCAGCATAACGTTGCCTAGTAATTGTTGTTTCTTCATATGTCCCAGTTGATTGTAAAACAACATGCCTAACCATATCCACCCCTGTAGAAAGCTCCACCAATTCAGGTATGCAGTCACCAGCTAGTCTGGGATTGACTTCAACCAAATATAGGTTGTTTCCGCGAACAAAAAATTCTATATGAGCCGCTCCATAGTTCAACCCCAATAGATCTAGCAGTTTTTTGCATCTTTCTTCTAAATCAGAAAAAGGATTTAGTTTCGGACCTGTTACATGTCCACATTCAACGGCATGAGAACCATACGTTTCTTTTTTCGTAACGGATATTAATTTCCATCCATGAATCGTATATAACATCTCAGCTGAAAATTCTTGTCCCTCAATCCATTCTTCAATCAGCCACGTCCTTGCCAGATCATATCCGCGCTCATTACGCTGTCTTTGCCATTCGTAGTGCAGGGACATTTCTAAATCATGACGATTTTGACAGATCGTCACGCCATTACTTCCGCTATCATCTACAGGTTTGATAACACAGGGAAACGAAATCTCCAAATTTATGATTTCATCAGGATGATGGATGATATGAAAAGCAGGTTGCAAAAACTCTCTAAAACGTTGGGTTTCTAGATAAGTTCTCGTTATATGTTTATAACGAGCCCTTTTCAATGCTTCGATATTATGACCGTTCAGTTTCAAATAACTCGCTAATTCAGCAACTGGAATCAAGTGATAGTCATCAAAAGCAAGGATTCCGGCAAATTTCACCTCATAGCGTACCAGTTCTTCCTTCATTCGCTCCGTATCATACGTATTGATAATAACCACCTGATCAGCAAAATTCAGCGGATGGTCATCTGTCATGGACTTATATTGTTCTAGATCCATCGTCCAAAAGTGGATTTTATAACCTAGTTGTTTAGCAATTTTCATCGCCTTTGTACCAGTACCTGTTGTATTCGTCTCGACAAATAACAAGTGCATCATCGCCAGTCCTTTCTCTCTACTTGATTTTTATTCGTGAAGAAAGACATTTTTTATATGATAGATGAAACATATAGCCAATAAAAATCATAGTACTTATCATAGCTAGATAGAAAAAGGTTTTCTGCCCAACATACTCATACAGATTCAGACCAACAAATCCACCGATAGATTCCCACATTCCCCATATTACACCTGATAGTCCAAAAGCCCACGAAGAGCTTAACATCCCCTTTTTTCTACAATTTGATGATCAATCGTAGGAACCCAAATGATTTCCGCGATGCTGAACAAGATCACACCGACAAAAATGATCCAAAAATGCTGTGAAATCCATAGCAAGAAATAAGATGTTGCGATAAGCACGAAGGCCAGTGCGTACCAATACTCAATTCTCCACTTAGGCTGTATTTTTGGATATACCCCCTGAAGAACGATAATCGTCATCGCATTCACCGTAAAAAACAATCCAATCGTTTTTCCTGAAAAGTGTTGTGAAGAGACAACAGGAAAAGTTGTGAATAGTTGTGTGTATAAAAACCAAAATAGCCCCGAAAAAGCAATAAATCTTATAAAGACAAAAAAATCGGGAGTTGATTTGCTGTTTTTAACAAATTGTACGATATGAATCCCTTTCTCCGCACCCTCGATGTTGATGCGGGGTAATAGCAACGAAATCCCTCCGGCCAGAACATAACAAACAATTGCCGCAATGATGATACCAACAGAATTCCAATCCAATAACCACCCACCTAGAAAAGGGCCAATAGAAGCACCAACGTTAACAGCGATATTCAATAATGAAAACGCTCTCAATCTCTCGTTTTCCCCAAATAAAGAAATATGTGTTTTCAAACTTACATTATAAAGCGAGAGCGATATTCCCAATAGTAACACGATTACAAATATCAATATATAAGAGTGAAGGAGCGTTAACATTGTGAGCAACAAAGCCGATCCCCATAAACCAACAATAAGGCTATTTTTAATCCCAAGCTTATTAACGCCCCCCCCAACCAATACATTACCTGCTTTCGAGATAAACGTAAATGCCGCCACTACCACGCTCATTTCCGTAATATCGAGATTTTTCACCCCCACTAGCCATAAAGAAAGTAGTGGAGCATACACAAAAAAACCAATGGAATTGAAAACCCTGATACCAAACGTTAAAACTCCCTCATTAACTTTAAACATACATGCCACCTTCTGTTACTTGTGATTTTATCGCCAATTGATTAGCCATTGTGCCCGTAGGAACAAACAGGGCATCTTCCACACAAAATAATTGTTTACAATATTCCTCCAACTCAACAACACTGCCATCTTCTCCATAACAATCATCACCAACTATCGCATCAGCAATAACCTTTCTCATTTCTTCCGTAGGTAAGGTTAACGTATCACTTCTCAAGTCAATCACCAACTATCCTCCTCACAATTACATAATTACATTATTACGTAATTACGTAATTACGTAATAATACTACTATTGATTCTTTTTTTTGTCAATATTAGAAATTTAAAAATAAAAATAGGATTAATTTCACCCCAGAGCCGTTACTAGAAACCTAACAAATTAATAAAACTTCTTCTCAAAAAAGAAAAAACAGGCGCATAAAAGCACCTGTTTACTTTCCTGGTAATGTGCCGATTTCATATAAAAAGACCGCTAAACATAATGCACCGATGAGGCTCGGAAGCCAGACGTGCATCTTCACTTTTTTATCTAAAAGATCGTAGCGCTTGCCCACCTTCCCACTTAATATAAACACAACAGCAACAAAAATAGCGAGCACGGCACTTTGCAAAATTGGATGTAAAATATACGTCTCTACATAGTATTCAACCATTCTTCCAAAAACAAAAATAAAAAGAAGCCCAAAGAAAAAACGAAAACTCATCCCCCATCACCTTTGATTTACTCATTCGCTTCTTGCAGTTGTTCGTTGAGGCGTTCGAAAAATAAGTCGGCTTCGCGTTCTTCTTCTTGTTCATCCCATTGCGGCAAAGGCGGAAGTTCGTCTAACGTCTTTAAGCCAAAGTAGTCTAAAAACTCTTTTGTTGTCCCATATAAAATCGGGCGACCTGTTCCTTCCGCTCGACCTACTTCTTTAATTAACGCTTTTCCTAATAGTGTTTGAAGCGGTTTATCGCTTTTGACGCCGCGAATTTGTTCAATTTCTGCCCGCGTGATCGGTTGGCGATAGGCGATGATCGCTAACGTTTCAAGCGCTGCTTGTGACAACGATGACGTCGTTGGCGACTCAACGAGCTTTTGCAAATATGGCGCGCATTGTTTTTTCGTCACAAGCTGAAGCGTTCCTGCCATTTCAACAACAGTAATACCGCGCTCTGTTGTTTCGTACATACGTTTCAACTGTTGGGCGAGTTCATAGACACGCTCTTCTTGGATATCAAGCACATCCGCCATTTGTTTATACGTCAATCCTTCTTCACCCGCCGCAAACAGTAACGCTTCCATAATGGCCAATTCATTCATATGCATCACCTTTTTCGTCGAATATATAAATCAGCAAAATTGTTTTCTTGCTCGACAATAATTTCGTCTCGTTTCATTAGTTCAAGCAAAGCTAAAAACGTCACGACAATTTGCTCACGATCGTCATACGGAAATAAATCATAAAAGTTCGTTCGTTCTCCGCTTTTTAATATTTGTAAAATTTCTTCCATCCGTCTTCCGATTGGAATTTCTTGACGCGCCACTTTCGTATGAAGCGGCTTTTGTAATTTTTTGCGCCGCAACAATTTTGCAAGCGCTCCAAGCATATCGTACAAATCTACATCAAGCGCAAGTGGAGCACCATTCGCCGCATAAGCGGTTAAATCGCTCGGCGGTTTCGTAAATAAAAGCGCTCGCTCTTCTTCCCGCTCGCGCAACTGTTTCGCTGCTTCTTTAAACTTTTTATACTCGATTAACTGTTGCATTAATTGTTCGCGCGGATCTTCTTCGATAAATAATTCTTGATCTTCTAGCGTTTCTTCATGTTTTGGCAACAACATTTTACTTTTCATTTCAATGAGCGTTGCTGCCATCACTAAATATTCGCTCGCGACATCGAGCTGCAATTGTTTCATCGCATGAATGTAAGCCATATATTGCTCCGTAATTTGCGCAACAGGAATATCATAAATATCAATTTCATATCGATGAATTAAATGCAACAATAAATCAAGTGGCCCTTCAAATTGATCTAATTTCACATGATAATGCACATTGATCCCACCTTTTTTCACAACTAATAGTATAATACACGTAAGCATATGAAAAAAGGGGGCTTTCACTTGTATCCACAGGCATATATCGAATATTTACTTCACTTCCATGCCACGCGCGACTATTTCGAATGTCATGAAGTGCTAGAAGAGCATTGGAAACAAACAAAGGAACATATATGGATCGGTCTTATTCAGCTTGCTGTTGGAATGTACCATTATCGCCGAGGAAATATCGCTGGTGCAAAACGAATGGTAACGAAAGCCATGCGTGCATGTCAAAAAGAAAAACAAGCATACGAAGCACTTGGCATACATGTCGAGCAACTTGTATCTCTCCTTCATACGTACGTGAAGCGAATAGATCATGGGCAACCGTATGAAAGTATTTGTCTTCCAATTAACGATGTTTCTTTGTTGCATATATGTAAACAGCAATGCGATGTAAAAGGGCTTGTATGGGGAGAAAAAAGCGATATGTCAAACGAATATATTATTCATAAACATAAGTTGCGCGACCGAAGCGATGTCATTGCTGAGCGTGAGCGTCAAAAGCAAAAAAGACAGGGACGTTGATCCCTGTCATTGTTCGCATTTATCCAAAAATGAAGCAGTCATATCATTGGCGCATAACGACTTATTTGGATACAATTCTTTTAACGCTTTCACCATTTGCTTTCCAATTCCTTGATGGCGATGGGATGGATTGACGCTAATATGTTGCACTTCAACCGCATGTTCGCGCACAATGACGCCGATAATGCCAATAAGATCTTCTTCTTGCTTCCATAAAAACAGCTGCCAGTCATCGTTTGTTTCATAGTTTTTCATCGTTTGTTGAAGCTGTTTTAAGTCTTTTTCATTTGGCATAAACGACAAAAGACCCATCGCAATTTTCTCATAGTTTTTTCGATAGCGAACTAGCATATGAATCCCTCATTATCGACAAGACTTATTGTTTACTCGCTATTGCTATTATAAACGGTCTTGCCGCTTTTTTAAACATTTTTTAAGAAAATGTGCGCATGACATTCGCCATTTCAATGGCGCTGAGCGCTGCCTCCCAACCTTTATTTCCTGCTTTCGTCCCAGCGCGCTCAATCGCTTGTTCAATCGTATCTGTCGTCAACACTCCAAAAATGACCGGAACGCCTGAAGAAAGAGCGGCGTGCGATGTTCCTTTCGCTACTTCATTACATACGTAATCGTAATGGCTCGTCGCTCCGCGAATGACGGCACCAAGTGTAATGACCGCGTCGTATTTTTTCGACTCCGCCATTTTTTTCGCGACAAGCGGAATTTCAAATGCCCCCGGCACCCATGCGACATCAATCAGTTGCTCTTCTACTCCGTGACGTTTTAATCCGTCCAGTGCCCCGCTAAGCAATTTGCTTGTAATAAATTCATTAAATCTCGCAACAACAATGCCAATCTTTAATCCTGTGCCAACTAAATTTCCTTCATATACGTTCATTTTCTTCTCCTCCTTTAAAAGTGCAACATATGTCCTAGTTTTTCATATTTTGTGCGCAAATAGCGCTCATTATGGCGCTTCGCTGGCATTTGCAACGGCACGCGCTCAACGACTTCTAATCCGTACCCTTTCAATCCTGTAATTTTACGTGGATTGTTCGTCAATAAGCGCATTTTTGTCACACCTATATCTTTTAAAATTTGCGCACCGATTCCGTAATCGCGCAAGTCTGGCGCAAAACCTAATTTTTCGTTCGCTTCAACCGTATCGTATCCTTGTTCTTGCAACTTATAGGCACGCAATTTATTTAACAAGCCGATGCCGCGTCCTTCTTGACGCATATATAGCAATACTCCCCGTCCTTCTTCTTCAATTTGCGTTAAAGCAGCATGAAGTTGCGGACCGCAATCGCAACGGTGAGAGCCGAATACATCGCCTGTTAAACATTCGGAATGAACGCGCACGAGCACAGGTTCATCTGGAATGATTTCACCTTTGACGATGGCGATATGTTCTTTTCCGTCTAACGTATTGGAATATCCGATCACTTTAAATTCGCCGAAATCGGTTGGTAACGTAATTTCCACTTCGCGTTTGACGAGCTTTTCTTTTCGATTGCGATAAGCGATTAAATCTTTAATCGTAATCATTTTCATATCGAATTGTTCCGCGATTTTCTTTAAATCTGGCACGCGCGCCATCGTTCCATCATCTTTTATAATTTCACAAATGACACCTGCTGGCTTCGCTCCACAAAGACGAGCTAAATCGACAGCTGCTTCCGTATGTCCTGCACGACGCAATACTCCACCTTTTTTCGCAACAAGCGGAAAAATATGACCTGGTCGTTTAAAATCGCTTGCTTTTGCTTCTGGATTCAGCATTTCTTGAATGGTCAACGAGCGTTCAAATGCGCTAATGCCTGTCGTCGTTGCTTTATGGTCAATGCTGACAGTAAAAGCTGTTCCATGGGCATCTGTATTATGGTTAACCATTGGCGCTAAATCGAGCCGATCAGCTAATTCTTCGGTGATCGGCACGCAAACGAGACCGCGCCCGTGCGTAATCATGAAGTTAATGACCTCCGGCGTTGCTTTTTCTGCAAGTGCTACAAAATCCCCTTCATTTTCGCGATCTTCGTCATCGCAAACGATAATAATTTTCCCTTGCATTAAATCGTAAATCGCTTCTTCAATTGTATGGAACATCAGCGCTCACTCCTTATATCCGTGCTCTTGCAAAAATTGCATCGTCAATCCTTCACGTTTCCCGCTAACGAACTGTTCAACATATTTACTAATCATGTCACATTCAATATTGACAATATCGCCAACTTTTTTGGCACCTAAAATCGTCGCTTCACGCGTATGCGGAATGAGCGAAATCGTAAACGTTCGATCCGTTAAACCGAAAATCGTTAAACTTGTGCCGTCAACAGCTACAGAACCTTTTAAAATCATATATTTGCGCAAATGGCTCGGCACTTCGATGTCATAGTACACAGCGTTTGCGACAGGCTGTTTGCGAACGATGCGTCCAACACCATCTACGTGTCCCGAAACGAAATGTCCACCAAAGCGACCGTTCGCAGCCATCGCTCGCTCTAAATTGACTTTCGCTCCTACCACAAGCGTTCGAAGCGACGTCGCCCGCACCGTTTCAGGCATCACATCGACCGTAAAAAAGCGATTAGTAAACGATGTGACCGTTAAACAAACGCCGTTGACTGCAATGCTGTCACCGAGCTGTACGTCTTGTAGCACTTTTTTTGCCTCGATCGTCAAAACGATCGCTTCCCCTGTTTGTTTCATTTGTTGAATCGTTCCGATTTCTTCAATAATCCCTGTAAACATCGCGATCATCCTTTAGCAACGATTTTTATGTCTGGTCCGATCCTTTCGACATGTTTCACTTGTAAACGAAGCGCATCTATCATTCGTCCAAATCCTTCTCCACCGATGGCAGAAGGAGCTTCATTCCCCCCAATCAACATCGGTGCGATATACGCAATTACTTGTTGAACGGAACGAGAACGTAAAAAACTACCGTGCACTTGCGCTCCCCCTTCAACAAATATGGACATGACGTTTCGCTTGCCGAGCTCAAGTAAAAGAGACGGAACATCAATTTTATTTTCATTCATGCGAATCATTTGTACACCTGCCCGTTCATACGGCTTCATTTGTTCCTCAGTGACGTGATGTCCGACGACGATCCATGTCGGAGCCATCTTGTCTGTCACAACGTTCGCATGAAGGGGTGTGCGCAAATGTGTATCGAGCACAACACGAATCGGTTGTTTTCCTTCATGACCGAAACGAACAGTTAAGCTCGGATCGTCGGCTAAAATCGTGCCGACACCGACAACAATCGCATCGTGCATTCGTCGCTCACGATGCACATCACGCCGCGCTTCTTCCGACGTAATCCACTTGCTTTCCCCTGTTTTTGTCGCAATTTTTCCATCTAAACTCATCGCATACTTTAACGTGACATACGGCATGTTCGTTAAAATATAATGAAAAAACATTTCGTTTAACGCATCCGCTTCTTCTTTCAATACACCGACGGTAACATCAATGCCCGCTCGCTTCAATTTTTCAATGCCTTTTCCCGCAACAAGCGGATTCGGGTCCGTCGTCGCAACGACGACGCGCTTTACCTTTTTTTCAATTAATAAATCGGCACAAGGAGGAGTTCTACCGTAATGACTACACGGCTCAAGTGTCACATAAACCGTCGATCCTTCCGCTTTCTCCCCCGCCATGCGCAACGCATGTACTTCCGCATGCGGTTCTCCTGCTTTCAAGTGCGCCCCAAAACCGACAATTTCACCGTGTTTGACAACAACTGCACCAACAAGCGGGTTTGGCGACGTTTGTCCACGTGCTGATTCGGCCAATTGCAACGCCAAGCGCATATATCGTTCGTCCATATCGCACCACCTTTCCACCATGAATAAAAAAACCCCTAGGAACGACGTCCTAGGGCAAGATGTATGTAAAGATCGCCTTTTTTGCATAGCAAAAATAACCCATCGCCAAGCTTATTTTTTCCAATAAGTGACGTGAGTTTTTGGCAATCCTTCTCCCATCCAGACTATACTGTCGGCTCCGGAATTGCACCGGATCATGCCTTAACGGCTCGCGGGCTAAGAAACATTCGTTTCATTACCGCCGGTCGGGAATTTCACCCTGCCCCGAAGGATGCGCGTATTCCATTTTTATTCATTATATCACAATAAAACGAAATGTCTATGACTTTGCAATAAACAACCAATACATTGCTCCCCAAACGAAACTAACGAGTAAAAGGATGAAAAATAACGCCCAGTTTTTTTTCATCTCTTCATCCTTCCTTTAACTTTATTGTTCGTCCCACACCTTTACTTCTTTCATGACATCTCCATTTTTCATCGCCTTTACAACGTCCATTCCAGCAGTGACTTGACCGAATACAGTATGCACACCATCTAAATGCGGCTGTGGTTCATGGCAAATAAAAAATTGGCAGCTTCCTGTATCACGACCTCGATGCGCCATCGATATCGCACCTTCGATATGTTTATGCGGATTGTTGTCTGTTTCACACGGAATCGTATATCCTGCATCGCCTGTTCCATTTCCTATTGGACAGCCACCTTGGCTTACAAATCGCTTAATGACACGATGAAACGTCAACCCGTTATAAAATCCTTCATTCGCTAGTTTTTCAAAATTTGCGACTGTTGTTGGCGCTTCATTCGGGAATAGTTCAAATTCCACCTTTCCGCCATTCTCCATTAAAATATATCCTTTTTTCTTCATGAAACTTTTCCACCTTTCTATCGTAAAAACAAATGTAGCTTCATTTTACTACATTTCGCTTCTATGTTCACGCAAATGTTTGTACAATAGTACAGAAAGAGATTGAAGGAGGTTATGAAATGAAGAAGTGGTTTACGATATTTATTTTATTGTTGTTTATGATTCCATCAGTTAGTTTGGCTGATGCGATTGAAGGAGACGTCATTATTACGCTCGGAGAAAATTTAACAGAGCAGCAAAAGCAACAAATATTAAAAGAAATGAACGCACCGGAAAACGCTGAAATCATTACGGTTACAAATGCAGAAGAACATAAATATCTCGGCGACATTATTCCGAAAGGACAAATCGGAACGAAAGCCATTTCGTCATCAAAAATTACGATTGGAGCACCAGGTTCCGGTCTGCAAGTGGAAACAAATAACATTAACTGGGTAACAAAAGAAATGTATATGAATGCGCTCATTACTGCAGGAGTGAAAGATGCAGTCATTTACATTACCGCACCGTTTCCTGTATCCGGAACAGCTGCGTTAACAGGGTTAATGAAAGCGTACGAACTTTCATCGAATGAAACGATCCCTGATGAAGTGAAAAAAGTAGCGAATGAAGAAATGGTGAAAACGGCACAGCTTGGCGAATCCATCGGAAACGATCAAGCAGTCGCGCTGCTCGCAAAAATTAAAGAAGAAATAGCGAAAAATCCGCCAAAAACAGATGCGGATATGCGTGCACTCATTGAACGGATTGCTCAAGAACTTGGCATTACGCTAACAGAAGACGAAATAAACAGCTTGCTTTCTTTGTTTAATAAAATGAAAAACGTGAACATCGACTGGAATCAAGTAAACGAACAGCTTGCTCAAGCGAAAGACAAGCTATCTGCTTTTTTACAAACGGAAGAAGGGCGAACGTTTATTCAACGCATCGTCGATCTTTTGCGTGAAATATGGAACGCCCTTCGCGGAGCGTTTGGAGCGTGACGCCTACCTATGCATAAACGAGCAATAACCGAGGTGAAGACCTCGGTTATTTTTTTACTTTCGTTTTAAGCGGCAAGTCGAGTCGAATTAAATCTTCATACGTTTCGCGTTTCACGACAAGCTCTGCTTCACCGTCTTCAACAAATACGACCGCCGGACGCGGAATGCGATTGTAATTATTCGCCATCGCATAACCGTAAGCACCGGTACAAAAAACAGCTAAATAATCGCCCGGTTGCGCTTTCGGAAGCGGCAAGTCCCAGATGAGCATGTCTCCTGACTCACAACATTTCCCAGCGATCGCTACCACTTCTTCACAATGTTCATGCATGCGGTTAGCCAACACCGCTTCGTATTTTGCCTCATATAGCGCCGGGCGAATATTGTCGCTCATTCCACCATCTACGGCAACATATTGACGAACGTTTGGCACTTCTTTACGGGAACCGATCGTATAAATCGTTGTCCCTGCATCTCCAACAAGCGAGCGACCTGGTTCGATCCAAATTTCAGGAAAAGGTAGATCAAATGATGCGACATTTCGTTTCACTTCTTCAATAATTTGTTCGACATATTGTTCCGGTGCAAGCGGATCATCTTCTTTCGTGTAACGAATGCCAAAACCGCCGCCAAGATTGACCACTTGTGCAGTAAAACGGTACGTATCACGCCATGTAGCAAGTTTCTCAAATAGCTTTTTCGCTGCAAGAACAAAACCTGTCGCATCAAAAATTTGCGAACCGATATGACAATGAATGCCCAGCACATGAATATGGGAAGAAGCGAGCGCACGCTGTAAAGCTTCATCCGCTTGTCCATTATGCAAATCAAATCCAAATTTCGAATCTTCTTGACCTGTTAAAATATAGTCGTGTGTATGTGCCTCAATGCCTGGTGTGACACGTAATAAAATAGGCATCGTATATTCATGCGCACAGCAAAGCTGTTGCAGTAGCTGTAACTCATAAAAATTATCGACGACAACACAACCGATTTTCGCTTCAATTGCCATTTGCAGTTCTTCTTTACTTTTATTGTTGCCGTGAAAATGAATGCGTTCGACCGGAAATCCAGCAGCTAATGCGGTGTACAGCTCACCACCGGAAACGACATCGAGAGATAATCCTTCTTGTTCCATCAATTGCACGATAGCAATTGTCGAAAACGCTTTGCTTGCATACGCCACTTGCGCACGTACACGATGTTTATCAAACATTCGCTTAAACGCTCGCGCACGCTCACGAATGAGAGCAACATCATAAACGTAAAGCGGGGTTCCGTATAGGCGAGCTAAGTCAATCGTATCAACACCGCCAATTTCTAAATGTCCCCGATCATTTATTCGCATCGTTCCGTGCATAATTATACATCCTCCTGATGATTCCGAAATAATTAAAGAAAACGTACCATAAATTTTGGTACGTTTCAACCTTTTTATGTCGGTTGTTTTTGTTTATTTTGCGGATGTACGATGCTTGGGCGAATCGATGAACCAGCTACAGACCGCCGCACGATAATTTGCATAAACGCCCCAGGATCAAATGGAATAAACGGCCATAAATATGGGGTATTTAATGAACGAATGTTGGCAAGGAAAAGTAAAAAGATCGTGACGCCAATCATAAATCCAGGGACACCAAACAATGCAATGACAACTAAAAATAAAAGACGAAAAATTTTATTGGCAATGCTTAATTCATAGCTCGGTGTCGCAAAAGAACCGATCGCAGCGACAGATACATATAAAATCACTTCTGGTACAAACAGCCCAACGTCAATGGCAATTTGCCCAATTAATGCAGCTGCAATTAAACCCATTGCCGTAGACAACGGTGTTGGAGTATGGATGGCAGCCATCCGTAAAAACTCAATACCAATATCAGCAATAAGCAGCTGGACAAAAATAGGGATATTTGTTTTTTCATTTGGCCCGATATACGCCAATTTTTCCGGTAGTAACGATGGGTCAAGCACAAACAAAAACCAAAGCGGGAGTAAAAAAAGCGAGGCAAAAATGCCTAAAAATCTCACCCATCGGACGAACGTTCCTACCGCTGGAGATTGTCGATATTCTTCCGCATGTTGAACGTGATGGAAATACGTTGTTGGCGTAATAATGACGCTTGGTGACGTATCGACCATAATGATCACATGCCCTTCTAATAAATGTGTGGCAGCGACGTCTGGTCGCTCTGTATAACGAACGAGCGGATACGGATTGTATCCTTGTTTCACTAAAAATTCTTCAATTGTTTTATCCGCCATCGTTAATCCATCAATTTGAATTTCGTTTAATTCTTTTTTAATAAGTTCGACAAGTCCGGGATCGGCTACATCTTGAATATATGCAATACAAATGTCTGTTTTTGAACGTTCGCCCACTTGCATCATTTCAAAGCGAAGCCGTTCATCTCGAATGCGTCTACGCGTGAGCGCCGTATTGACGACAATATTTTCAACATAGCCATCTCGCGCCCCTCGCACCACTTTCTCGGTATCTGGTTCTTCGGGTGAACGCCCTGGATAGCTGCGCACATCGACAGCGAACGCTTTCGTTTCTCCGTCAATAAACAATAAAATTAAACCGGTTAACAAAAAATCAACCGCTTCATCTAAACTTTTCACTGGATTCACTTGTTGGTGAACGAGACGGTTTTCGATAATATCTGGCAACTTCGCTGGTTGTCGCTCGCGATCATTGACTTGAACAAGCATTTCAAGCAGTTCAATAATATATTGTGTATCACAAAGACCGTTACAATAATATAAGTGAACATCTGTTTTTAAAATGTTCAATTTACGGACCCCTAAATCGAAGCTCGTCCCGACCCCGATCGCATCTTTGAAAAACTGTTCGTTTTCATTCAACTTCGGAGAAATCGGTGTGTAACTTTCTGTTTTCATCGCGTTTGCTCCTTTCGAGAATATATTCAATCGCTTTGCGCGTAATCGGGCAACCGTTGCGAATATCATCACGACGTCTCATTTTTCCGATATCGCCAATTCCAACAACAATTGGGATAGGTAATTCATCTAAACAATATACCGTATCTCCATTTACTCGACCGAATTCCCACTCAGCAATTCCTTCTTTATCGACACCGTATGATGTGAAGTTCCCATCATAATCAATGCAAATATTTACTTTTGTCCATTCTTGATTGTTCGTATCAGACGCAACCGCTATCGCTCCAAGTACATCGATTTGCTCATGCGTCGCGACGTAACGAAGCGCTTGTTCACCTGCCCCTTCGCCGATAATTCCGCTATCATCAAACATGACAAAAACAGGATCATGCGGCGTTTGCAAAATAAGTTCAACAAGCTGTTTCCCTGTTAGACGCGATGGATTGCCTTGCGATTGGCTAATGCAACGCGCACCAAATTGTTTTGCTAACCATTCGAGCGCACGTCGCACATGCTCATCTCCATCGGTCACTAAAATCACTTTCCTTTTTTTCATTCGATCCTTCCTCTCGGTTTACAAACAATAGCGGTCATCCATGCAACGAAGATTGGAAAAGAAAGAAAAAAGACGACATTTGTAAAGTCCCCCGTTTTTACCGCTTGTATACAAGAAGCTCCAAGATGAACAAGTGTCGTTTCTACTCCTGCATGCGCAAATGACTGAATAAAACGATATACACCGACCGATTCGAGCGCCATACCGATGAATACAAATATCGTCATCATGCGAATAAACGACCACTTCCTTAGCAACAACTGTCCGATTAGCGCCAATGTACCACCGATGACAAATGCATATACGTACGTTTCCATTTTTACGTCACCGCTTCAATGGCAATCGCATGAGCGATCGCTGGAATCGTTTGATGTTGTTTCACCATCGTACTATTAAACAAAGCTCCTGTCGCAATAACGAGCATCGTTTTTATTTTTTTCTCCCTCATCTGTTCAAGAAAATAACTGTACGTGACAACGGCACAACACGCGCACCCGCTCCCGCCCGCAAACGCTTGCTGTTCTGCATCGTAAATGAGCACGCCACAATCGTCATATCGCTCGCTTATGTTCATGTTCGCCTCATGACATAATGCCTTGAGTTCGCTGCTTCCGACTTTTCCTAAATCTCCTGTAACGATCACATCATACGATGTCGGTGAAAGTCCACAGTCTGCAAAATGTTGCTTGATCGTGGCAAATGCGGCCGGCGCCATCGCACGTCCCATGTCGAGCGGATTCGTTATACCGCTATCGATTACTCTTCCAATCGTTGCTGCGCGAATGCGAAAGGGGGAACGTATCGTACTTAATAATGCGGCCGCTCCGCCAGTTACGGTCCACGATGCACTTTCTCCCTTCTGGACACCCATTGTCGTCGGAAAGCGAAATTGACGTTCTGCCGCTCCGTAGTGGCTGCTCGTTGCCACTAACACGCGGCGAGCAAACGTTCCGTCAATAAACGTAGCGGCAACGAGCATCGCTTCCGTAATCGTTGAACAGGCGCTAAATACTCCTAAAAAGGGGACATCTATTTCTTTAGCAACATAGTTCGCAGTGACCGTTTGGTTAAGCAAATCCCCCGCAATAAATAAGTCAACGTCTTTTGTTTGTACGTTTCCGTTTGTTAAACAAATCGTAATCGCTTCTTTCATCAACCGCCGTTCTGCGAGCTCCCAACTTTGTTCATCGCAATATAAATCGTCATAAGCTCGATGAAATGACGACCCGAGTGGACCTTCACGCTCTTTCGGACCGACAACCGTGCCGACCGATTCGATATAAATGTCAGTATCGAATATAATGGTTTGTTCCCCTACTTTTTTCATGTAATCCCCCCTTTTATAAAAACAATGACGCAACATATGATGCCGCCACTAACGTCACAATGATGCTCCCGCCAACAGAAAGCATATGTTCTGCCGCTCCTTCATTGCGATATTCGAGCGCGCTTGCGCTCCATATGTTTGCTAAACTCATCATCGGCACAATCATTCCCGCCCCTGCAAACTGTGTGAACTGGCGATACAATCGAGTAGGTGTCCATATCGCCGCACATACGATCAACGTCCCGTTCATCCACCGAACGGCTTCTGGCTCATTCATATGAAACCATACGCTGTACATATCGATGAGCGCTTGTCCAATGACAGCAATAACCCCTCCGAACAAAAATGCTTTTCCCATCTGTCTCCCCCTATCGATCAACAAAATATATCCAATGAAAAAGAGAGCCTGCTACTTTGCCAAATACCATCGCCATTAATAACACGACAATTTGTTCATCAATGCCGAGTCGTTTCGCTAAAATCGGAAATACGTTTAATACTTCCGTTAAGGCCGCAGCAAGCATGCCGACAAATACACCGCTAAGCAATCCGATGACGCTTGCTAACATAGGCGGAAAAGAAAAAAGGGGATCGCGCAAGCTCACCCAACTGCTTACGACCGCACCGAGTACAACGCCCCATTCATACGTCGCAATCCATTTCATCGTTTTTGTAAGCTGTGTCAATCGCGGAATGACACCAAGAACGGTTAAAAACGCCACAAAACCAGAACCGACAGCTAATCCTCCCGCCAATCCGACAAATGCTACAATCAGCTCACGAATCATCGTCCATTCGCCTCATCGCTTCTTTATTTTCATGCATAATGACATATTGATCGAGCGACTGTTGGTATTGAAACATTTCGACTTCAAGTGGGCTCGGCTCTTCATTAATTCGCTTTTTAAAAAAATGATTGAAAAATAAAATCATCCCGAGACCTAATCCGAGGGAATACGGAATTTGAAACCATAACGGTTTGTCTACTTCTTTTCCTGTGATTACCCGATACAGCCGTTGTTGTACTTGTTGCATGCTCACATCTTCGTGAAAATTCATAATTGCAAGCCCGGATCCGATAAATAAAAGAAGCCAAACGATTGGAACATATAAATAGCCCCATCGTTTTTTTTCATAAACGACTTCAACGATCGTTTGTGACGGTCCGAGCGACTGAATATCATCATGCGGCGCAACGGCCATTAATGCTTTCATCACATGCATGACATCAATAATAACAATGTTTCGATCTTTTTTTTGCACGGTATAAATCGGGGTTTGCACAATATCGTCCATTCGTTTTTTTGCGACGACTTGTGCAACATCTCCTACTCGAACCGTTGCATTCGGCTGCACTTGCACACGATGACGCATTTTCAAAAAAATCGTCTCTTTCATACTCACACCTTGCTTCCATCATTGTATTTGTAGTATGAGATATGACCTTCCTCCGTATGCATAAAAAGCCCGAACGGACTTATTCATCCATTCGGGCTTTCATTTGTTGCAATATTTTTTTTTCTAAACGAGACACTTGCACTTGAGAGATGCCTAATCTAGCTGCCACTTCTGATTGTGTTTGATCTTTATAATAACGCAAATACACGATTAATCGTTCGCGTTCATCTAATTCTTCCATCGCTTTTTTCAACGCAATTTTATCAAACCAAACATCTTGTTCGTCTGCAATTTGATCAAGCAACGTAATCGGGTCGCCATCGTTTTCGTACACCGTTTCATGAATAGATGCAGGTGAACGAATCGCTTCTTGCGCCAGTACAACGTCCTCAGGTGAAATTTCCAAAAATTGAGCAATTTCATTTACCGTTGGGACGCGACCGTTTCGCTTCGATAATTCATCTTTTGCCTTGCGAATTTTATTCCCGATTTCTTTTAATGAACGGCTCACTTTCACGGATCCGTCATCGCGAATGAAGCGTTGAATTTCTCCAAGAATCATCGGTACTGCATACGTTGAAAATTTGACGTCATACGATAAATCAAACTTATCGACGGACTTCATTAAACCAATACAACCGATTTGAAACAAATCTTCTGGCTCATATCCTCGGTTTAAAAACCGTTGCACAACCGACCAGACAAGCCGCATATTTTTTTCGATAATCTCATCGCGCGCCTGCTGATCACCTTGCTGGCTCCTCCGAATCAACTCTTTGATTTCATGGTCTTTGACAGCTTGTACCTCGACATCCATAGGCACGTCTCCCTTAATTGCATAGCGCTTTGCTTTTCGTTAAATGCTTAATCAACTCCACGGTCGTTCCTTCATTCACTTTTGAGTAAATGTTTACTTCATCCATAAAATTTTCCATAATCGTAAATCCCATACCGGAACGTTCGAGCTCTGGCTTTGTCGTAAATAACGGCTGTCGCGCTTCTTCCACGTTTTCGATCCCTTTTCCATGATCGCGAATCGTTAAATGGACTGTATGTCCTTCAATGATGACAGAAATGTAGACGACACCGCTTGGATCATTTTCATAACCGTGAATAATCGCATTGGTTACAGCTTCAGATACGACTGTTTTAATTTCCGTGAGCTCATCGAGCGTCGGATCAAGTTGCGCAACAAACGCAGCAACTGTCACACGGGCAAACGATTCATTTTGGCTGAGGGCGGAAAATTGAAGATGCATTTCATTTCTCATTTACGCCACCCCCAACGTTTGTAATGCGTACTGTTCATTGACTTCTAACCGAATAATTTTAAACAGCCCTGACATATCAAACAAACGCTTAATTGACGGAGAAACAGAGCAGACGACCATCTCTCCACCCATGCGTTGAATTTGCTTATATCTTCCTAAAATGACACCTAATCCTGAACTATCCATAAACGTTAGCTCATTTAAGTTTAAAACGATCGCTTTTATTCGCTCTCGCTCTAATACATCCGTCATTTCTGCACGCAACTGTTCTGCGGTATGATGATCTAGCTCGCCAGCTAATCGCACGAGCAATACATGTTGTTTCACTTCTAATTGAATCGATAAACTCACGATCATTTCCTCCTTATCCGTTTAGGTTAAGGAAGAATTCGATTTGTTTATGCGTCAATCCTTCTTCCCGACAAAACTAGTCGCCATTCGTCTCGTTTCGTCAAGATGTGCGCGAGAATGAACTAAACATTCGTTTAAACAACTCCCACATATTTGCTTCTTCCACTTGCTCTTTCGCCACTAAAGGACTTTTCGCGATCACCGCTCCATCTTTTTTCACAATGAGCGTACCGAGCACATCTCCTTTTTTCACAGGCGCTTTCACTTTTTTATTTAATTTCCACGTCGTTTTTACCGCTTCTGATTTTTCCCCTTTCTTTAACAAAACAGAAATCGGCTCAGACGTTACAGCCGCAACCGCCTTTTTCTTTCCTTTGCTGACAGGAAGCATCGCAATCGTTTCGTCTTTTTTATAAAGCGGTTTCGTTTCGTAATGGCTAAACGCGTAATCTAACATTTTTGTAATTTGTGCGTTTCTCGCCTTTGGCGTCGGAGCTCCGAACACGACAGCGATGACGCGCATGTTTCCTTTTTTCGCCGTTGCAGTTAAACAATATTTTGCTTCGCTCGTATAGCCTGTTTTTAATCCGTCGACACCTGGATAAAATTTTACGAGCCGATTTGTATTCACAAGCCAAAACTTTTTGTTCGTATTTTCTCTTAAGTAGTCTTCATATGTGCCTGTATATTTTGTAATTAAATCGTATTTTAATAGCTCTTTGGCCATCACCGCCATATCATATGCGGTGCTATAATGATTTTTTGCTGGCAAACCTGTCGTATTTTCAAATGCCGTATGCTTGAGCCCAAGCTGTCTTGCTTTTTCGTTCATCAGATGGACGAACGCTTCTTCTGATCCTGCAATTCGTTCTGCTAATGCAACCGAAGCATCATTGCCCGATCCGATGGCGACACCTTTTAATAAATCGTCAACAGTCATTTCTTCCCCGGGTTCTAAAAAAATTTGCGATCCGCCCATCGATGCAGCGTATTCACTTGCTCGCACCCGTTCGTCTAACTTTAGCTTTCCTTGATCAATCGCTTCCATAATAAGAAGCATCGTCATAATTTTCGTCATGCTTGCTGGCGGAAGCGGCTCATGGGCATTTTTTTCATACAAAACAGCCCCTGTGTCTCGTTCAATTAAAATGGCTGATCGCGCCTCTGTCGCTAACTCCACTTTTGGTTGTTCCGCATGCACAGATACGATCGGGAAAAATAATAACGTGATGGCAAGCACATAAAAAAATCGCTTCATCTCCAACCCTCCATTTCTTTATACTTGCCATCCTTTCCATTTTTTATTTTTTTATACATAAAAAACCTGAAGGAACAAATCCTCCAGGTTACGAAATTTTATCGTAAATTAATGTTGGCGCTTGGACAGGTGTCGTAGAAATGCGAATGTTTTCATATAGTTTTTGTTTCACATCATCAATTTGTTCACGGTTGCTGTAAATCGTAACGAGCGATTCCCCTTTTTTCACCGCATCGCCAACTTTTTTACGAAGCACTAAACCGACCGCTAAATCAATCGTCGATTCTTTCGTTGCGCGCCCAGCACCGAGCCACATCGCTGCCGTTCCAACCGCATCGGCAACGATTTCTGATACGTATCCGTCTTCTTTCGCCTCAAGTTCAATCACATATTTCGCTTGAGGCAATTTGCTCGGATCATCGACAACGGACGCATCGCCACCTTGTGCAGCTAAAAACGTTTTAAACGTTTCAAGCGCTGAACCGTCTTTCATCGCTTTTTCTAACATATGGCGCGCTTCTTCAAGCGAAGATGCTTTTTCAGCTAAATATACCATATGGCTGCCAAGTACTAAACAAAGTTCTTGTAAATCGTCCGGACCTTCCCCTTTTAACGTATCGATCGCTTCTTTTACTTCGAGGGCGTTTCCGATCGCATAACCGAGCGGCTGGCTCATATCGGAAATAATCGCCATCGTTTTACGTCCAACACGGTTTCCAATATCGACCATCGCTTTCGCTAATGCTTTCGCATCGTTTAAATCTTTCATAAACGCGCCCGCACCTGTTTTTACGTCTAACACGATCGCATCTGCACCGGCTGCAATTTTTTTGCTCATAATCGATGAAGCGATTAACGGAATGCTATTGACCGTTGCTGTTACATCGCGAAGCGCATACAATTTTTTATCGGCTGGCGTTAAGTTGCCGGACTGACCGACAACAGCAATTTTATTTTTATTTACAAGTTCGATAAATTCGTCGTTGCTAATTTCAACATGAAATCCTGGCACAGATTCTAATTTATCAATTGTTCCGCCTGTGTGACCAAGGCCGCGACCAGACATTTTTGCAACCGGAACGCCGACAGATGCAACAAGTGGACCTAACACTAACGTTGTTGTATCCCCCACACCGCCCGTTGAGTGTTTATCAACTTTAATTCCTTCAATTCTTGAAAGGTCGATCGTATCACCTGAATGTACCATCGCCATCGTTAATTCAGCTGTTTCTTCTTCGTTCATGCCGCGGAAGAAAATCGCCATCGCTAGTGCGCTCATTTGATAGTCAGGAATATCACCTTTTGTATAACCTTCAATGATAAAATGAATTTCTTCTTTCGTTAATGCGTGGCCGTCACGTTTTTTCTCAATTAAATCGACCATTCTCATCGTCATTCACCTTCTCGTTTATTTTTTCGCCATGTTGCGCACGATCGCTTTTACAAATCGTAAAAAGTCAGCTTTTACTTTTTCTGTCGTTTCGATCACTTCATCATGTGTGAGCGGCTGATCTAAAATGCCGGCAGCCATATTGGAAATGCACGAAATGCCTAACACTTCCATTCCTCCATGGCGAGCGACGATCACTTCAGGTACCGTAGACATACCGACTGCATCACCGCCCATAACACGAATCATACGAATTTCTGCTGGTGTTTCATATGCTGGACCTGTATTGGCGACATATACCCCTTCACGTACACGCAATCCAATTTCATTCGCCACGTCTTTAGCGAGTTGACGAAGTCGTTTACTATATGCTTCCGACATGTCTGGGAAGCGCACACCAAGTGCAGAATCATTCGGACCGATCAGCGGATTGCCACCCATGTTATTAATATGATCTGAAATAATCATTAAATCGCCTGGTTCAAACGATTCATTTACACCGCCTGCCGCATTTGTCACAATTAATTGTTCAACACCAAGCGCTTTCATCACGCGTACAGGGAATGTTACCTTTTCAAAACTGTATCCTTCATAGTAATGGAATCGCCCTTGCATCACGATGACAGTCGCACCTTCTAACTGTCCGTATACAAGTTGACCGGCATGTCCTTCGACTGTCGATACAGGGAAATTTGGAATATCACTGTACGGAATTTTAATCGCTTGTTCAATTTCATCTGCCAACACACCTAAACCAGAACCAAGAATTAAGCCGATTTGCGGTGAAGTTGGAAACTTTTCTTTTAAAAATTGCGCGGCTTGTTCAATTGCTGCTCGATTCATTTTGTCACGCTCCTTATTTCAACTCATGTAAAAAGCTCGTTCCGTATTTCGGCATATTTACACGGAAGTTTTCCGCAATTGTTGCTCCAACGTCTGCAAACGTTTCACGCAACGGAAGCTGTTTTCCTCCGTTCATGCTCGGACTATAAACGAGAAGAGGCACATATTCGCGCGTATGGTCGGTTCCGTGATGAACCGGATCATTTCCGTGGTCCGCCGTAATAATTAATAAATCGTCTTCTTTTAAACGTTCAAACACTTCTGGTAAACGGGCATCAAACTCTTCTAACGCATCACCGTATCCTTTTGGATCGCGACGATGACCGTATAATGCATCAAAATCAACAAGGTTCACAAAGCTGAGTCCTGTAAAGTCCATTTGTAACGTATCGACTAATTTGTCCATTCCGTCCATGTTTGATTTTGTGCGCAACGTTTGTGTCACACCTTCGTTATCGTAAATGTCAGCAATTTTACCGATGGCGATCACATCGTATCCTGCATCTTGTAATTCATTCATGACTGTACGACCAAACGGTTTTAACGCATAATCGTGACGATTCGCTGTCCGTTGGAAACTTCCTGGCTTCCCAATGAATGGACGAGCAATGACACGACCGACCATATATTTTTCATCAAGCGTCAATTCACGCGCAATTTTACAAATACGATACAATTCTTCTAACGGAATGATTTCTTCATGCGCTGCAATTTGCAACACTGAATCGGCTGACGTATATACAATAAGCGCACCTGTTTCCATATGTTCAGGGCCAAGCTCATCAATAATCGCTGTGCCACTTGCTGGTTTATTACCGATCACTTTTCTTCCTGTTCGTTTTTCTAATTCATCAATCAACTCTTTTGGAAATCCGTCAGGAAACACTTGAAACGGCGTATCAATGCGAAGACCCATTAACTCCCAATGTCCTGTCATTGTATCTTTTCCAGCCGATGCTTCTTGCATTTTCGTAAAATAAGCAAGCGGCTTTTCTGCTTTCGGAATCCCTTGAATTTCACGAATATTGCTTAAGCCTAACTTCGCCATGTTCGGCATATGTAAGCCACCGCGATGTTCGGCAATATGCCCAAGCGTATCCGCACCTTTGTCGTTATATTTTTCGGCATCTGGCGCTTCACCAATTCCAACTGAGTCCATCACAATTAAAAATACACGTTTATATGTAGGCTTCACCGTTTTACCTCCCCAATCGCTTCATTCGCTTCATAGCATACCCACTATGAAACAAAATCACGCATCGTTCATATTTGTCAGAAGTCTGACAACTAAATTATAAAACGTTTTCATAATGAATTGCAATAAAAAAACTGTGACAAATCATCGTCACAGTTATGCTCTCGGATGAAACTGCTTGTACACGTCTTTTAAGCGCGTTTTCGTGACGTGCGTATAAATTTGCGTTGTCGAAATATCTGCATGTCCAAGCATTTCTTGCACGGCGCGTAAATCGGCGCCATTTTCTAATAAATGCGTTGCAAATGAGTGGCGCAACGTATGTGGCGTTAACGTTTTTTGAATGTTTGCTTCTTGGGCGAGCCGTTTTAAAATTTTCCAACACCCTTGCCTTGTTAGCCGCTCGCCGTGATGGTTTAAAAACAATGCATCTGTCGTTCCTTTTTTTCGTTGAAGCAACTCTGGACGACCTTGTTCCATGTACCGTTTTAATGCTTCTGTCGCCATTTTTCCGATCGGAACGATTCGCTCTTTCCGCCCTTTTCCGTAACAACGAATAAACCCCATCGTTAAATGAACATCGGATATGTTTAATTGAATAAGCTCGCTCACGCGAATGCCTGTCGCATACAACAACTCGAGCATCGCCTTATCCCGAATGCTAAACGGTGTGTTTTGTTTCGGTGCTTCCAATAACGCTTCAACTTCCGCCATCGACAACACGTTTGGCAATTTTCTCGGCAGTTGCGGTGTTTCAATATGAACAGTCGGATCTTGGTCGACTACTTTTTCACGTAATAAAAATTGATGAAATGACCGAACAGACGCCAGATGGCGCGCAATCGTTTTTGGCGAGCTTCCTTTTTCTTTTAAAAACTTTAAAAATTGCATAATATGAAAACGGGTGACGTCATTCCAACGACATCGTTGCTCAACTTTTTGTAAATATTGAACATATTTTTTTAAGTCACGTTCATATGATACGATCGTATTATGAGCTAAATTTCGCTCAACAATTAAATAGTGAATAAAATCTTTTACTTGATCTTCCACACGCATCCTACTCCCCGTTTTGATAAAAAAACAACAGTCGATCGAGCCAATTCGTTTCTTGCCGTTCAGTCGTTGATACTTTCACAGCTGATCCCATCGGCTCGTCGTAACGACGGTAATAGTTATATTCCTCGCTCATCCATACAATACTATAATAAAATAAAATCGTACATCCCGTAAATAAAAGAAACACTTTTAGCACGTCCACCATTCTTCTCATCGCATACCTCCGTCAACTGTCATATAGTAAGAGGATATGCCCGTTTCATCGCGTTTTATACATAAATAAAAAAACCTTTTCATAGACGAAAAGGTTTACTGTTCTTCATGCTTCTCTTGACAACGGTAACAAATGCCGTGAAATGTTAAACGGTGATCTTTAATTTTAAAATTCCAATCCCGTTCTACAATCGCTTCGACATCTTCTAATAAATCTTCTTGAATTTCATCGACCGCCCCACATTCAATACACACTAAATGGTGATGAAAATGCGCCGCACCTTCCTTACGAAGATCGTAGCGGGAAACGCCATCCCCGAAGTTAATTTTATCGACAATTTTCAATTCTGTTAATAGCTCCAACGTGCGATATACTGTCGCTAACCCTATTTCCGGTGCTTTTTCTTTCACGAGGAGGTAAACATCTTCCGCGCTTAAATGATCTTCTTCATGTTCAAGCAACACTCGTACTGTTGCTTCCCGTTGCGGCGTTAATTTATAGCTTGCGGCATGCAATTGTTTTTTAATTCTTTCAAGGCGACTTTCCATTTTCATTCCCTCCCTCGTTACTCATTCTCATTATAACAAAAGAAAGGAACGTGTCAAAATAAAATGATTATAAACTGATAAATAAAATGATTATTAAATAATAATTATTTTTCTATTAATTCCACAACTTCTTTCATGAGCAACGGGGATACGTATGCTTCAAGCGAAGATGCAAACACTAATGCGATGCTAAACGATAACATGACAAACGTATAACGAAGCATCGCTCGAAAAATTGGTTCGGACGTTCGTTTCACAAATTGATGTCGAATCATTTTTAAAGAAAACGAAATCGATACAGCGGCCATCATAATAAAAATGGGAACGAGAATAATATTTTGCGGGACGACAGAGACGAAAGCTAACAAAAATCCGTTCCATCCCATTTGATTGACTAAAAATCCAACGGTAAAACCAACAACAAGCCCTTTTAAAAATAATAAAATTAAAATAAGTGGTAACCCTACAAGCGACATTGCTAAAATCCACATCAGCCCAATATATTTTAAATTTTGTAAAAAACTTTCTTTCCATACGTCATGCGCACTTGCAATATGTCCCGCAGACACTTGTCCAAAAAAATTCGTTAAATAATAATATAAATCTTGTTTTTGACTGAAACTTAAACTGTTGACAACAATAGCGCCAAAAACAACACCCATCACAAAAAGAACGACGGTAAATACATATGTCGTATAATGTTCTTGTACATGCTGCCCCCATGTTGTCGTCCATGATCGCTTTCTCATCGCTCCATCCCCCTACACGTTCTGTTACTACATTGTATGGGAAAAGGAGCGTGATATGACAAAAAGCGGTCGAGATGACCGCTTTACGCCTGCAATTGCCAATATAAAAGAGCATAAATCGTTTTTGCGTCATAAATTTGTTTTTCTTCGACCATGTTTAGTGCTTCTTCTAACGTCACTTCAAGCACATCGACAAACTCGTCATCATCAAGCATTTGCTTTTCGCTTTTTTTCGTTAACCCTTTAGCAAGAAATATATGTACTAATTCATCTGCAAACCCCGGCGATGTGTAAAAAGAGTGAAGCGGCTCCATTTTTTCGCATACATATCCTGTTTCTTCTTCTAGCTCACGCTTCGCTGTTTCAATCGGTGCCTCTCCTTTCTCAAGCTTTCCAGCTGGAATTTCAACAAGCACTCGCTCTAACGCTTTTCGGTATTGACGAACGAGCACCATTTTATTTTCTTCTGTTATCGCAAGCACCGCAACCGCTCCAGGGTGTTTAACAATTTCACGCTTGCTCGTTTCCCCGTTTGGCAACAACACATCTTCCACATATACGTCAATCACTTTTCCAGAAAAAATGCGCTTTTGATTTATCGTTTTTTCATATAAATGATCCATCGTTTCACCACCATGTCATTTTTCATTTCCATTGTACTACATGAACAAAGACAAATGGAAAACTTATTCGTTATAATGATTAAAAAGGAGTGGGAACATGAAAAAACGGAAACTTGGACATTCACATTTATATGTAAGTGAAATTGGCTTTGGCTGCATGTCGCTCGGTACGTCGGAAAGCGATGCGATTCGCATCATTCATGAAGCAATCGATCAAGGCGTAAACTACTTCGATACAGCCGATTTATATGATCGTGGGTTAAATGAAGAAATTGTCGGTAAGGCATTAAAAGGAAAACGACACGATGTCATCGTTGCGACAAAAGTAGGAAATCGTTGGACGGAACAAGGAAACGGCTGGACGTGGGATCCGTCAAAAGCATACATAAAACAAGCGGTGAAACATAGCTTACGACGATTACAAACCGATTATATTGATGTATATCAACTACATGGCGGGACAATTGATGATCCGATCGATGAAACAATTGAGGCGTTTGAGGAATTGCAACAAGAGGGCATCATTCGTTATTACGGCATTTCCTCTATGCGTCCAAACGTCATTCGCGAATATGTGAAGCGATCGCGCATCGTTTCTGTCATGATGCCGTATAGTTTACTTGATCGCCGCGCTGAAGAATGGTTTCCGCTTTTGAAGCAACATAACGTGAGCGTCATTGCTCGCGGACCGCTAGCGAAAGGATTATTAACTGAACGTCCGATTGAACGAGCAAGCGAAAATACGAAACAAAACGGCTATGTCGATTATTCGTTTGCCGAGTTAGTGACGCTCATTCCAAAATTAAAAGCGGTTGCTCCGAATGAAACGCTTACGGCGATTGCCCTTCGTTTTTGTTTAGCAAATGAAGCAGTAGCTACAGTCGTTCCAGGCGCAAGCCGATTATCGCAACTAATCGAAAACGTCGCTGCTCAATCAGTAACATTGAGCGATGAACAAATAGCTATCTTAAAACAACTGACAAAACAAACGATTTTTACTGATCATCGGTAACCGAGGGTGTTCGCCCTCGGTTATTTAAATTTTCGCCAATCTAAGTCACTTTCTTCTAACCATTCGGCAAACGTTTTATTTTTTTCTCGCTTACGAGCTTCTTCCTTCCGCTTTGCTTCCTCTTCTTCTTTTCGTTTTTGTTCTTCCTCTTGCAGTTGCTTTTGTTTTTGCTTAAGCTGTTCGATCAGTTGCTCATTTAATCGATCTTTTAGCATAAACATCCCTCTCTTTCTCCAAACTAATCATGACTAAAACATAAAGGAGTGAACTTTTATGGCAAAAAATAAAAGCCAAAAAGGAAAGCCGACAGCCGATACGGTTCGTCCTGTGATTGCAAAGGAAGAATTAGAAAAAGCGATTCATCCGACAAAACGGCAAAATTCTCCGCAATAAGAAGGGGGCATTCGGCCCCTTATAAAATATCTGTAATATGCGGCATATGTTGTTCAATCCAAGCAAGCGCTTCATCTAACTGCACGAACGATTGTGTTTCAAATGTCATCTCATCTTGCAGCAGCCAGACATCGCGCTCGTCGTTTGAAAATCCTGCAACGGACCAATGAAGTAAACTATACGGATGGTTATTGTACAAAAACGACACCCATGTTTTTTCTTTTACGATTTTTCGAAGACGATTCACTTGATCATTCACAACAATCACTCTTTCTATGTCAATTACGTATACATCCTTATTTTAACTCAATATCGGAAAATAAGAAAAGAGCTCTCGCAAAAGAGACCTCTTTTCATTATCGCTTCTTTCATTGTTGTTTCGGCATTCGACGACGATAAACAACGTAACTTCGGCTTAAATAACGAAACGGCATACTAAATACATGAACTAATCGCGTAAATGGCCAAACAACGAAAATACATAAAGCGGAGACGATATGAATTTTAAACCAAATCGGTACGCTTTCCATATACGTTGGATCAGCACGAAACGTTAAAACGGTGCGAAACCAAGGGCTGATCGTTGTGCGATAATCAAAGCCGTTTGCGTTCACGTTCAACGATGTAGAAGCAAAACCAGTCAACATGACAATCGCTAATAAAATTAAAACGAGCCAATCTGCTTTACTGCTTGTTAAGCGAATGCGTTTAACGGTTAAACGACGTTGGATGAAAATAACTAAACCAACAATAGAAACGATCCCTGCCGGAAGACCGAACGCGATGGCTAGCGTATGATACGTATGTTCAGAGATGCCGATCGCATCATAAAACGATTTTGGAATAAGAATCCCCATGACATGACCGATAAAAACAAAGATGATCCCCCAATGAAATAAAATGCTTCCGAGCCGCAACGATTTTTTTTCAAGAAATTCGCTCGATTTTGTCGTCCATCCGAACTGATCGTGTTGATAACGATAAATGTGCCCACCAATGAAAATAGTTAAAACGATGTAAGGGAAGTATCCCCAAAGAAATTGTTCGAGCAATTACGACACGCTCCCTTCCGCAAGTTTACGCACGCCAATTTCCTCAAGTGCCATAAGCAACACATCGAATAAAATGGCGTAATAACTTTCCGCCGCAATTAACTGTTCACGAATGTGAGACATATGATTGAAATATTTTTGCATAAGCGGCTGAACATACACACGTTCGGCTTGCGACGCAAATTCAAGCATAAGTGGCAAGTAATCTGGCAACTCTCGCTCTGTTATGTCAAAACCTGCTGATTTGTACAGCTGCTTCAATTGTAACAGTTCGATTCCACGTTCTCTTTGTTCGCCTGTGCTCATATATGTGACGTATAAATTTGTTTTTTTGCCAAAATCAAACGTATACACATATGTTTCAATCCATGACGTTTCATCCGTTTGTTTTACATAATCAATAAATTTTTGTATGTTTTGCACAATAGGGCGATGCGGAATTTGTTGACTAAACATTGCACAATCATCAAGTTGGTCACGCCATTGTCGATCTGGGTATGATAACAAATACGAAACGATTTCAAACACCGTTTGTACATGAGCATAATCCATTTAAATCCTCTCCCTTTATGACGAAATGGTACCGCATGAACCTGGTCCACCCATAAACGATAATCCGCACGTTCCTTGTTCCGCATATAATTCAGCTACTTGTTCGCGATGCGATGCTGGAATGACGAAACGGTCGTTGTATTTAGCAATCGCTAATAGACGGTACATTTCTTCAATATCTTCTCCGTTTAGCCCTAACGACTGAATCATTTGTTCATTCGGTTGTTTATTTGTTTGTAGCGCACGCATATATAAACGCATCGCTGCCATTTTTTTCAGCACTGTACGAATATGTGATTGATCACCAGCCGTTAATAAATGAGCTAAATACTCAATTGGAATGCGCATCTCATCAATGGCTGGGAAAATGTCGTATTCACTTGCCCTGCTTCCTTTTCCTTCAATCATATTTGTAATTGGGCTTAATGGCGGAATATACCATACCATTGGCAATGTCCGATATTCTGGATGTAACGGTAATGCGATTTTCCAATCAACGATCATTTTATAAATTGGTGATTTTTGTGCCGCCTCAATCCACGCTTGTGGAATTCCTTCTTCTTTCGCTTTCGCAATGACTTCCGGATCATGTGGATTTAAGAAAATAGATAGCTGCGCTTCATACAATTCTTTTTCGTCTGTTACGCTCGCTGCTTCTTTTACGCGATCTGCGTCATACAACATTACGCCAAGATAACGCACACGTCCTACGCACGTTTCAGAACAAATTGTTGGCAATCCAGCTTCTAATCGTGGGAAACATAATGTACATTTTTCCGCTTTGCTTGTTTGCCAGTTGAAATACACTTTTTTATATGGACAGCTTGATACGCAATATCGCCAAGCACGGCAAGCATTTTGATCTACGAGTACGATGCCGTCCTCCTCTCGTTTATACATCGCTCCAGATGGACAGCTTGATACGCATGGAGGATTAACACAATGCTCGCAAATGCGCGGTAAATACATCATAAATACTTGTTCAAATTCCGCTTGAATCGACTGCTCCATTTTCACTACGTTTGGATCTTCTAATGCTGTGACATGCGCACCAGCTAAGTCATCTTCCCAGTTCGGCCCCCATTTTAACTCCATAAACTCTCCAGTCAATGAAGATTTTGGACGTGCGACAGGCTGATGTTTCTTCTCAGGGCTATTTGTTAACGTTTCATAATCGTAATTCCACGGTTCATAATAATCGTCGATCGTTGGTAAGTTCGGATTGTAAAATAAATTGAGTAATCGATTTGCTTTTGAGCCCGCCTTTAGCTGTAGCTCCCCATTTTTCAACTCCCAACCGCCTTTATATTTCTCTTGATCTTCCCATTTTTTAGGATAACCGATGCCAGGTTTCGTTTCTACGTTGTTAAAATACATATATTCGGCACCTGGACGATTCGTCCAGGTGTTTTTGCATGTGACGCTGCACGTATGGCAGCCAATACATTTATCTAAGTTCATTACCATGCCAATTTGTGCTTTAATCTTCAAGCCAATCAACCTCCTTCAACTTGCGAATAATGACGTTCAAGTCGCGTTGGTTTCCAGTCGGACCGTAATAGTTAAATCCATAGCTTAATTGCGCGTATCCTCCGATCATATGCGTCGGTTTGACATGAATGCGTGTCGGACTATTATGCGTACCGCCGCGATTGTTCGTTAATTTTGATCCCGGTACGTTAATATGCCGATCTTGAGCATGATGCATAAATGCAATTCCTCTCGGAAGGCGGTGAGAAACGACTGCACGCGCAACAACGACACCGTTTCGGTTGAAACATTCAATCCAGTCGTTATCTTGAATGCCTGCTTCTTCCGCGTCTTCTTTACTTAACCAAATAGTTGGACCGCCGCGGAATAGCGTCAACATCGGTTGCGAATCAAAATACATACTATGAACAGACCATTTATTATGCGGCGTTAAATAATTGAGCGTAATCTCTTTTCCTTCGACATCTGGACGATTTTTTTGGAACGGTTTATGTTGCAAAATAGGCTTAAACGTTGCCATCGTTTCACCAAACTCTTGCATTAACTCATGATCAATATAAAATGATTGACGTCCTGTTAACGTCCGCCAAGGAATAAGTCGTTCCACGTTTGTCGTAAATGGCGAATAGCGACGTCCACCTTTTTCCGAACCGCTAAATGCAGGCGATGTAATGACTGTTTTCGGTTGCGCCGTAATTTGTTCAAATGTAAAACATTCTTCTTCTCGCTCTTCCGCTAAATCTTTTAATTGTAAATTCGTCTTTTTCTCAAGAGATTCCCATGCTTTTACCGCCACATGACCATTTGTCGTTGATGAAAGCGTTAAAATGGCTTCAGCTACTTTTTTTGCATCGCTTATATCTGGGCAACCGTTCGCAACAGTGGCGCCTCGAACTGTTCCTAACACATGTTTTAATTTTTCATATTCTTCTTCTACCGACCATGTCATACCTTTTACACCAAAAGGTGCTTTGACAACATTTGGACCGAGCGCTGTCATTTTTTCAAATATTTTTGTGTAGTCCCGCTCAACAACGTGAATTTGCGGCATCGTTTTTCCTGGAATCGGCTCACATTCCCCTTTACTCCAATCTTTAATTTTTCCAAACGGTTGTGCTAATTCTTGTGGAGTATCGTGAAGGATCGGTGTCGCCACAACTTCTTTAACTGGCATCATGCCTACTTCTTCTGCTACTTGTGATACGGCCTTTGCAAGCGATTTAAAAATTTCCCAATCTGAACGTGCTTCCCATGGTACGGCAATCGCAGGATTAAATGGATGAATAAACGGATGCATATCTGTACTGCTTAAATCATGCTTCTCATACCATGTTGCTGCAGGTAATACAACATCAGAATATAACGCCGTTCCAGCCATTCGGAAATCGAGGTTAATAAGCAAATCTAATTTTCCTTCAGGTGCTTCCTCACGCCACGTTATTTCTTGCGGACGAAGACTATCTTTGTCATCGTTCATTAATCCGTGCGACGTTCCGAGCAAATGTTTCAAAAAGTATTCATGTCCTTTTCCTGAACTTGAAATTAAGTTAGCACGCCAAACGATTAAATTGCGAGGGAAGTTTTTCTCGTTGTCTGGATCTTCAATCGCAAAACGTAATGTTTTCTCTTTTAACTGCTTCGCTACATATGCCCCAATATCTTCGACTGTTTTTGCCCCTGATGCGACCGCTTCGTTGTAAAGATCAATTCCGTTTTTTTCGAAAGTTGGATAAGAAGGCAACCAACCTAAACGAGCCGCAAGAACATTGTAATCAGCATAATGTTGATAACGTGCTTCTTTGGCAAGCGGCGATACGAGCTGTCCAACTGGTGTGTCCTCATAACGCCATTGGTCTGTCGCAAAATAGTAAAATGATGTTCCGTTTTGCAATTTCGGTGGTGCTTGCCAGTCACGCGCCATCGCAATCGTTTGCCAACCTTCTACCGGACGCAATTTTTCTTGACCAACATAATGCGCCCAGCCTCCACCGTTTACTCCTTGTGCGCCAACGAATAAAACGAGATTTAAAACGGCTCGATAAATTGTATCGGAGTTAAACCAATGGTTAATTCCTGCACCGACGATAATCATTGAACGCCCTTTTGTATCTACCGCATTTTGCGCAAACTCACGCGCAATTTGAATAACAAGGTCACGTTTTACGCCTGTTATGCTTTCTTGCCATGCTGGTGTAAACGGTACGAGATCATCGTACGTTTTCGCCACTTCCCCGCCAATACCACGGTCCACTCCATAGTTCGCAAGAACTAAATCGTATACAGTCGAAACGTACAATTCCTCGTGCCCAATATGCACACGTTTTACAGGTATCGCGCGTTTTAAAATTTTGTTTCCATCATGTGAAAAGTATGGAATTTGTACCGTTGCGATTTCGTCTTCTATTCCTAACATCGTCAAACGTGGCTCGATCGCTTCTTCTGTTTCTTCGTCTACCATTTTTAAATTCCATTTCCCTTTATTTTCCCAACGTGATCCAATCGTTCCGTTCGGAATGGCAAAATCGTTTGTTCGATCATTCCAAAGCGCTGGCTTCCATTCCCCGTTTGTCGTATTTCGTCCGATATCAGATGCATGCAAGAAACGATCCGCAATCAATTCGCCGTTTTCTTTCTTTTTGAGCGTAATTAAAAACGGAAAATCGGTGTATTGTTTTGCGTAATTCATAAAATATTCTATTTGTTGATCAACATAAAACTCTTTTAAAATGACGTGTCCCATCGCCATCGCTAAAGCGCCATCTGTCCCTTGTTTCACGCTTAACCATTCATCTGCTAGCTTCGTCGATTCAGCAAAATCTGGACTAATCGAAACGACTTTCGTTCCTTTATATCGCACTTCCGCTAAAAAGTGAGCGTCTGGCGTACGCGTCATCGGCACGTTTGATCCCCATGTCATAATGTAACCGGCATTGTACCAGTCGCTACTTTCTGGCACGTCCGTTTGATCTCCCCAAATTTGCGGCGAAGCTGGAGGTAAATCTGCATACCAATCATAAAAACTTAAGATAGGACCTCCCATAAGCGACATAAAGCGAGCACCTGCTGCATGGCTTACCATCGACATGGCCGGAATAGGAGAAAATCCGACATTTCGGTCTGGACCGTACTTAATTACTGTATAAAGTAAAGACGTCGCAACAAGCTTTAATACTTCATCCCACTCTGCGCGCACAAATCCACCTTTTCCACGCGCTTGCTTATAACGTTTCGCTTTGTCTCGGTTCTCGACGATGCTTTTCCAAGCATCAAGCGGATTTTTATGTTGTTGCAACGCTTCGCGCCACATATTTAACAACACCCCACGAACATATGGGTATTTGACACGAAGCGGACTATAAATGTACCACGAAAAACTCGCTCCCCTTGGACAACCTCTAGGCTCAAAGTCTGGCATATCAGGTCCGGTTGTTGGGTAGTCAAGCTTTTGTCCTTCCCATGTAACGATGCCGTCCTTCACATAAATATTCCAACTACATGAGCCTGTACAGTTGACACCATGTGTTGAACGTACAACTTTGTCATGTTGCCATCTTCTGCGATATATTTGCTCCCAATCACGATCTTGATATGTGACTTCACTATGTGCATCCGCATGACGTTCAATCGGCTTCACGTAGTTCAAACGCTTGAACAATGGTGATTTCTTTTTCACATCTCTCACTCCTCTTCATGATGAAATCCTTCTATCTTCACTATAAAACGGGATGCAACAAATAAATGTGAGGTACCTCACATGTTTTTTAATTGTCACAAATATGTCGAAATATTATATAAAAAAAGACTAACCCTTAACGGATTAGCCTTTAATCTCATCTATTCTTTTTGCTAATTCTTCTTTTTCCTCAGCAGATAGTAACTTTTCGGCCATCGGGAAAAGTACTTGCTCTTCCTTGGCAAAGTGATCAGTTAAAATCATATATGCGTTCATGACATATGAAGCTAATTGTTTCGCTTCTTCTGAACGAATGGTCTCTGTCTTTTGTAAAAATGTTGCAATATTTTGTTTTGCTTCTTGATGTTCGTATTCCATAACTGCAATCGGACCGAACTGTTTTCCGATATAGCGTTCCATCATCGGAAATAATACATCTTCTTCTCGACGAGAGTGAGGTTCTAAATGTTGCAAAAATTGTTGTACTTTCTCGCGCAAACGAATGAACGCTTGAACAACATCTTGCTCTTCCCCATCGTAAATGCTTTTCGCTGCAACAAAAAGAGCATACTTTTCTTCATTTAATGGACCGTGTTCTTCTTTTAATCGTTGCAATGGTGGACATAATGACACAGATTCATGTCCAACGAGACTGCAAGGTGAAAACTCCATCATCATCCCTCTTTTCTTTATGTGCTCACACATTTATTGTATAGGAGGAAAGCAACTTTTCGTGTGATGCACGTCACACTCCTAGCTTAAAAAATGAACGTTTATTGACTATTCGATGTTGCAATATGACGATGGACACCCTTCACAGTTAATTTGTTTTTTTAAATAGTCTAAGCTATGAATAATAATTTTTCTCCCTTTGAAGGAGATGATGCCTTTGCTTTTTAATGTATTTAATTCGCGATTCACACTTTCACGCGATGTAGAGCTAAAATTAGCTAAATCTTGATGGGTAACAGGAACGTCTAATAAAATGCCGTCTTTTGTCTGAACGCCATAGCTGTTTGCCATCCGAATAAGTGTAGAATATAATGCGCCCTTTTTTCCATATAGAACGAGATCGCGAAATTTCGTATGTTGCTTACGGAAATGATCGGTCATCATTTTCAAAAACTCAACAGCAAACTCCGAATTGGCAAGCAACTCTTTTTCAATATCTTCGTTTTTAATCGCAAGCACTTCGCTATCTTCTAACGCCCGTCCGTTGAACAGATATCTGCCGTTATCTGAAAAAATCATCAACTCGCCAATGACAGCATTCGGACCACATAGCCGTAAACATAACTCTTTTCCATCACCGGAAAATTTACTAATTTGAAACTTACCAGATAAGACGACAAAAAAGTTTTCGCCAATTTGTCCTTCTTGAAATAAAAACATCCCTTTTTTCACTTTTATCGTTTTATATGCTAACTTCTTTAGTTGTTCAAAATTTTTTTTGCTAATAAACTGAGACATCCCTTAATGCCTCCTTTTTAAGAAAAGTATTTTTGATATAACGAACGAGCAAATGTAGCATCTTTTGTACCATGTACAAGCATGCGACCATCAGCAAATAAAACGACACGATGCCCTTCTAATTGAGTCATTAATAAATATTCGTTGCCATGTACTTGTTGTCCATTTGCTTTCATTTGTTCCATCATGTTTGTGATGTGAAATGGGTGTGTATGACGAATTTGTACCGTATCTCTGCCGCATAGAACAGATGTTTTTGCTCTCTCACTTCGCAAAGCAGGATATATTCGATCAGTTCCACATGATGGACAATGCTCATTTTTTAATTTATGAACTTGTAAAAAGCGATGCTCGTTTTGCCAAACGTCAAAAATAACGAGTGAACGTCGGATCGCTCTGACATCTCCCACTAATATTTTTAACGCTTCCGTTGTTTGATACGCCGCAACCATTTGCACGGCAGGAGAAATAATACCGACGTTATCGCATGTCAAATGATAAGAAGGCAAATGATTCATAACGCAGCGGAAACATGGCGTTTGTTCTGGTATAATCGTAAACGAAAGACCATAGCTTCCGACGCAAGCCCCGTATATCCAAGGAATCCGATACTTTTGTGCCAAATCATTTAGTAGAAAACGCGTTTCGAAATTATCTGTTCCGTCAATGATGAGATCAATTTGTTGTTCAAAAAGAGAAGCGAACGATTCGTCTTGGGCGTCCATGACAAGTGCCTCAACATGAACGTCATGGTTTACTGAAGCTAGACGACGCTTGGCAGCAACCGCTTTTGGCCATCTGTTGTCAGCATCTTCTTCACTATATAACTGTTGGCGCTGTAAATTTGTCCAATCAACATAATCGCGATCAACAATTGTTAATCGACCGACTCCTGCACGCGCTAACATATCTGCATTTGCTGAACCGAGTGCTCCTGCTCCAACGATCAAAACGTGCTTTTGTTGAATGACTCGTTGTCCCTTTTCACCAATTGGAGAAAATAACATTTGTCGCGAGTACCGCTCCATCATCATCCCTCTTGTCTTTTAAAATTTCCACTTTTCCCACCCGTTTTTTCTACTAAATATGTCGAACCAATCACAATTCCTTTATCGATTGCTTTACACATATCATAAATGGTTAAAGCACAAATCGAAGCAGCTGTTAACGCCTCCATTTCCACCCCAGTACTTCCTTTTGTTTTGACAAACGCTTCAATTTGCAACTCATAATTTGTTTCTTTCACTTGCCATGTAAACGAAATATCAACTCCCGTTAACGAAATAGGATGACACATCGGAATAAGATCAGCTGTACGTTTTGCCGCCATAATGCCAGCCACTTGAGCGACGGCTAATACGTCTCCTTTTTTCACTTCCGAGCGCACAATTTTTTCGTACACCTCTTTTGACACGATCACGCGAGACATCGCACAAGCAGTTCGCACCGTTTCTCCTTTTTCTGAAATATCAACCATTTTCGCCCGACCTTGTTCATTAAAATGTGTAAATGTTCCCATTTGATCACCCTCCACTGACCGGTGGAATCAGTGCAACGACATCACCGGCATATACTATGTCATCATCTGTTGCAAATTCTTCGTTAATCGCGATCATAAGTGAAGAAGTGGCTTGTAAATGATATTCTTGCTCAAGACGCTCACGAAGTTGCCGAACAGTCATTTGTTGTTCATTGAATACAATTTCCTCTTTGCCGAGTCGTTCTTTTATGTAGGCAAATAGTAATACGCGAATCATATCTCTTCCTCCTTTGGTGCGCCATGATCGTAACGAACTGTTTCTTTTTGATTACCAATCCACATTTCCCCATCTTCCCAATACTCTTTTTTCCAAATAGGAACGATTTCTTTAATTCGCTCAATGGCATAACGATTCGCTTCATATGCGTCTGCGCGATGCGGCGTTGAGACCGCAATAGCTACCGCAATATCAGCAATATCAAGCCGACCGATGCGATGGACAATCGCTACTTTTGCTTGTGGAAAGCGGGCAACAATTTCTTGACCAATTTGTTCTAATTTTTTTTGCGCCATCGACTCATACGCCTCATATTGCAAATATACAGTTTTTTTTCCATTCGTTAATTCTCTTACTGTGCCAAGAAACGTTACAATCGCCCCTGCATGACGATCAGCAACTGCTTCAATGACACTTCCTACATGGATAGGTTCACGAACGATCGCAAACATGTTGTTCCCCCTTTACATAAGCAATAATGCGCTCCATATACGCTTGTTCATCTTCAATAAAAAAAGATCCGTCCGTACGTTGCCAACTAATTGAAAATAGTATGTTTTTTAAATGCAATAAATGTTCATCTTCCCGATGACGTAAACAAACAATTTTCGGATAAGCTGCATGTTTAAATCCTTCAATAAGCAATACATCAATTGGAAATCGTTCATATATACATAGTAACTCATCAAGCTCCCAGTTTCCTTTCGCATGAAGAAGAAACGTGCCGTCCCCTTCCACTGCACATACCATTGCCCCAGCCTCTGCGTGACGCGTTGTATCTTTTTCTTTCGGCAACATGACTTTCCCACCATGTCCGTGATGTTTTAACGTTCCAACACGATATCCATTTTCACATAACTGGTGAATGATTTTTTCAATAAGTGTCGTTTTTCCACTATTTTGATAACCAACGATTTGTAAAATTATCATGACCAAACATTGTCTCCTTCATCATGAAGTAAAAGCACATCAACACGATTACCCGCTTGAAAACCGCGTGTTCCTCCCGGCAAAACGATAAAAGCGTTTGCTTGTGCGAGCGATGAAACAATATTTGATTTATCTTTTCCAACCGGTTCCACGTGTAACATTCCATCGTCATACGATACGTTTGCACGAACAAAACGAGTAAATGGATTCGGTTTTAAAAAATCTTTTTGTAAAACCGCTTGCACTTTCTTTAAATAACGTTTAGGCTGTCCTAACATCGCTTTTATAAATGGACGAGCAAATAATTCAAAGCCCACATAACATGCAGAAGGATTGCCTGACAGTCCAAACAACATTTTATTTTCAAATACAGCCGCTGATGTCACACTTCCTGGTCGCATCGCTACTTTATTGAATAACAATTTGGCACCGAGATGTTCATATACGCGAGGCATATAATCGAAATCCCCAACGGATACACCACCCGTTGTTATGACCACATCTGCTTCACGTAACGCTTTTTGTACGACGTGTAGCGTATGTTCAAACGTATCGGCCACTTTGCCAAACAAAATAGGCTCTCCCCCAACGCGTCGAATTTGCGCTTGAAGCATATAAGCGTTGCTGTTGCGGATTTTCCCTTTTTCAAGCGGCTCGTAAACATGAAGAAGTTCACTTCCCGTTGAAATAATGGCGACTTTTGGCTTTTTCATCACAGGAACGCGATCATATCCAAACGTTGCTAAAACCGCAACAATCCCTGGATGAATGACAGTTCCTTTTTCAACGACGATCTCACCTTGTTTCATATCTTCCCCAACACGCGAAATATTTTCGCCTTCATTCACTTTTCTTTTTATTTGCACAAAGCGCTTCCCGTCTTTTTCAATTTCTTTCGTCAATTCAACCATCACGACCGCATTTGCTCCATTTGGAATGGCTGCACCTGTCATAATTTTTACTGCTTCGTTTGGCGCCAACGTTCCATCCCAAACCGAACCAGCTCCAATTGTGCCAACGACTTCTAATAATACAGGAGCATGAGTTGAAGCCCTTTCTGTCGCGTCCGCAACAAGAGCATAGCCGTCATATGGTGAGCGATCAAACCATGGAATCGGCATCGTTGCTTCCACATGTTCCGCTAAAATGCGTCCATCACATTGCTCTAACGAAACATACTCTTTTTCTCCTTCACGGCACCATTCCATTACTCGTTCGATTGCTTCGTCAATCGGAATCGGTTTGCGCATTTACGTTCATCCCTTCTAAATAATATCCTATCTCTACTATATCGCCTTTTGATCATAAAATCGTGTGATGTACGTCACAAAAACAAGTGGTGTTGTGACGAAATTCACATTTTTTTCATAAATATTGATAAAAAAAGAGGCAACTCGCCTCTAACTAATCCATTTATAAAATTGCTCTTTTGTGTTAATATTCATAAACGGTTGTTCTTCTTTCATCCCAACACGTTTCACTCGACAGGAGGAAAGAAACGTATGCATGCGATACTCCTCTTGTTGAAGACAATTGTATATAAGCGATTTCACTCGATAGTGATATATAGCAATCAGTGGTTGGAGTCTCCCATTCACATATGGCACAATGGCATCGAATGCATCATCTGCTTGTTCCTTAAGCATACGTATAATCGTCTCATGAATAAACGGGATATCACATGGCAATACAACATACCACGTTGCTTCATGATGCACGATAGCCGAATAAATTCCTGCTAATGGGCCTTTCCCTTTGTATTGTGGATCATCCTCGATCCATGATACGTCTTGAAACGATAATTTCGTTCGAATATGTGGCTGGGCAACAATAACGATTTCATCAACGATCGGACGCAACGCCTCAATACTATAAAAAAGAAAAGGTTTTCCATGTCGCAACGCAAGCGCTTTTGGTTCACCAAACCGTTTTGATTGTCCGCCCGCTAAAACAATGCCGATCGTTTTCATTGGCGACGAAGCTCCCAAACAAGATGGCGAATTTCGGGTAAAATGAGCTTTTCCATTGCTAAGCGCACAGCGTTTGTTGACCCGGGCATACAAAAAATGATCATGCCGTTCATCGAACCAGCAAGCGCACGACTTAACATCGCTGCACTTCCGATTTGCTCATAACTTAAAAAGCGAAAAAGCTCACCGAACCCAACCATTTCTTTTTCAAGCAACGGCTGAATGGCTTCAATCGTCACATCACGTTTTGTAAATCCCGTTCCTCCATTCATTAAAATGACATCTACTTGTTCAACTGATTGAACAGCTTGTCGAATGGCGAATACATCATCTTTAACAATTTCGTATGCAGCAACAACAATGTTTGATTGCTCTAATTGTTCACGTATCCATCGTCCACTCGTATCTGTTTCATATGTGCGCGTATCAGAAACGGTCACAATTTTACATCGGACAGGGAGCATCGCCTGCTTTTTATGATCATGAACCCCCATATCGTCACCCTCCAATATATGACATTTCAATTCGTTTCCCATTCCACGTTGTTTGTTTTCCGCGCTCTTCTGAATAACGATCGACTCGCTTTCGCCAAACACGTTCAATGGATGAAATGAGCTGTTCATCGCTCGCCCCAGCTCGCATCATACTTAATAAATCTGTCCCATTTGTCGCAAATAAACATGTATATAGCTTCCCATCAGCAGATAATCGGCTACGTGTACAGTCTGAACAAAAGGCGGCTGAGACAGAAGAAATAAAACCTACTTCCACATTCGTCCCTACGTAGCGATAACGCTTAGCTACTTCGCCAACATGACTAGAAGCAACCGGCTCAAGTGGCATATGTTCAGAAATGATGTCATATATTTGTTTGCTCGTCACAACATCATCTAACTTCCACCCATTTAAAGAGCCGACATCCATAAATTCAATAAAACGAAGTGTTACACCTTTCTTTTTAAAAAAATAAGCCATCGGTAAAATTTCATGATCGTTTAGCCCTTTTTTGACAACCATATTTACTTTTACATGGAGCCCTTCCGCAAGCGCTGCATCAATTCCTTCTAAAATGTGCTCAGAACGCACGCCGACTCCGTTCATTTTTGTAAAAATAGTATCATCGAGTGCATCTAAACTCACATTCACTCGCTTCATTCCTGCATCTTTTAATTTTTTCGCATACTTTTTCAAAAAAAATCCATTCGTCGTTAACGATACGTCGTGAACACCGTCAATGTTTGTCAGCATCGCCACAAGCACATCGATATTTTTTCTTAATAACGGCTCTCCTCCCGTTAAACGAATTTTTCTTACCCCGAGTTTGACAAACAATCGGGCAAAACGTTCCATTTCTTCAAATGTCATCAGTTGTTCCCGATCCATAAAACAATATCGTTTTCCTTCTATATCTGGCATGCAATATGTGCAACGAAAATTACAGCGATCTGTTACCGACATACGCAAATCTAATAATGGTCGTTCATATGCATCATATACCATCTTCATCAATCCCTCTTTTCGTTTATCGAGGTTCTATGTTCATGTTACTAAATCACGTAACTGAGGAATGTGACGTACGTCACACAAACATATATGTTCATGATTTATTCAAATAAAAAAAACAAATGCTCAGGCGGTAAATATACTTTTTTATTATGCATATGTCGCCACTGTTCTTCACTCACACTAGCTTGCAATATAAAATGATCTGTTTGTATTGTCACATCATACGTATATACATTTGAGACAGCGCGAATGACGCGAAAAGAAAAGGCATTGTATATTGCATCATCTACAAAACGAATATGATGCGAATGAATACCAACATATGTCGCTCCGCTCTTTTTTTTATGTGCAGGGACGATCAATTGTGCACCGTTGACATAACAAATAATCTGTTCTCCCTTTTCAGCAAACGTACAAGAAAATATATTTTTACAGCCGACAATGTTTGCGGCTTGTACATTTTCCGGTTCATAAAATACACGTTCTTTTTTTCCATGTTGTATTACGCGGCCACGATCATACAAAATAAGCTCATCGCATAATCGATATGCTTCTTCTAAATGGTGTGTCACAAAAAGAACGAGACCGGAAAAATGTTGTTGTAAATAAGAAAAACATTGTTGTTCCATCGCCTGTTTTGTATGATGATCTAACGCTGAGAACGGCTCATCAAGCAATAATATACTCGGTTGTGTAACAAGCGTTCGCGCAAGTGCTACTCGTTGTTGCTGTCCTCCGGATAATTGGTGGGGGTAATGATTTTCATACCCTTTTAATCCGATATTTTCAATCATGTTCGTAACCGTATGTTGTATTTGCTTTTTTGGCCATTTTTTCAAGCCGAACGCAATATTCTCGTAAACGGTCAAATGAGGAAAAAGGGCATAATGTTGGAACATATACCCGACATTTCGATGACGGGTGGGGATGTGAATTCGTTTGTCCGAATGAAAAAATAAATGATTATTCAATTGAATAACGCCTTCATCTGGCCGTTGTAGCCCCGCAATACTTTGCAACGTTAAACTTTTTCCACATCCCGATGGACCTAAAATACCAATAACCCCTTTTTGTATTGTAAAATTTACATCTAATTGAAAATGCGAAAATGTTTTTTTAATGGCGACGTAAAGCATCGTTTTCTCCTCGCATCATTCGCTTCTCTAATCGTTTCATCGTATACAATAAAACAACAGATACACTCGTCATGATGATGACAAGTATATTTGCCATTTTTTTATTTCCTGCAAGCAATGCATCGTAAATAGCGATCGGCATCGTCATCGTTTCATTCGGAATGCTTCCTGCAACCATAAGCGTCGTACCAAAATCCCCAAGCGCACGCGCAAAAACAAGCGTAGTCGCTGATGCGATATTGCGCCAAGAAAGCGGGATGACGACAGTAAAAAAAATATCCCACTCCGATCGTCCAAGTACGCGCGCCGCATTCAACAATTGCTGGTCAATACTTGCAAATGCTGCCCGTGCCGTCTTCACAAAAAACGGCAAAGCGACAACAAAAGCAGCGACAACCGCTCCTGTCGGTGTAAATACAATCAAAATCCCAAATGTTTCTTCCAACCAACGACCAATTGGACTTGAGCGACCAAGTAGCACAAGTAAATAGTAACCGAGAACGGTTGGGGGCAATACGATTGGCAACGTCAATAAAGAATCGAGTATGTCACTCCATTTATGATGAGAACGGCTTAAATAGTAAGAAATGGGCAACCCGACAACAAGAGCACAAACCGTGGCTATTGTTGCTACTTTTAATGACAGAAAGAGCGGAAAAAGATTGACCGCCTCCACAATTATTCCTCCTTAGGAATGATAAAACCGTATTTTTTCATGATGCTCGTGCCAGTCGGCCCTTTTAAAAATGCGAGAAATTCGCGCGCTTCTTTTTCATGTTTCGTTTGCTTAGTGATAACGATCGCTTGTCGAATCGGTTCGTGCATATGTTCATCAATAAGGTAGAATGGAAGATGATGATCCTTCATTAGTGCAAGCGCGACAATCGCTACTTCAACATTTCCCGATTCCACATAAGCAAGTGTATCAGCAATATTTTTTCCGTAAACAAGCTTCGGTTCTACTTGTTCCCAAACGCCAGCTTTCATTAATGCTTGTTTTGCTGATAACCCATACGGTGCATGATCCGGATTGGCAATTGCCACTTTTTTCACTTCTTTCTTTAATAAATCTTGTAATGACGATACAGCTACTCCATTTTTGACAGCCATGCCAACGCGACCGAAGGCGTATACGTTTTTTGTTTGTTCAAGCGCGACATGGTCACGAACAAGTTCATCGACATATTCTACATTCGCCGAAGCAAACATGTCAAAGGGAGCCCCTTGTTTAATTTGTTCTGCTAGCTGACCACTCGAACCGAAAATGAACGTAACGTCTATCCCTGTTTCATTTTTAAACTGCTCTCCAACTTCTTTAAATGCATGAGTTAAATCTGCTGCTGCGGCAACTTTAATAGATGGTGCCGCATTTGGTTGAGCGATGTGAGGATTACATGCCACTAATGACAAAATCATAATAAAAAAACATATTTTTTTCACTTTCGTCCCCCCACATATCAATAAAAGGGAATATCTATTATAGATATCCCCTTCTATTCTTCTAACATTTCACTTCTGCATTTTTTCTAGCATAATAATACCAGTTTAATGCAAGCGATACAACATAAAATGCGATAAAGAAGTAAAATGCTGTAATTGGTGTCCCTGTATTTTGAGCCGCCCAACCGAATAGTTTCGGAATGAAGAATGAGCCATATGCGGCAAATGCTGCCGTAAAACCAAGAACAGGTGCCGCTTCTTTTGGTGGGAAGATGATTGGAATCATTTGGAATGTCGATCCTGATCCCATCCCTGCAGCAATAAATAAAATCAAGAAAGATACGATAAATCCGATAAAGTGTTTTTCCGTTGTAAAATACATGACTGCCGCAGCACCAAGACCCATGACAATTAAAATGTAGTTTGTGACGCGCGCGCCACCTAACTTATCGGACAACCATCCCCCAACCGGACGGAATGCTGCTGCTAAAAACGCTCCCAAGAAGGCAAGTGATACGTGTTCTGGGAATTGTGATTTTAATAAAAGTGGAAACGCTGCCGCATATCCGATAAATGAACCGAATGTCGCAACATATAACCATGTCATAATCCATGTATGTTTTCGTTTCACAATCACAAATTGTTCAGACACAGATTGTTTGGCGTTTGGCAAGTTATCCATACCGAAATACGCTAAAATCGTAAAGAACACAATGGGAATAACCCAAATAAATGCCGCATTTTGCAACCAAACTTTTGAGCCGTCTGCGAGTACTTGTGGTTCACCGCCGATCGCTCCAAATACACCAACAGTTACGATTAAAGGGGTGACAAATTGAACGACAGATACTCCCATGTTTCCAAGACCGCCATTAATACCAAGCGCTGTCCCTTTTTCTTTTTTCGGGAAGAAAAAGCTAATATTAGCTAATGCAGATGAAAAATTTCCACCACCAAGTCCACAGAGAGCTGCTAGTAATAACATAACCCAATACGGCGTATTCGGGTTTTGTACCGCTAATCCAACACCGACAGCTGGAATGAGTAACACCCCTGTCGAAAAAACGGTCCAATTTCGTCCACCAAATTTTCCGACTGCAAACGTGTAAACGAAGCGTAGTGTTGCTCCAACAAGTCCTGGAACAGCAGCTAACGTAAACAATTGGCTTTGTGTAAATTGAAAACCAATGTCGTTTAGCCTTGCTGCAACAATGGACCAAATTTGCCAAACGATAAATGCCAACATTAACGTTGGAACAGAGATCCAAAGATTTCGACGAGCATGTTTTTTCCCTTCTTTTTCCCAAAACACAGGATCTTCTGGGTTCCAATATGAACCGATGCGGCTTTTCCGTTCAACATGATCTGAAGCCGTTTTCAATGTTTGACTCATAATGATCGTCTCTCCTTTTTTGAAGTATGATTGTAAAAATAATTGCTGTACTTTTATCATAAAGAAAGAGTGTCAATAAGAATGTGATACGTATCACATATTTTCAAACGTTCATACAATGTTAAAAAATAATGTTTAAGCGATTGTTTTTCGCAATCGTCTCATGATAAGCATTGCAACAAACATAGTTGCTGCTACCCACCAAAAGCCATATGAATACGAATTCGTCCATTGTTTAAACATACCTAAAATATTCGGTAAAAAGAAGCCTCCTAAACCGCCAGCAGCTCCAACGAAACCTGTTAATAGTCCAACCTCTTTAGGAAATATAGTTGGAATAACTTGAAATAGTGCACCATTTGCTGTACCGAAAAAAATAAGTGTAATAAATAAAAGAGTTAACGCAACATAAACAGGCGGGAGCGTACCAACAACGGATAACGTCACAGTAGCGCCTGTAAATAACCAAACGAGCAATTTCATTCCACCATATTTATCAGCTAAATAGCCACCAATTGGCCGAACAAAGCTTCCCGCAAATACGACAAGCGTCACAAAATCCCCTGCCGTCACTTTATCTACTCCGTATTGATCGAAAAAGAATAGTGTTAAATAGCTCGTCATTCCGACAAATCCACCAAAAGATAAGCTATAAAAAAAGCTAAACAACCACGTTTCCTTCATTTTCATCACGCGCGTATATTCCGATATTTTTGCTGGTTTTACCGCAGTCGGGCATTCTTTTGCGAAGATGATAAATACAATAAAAGCAACAAAGAGAGGAATGAGCGCTAATCCAAATACACTGTTCCAGCCATATGCTTCCGCAATGCGCGGGCCAAACAACATTGCTAAAACCGTTCCGCTATTTCCCGCACCTGCAATTCCCATCGCCAAACCTTGATGTTCTTTCGGATACCAACGGCTTGCTAAAGGAAGAGCGACGGCAAAACTAGCCCCTGCTACTCCTAATAACAATCCAAGCGCATAAATTTGTGTCAATGTATCAGCAAACAACCAACCCCATAACAGAGGAATGGATGTCAAAACCATTCCGATCATTCCCATTTTCTTACCACCGAATCGGTCTGCTAATAGTCCCATTGGAATACGAAGCAACGCTCCTCCTAATACAGGGATTCCTACCATCATTCCTTTTTGTGCAGGTGTCAATCCTAAGTCTTCCACAATAAATGTCCCTGTTGCTCCAAGAATTACCCAGATCATAAAACTAATATCAAAGTACAAAAAAGATGAAAGAAGTGTTGGTAAATGCCCCACTCGGAGAAACTGTTTGAATCGCTCCATTTCGATTTCCCCCTTCGTTTTATCATTTGACAATTTTATCGTAAAAAAATTTATCAATTGCTACTGTTATATTGTTCACAATTTTTGTTATGTTCACAAAACTTTCATACGTTCTTTCTTTTCACTTGCAACATGATGTAAATCACAATAAGATGAAAAAGAGGGGATGCCGGGTCCCCTCTTTACCTTACTTTTTTGCTGGAGGAGGCGGAGTTTGACCTGGAAAACTGTCTGTAATGGCATGATCTTTTTTCTTAAATGGATCCGCTTCATTATAGACAGCTTCCATCCGCTCCTCAATTTCTTTTTTCAGCTTATCTACGTCAATTCCTTTTTTCATTAACTCTTCTGTCGCAATTAAAATGGCTTGATTAGATTCATCAATGGACTTGCTCAACGTCGCCATCGTTCCTTGTGGATTATGGAATCCTGTTGAGTTTTCTGCAGCGACGATATCCCAATACCATTGACCTTTTCTTATATGTTCTTGGGCTGCTTTAATTTTTGATTCGTCTACTTTTGCTGTAATCATTTTATTCACATAATAATGCGCAAACACTGATACTTCTTCCGCTTTATGAAGCATTTCCATATGCGTCGTTTGAATTTCTTCCACACGCGTTTTTATCCATTCTTTTGACTTATCTGCATGACATGTTAAACAAGATTGTTCAATCGTTTTTAATGGCGATGTCCAGTAATGGGACGTAATTTTCTTTTTGCCGTCTACCCGTTCATACGGCATATGGCAATCTGCACAAGACACCCCTGCTTTTCCGTGAGGTCCTTCAATCCATGTCTCAAACTCTGGATGTTGTGCTTTTAACATCGGTGTTCCTGACACGTTATGAATCCAGTCTTTTTCAAATCCTTGCTGTTTACCAATCTCCTCATAATACGCATACATTTCTTCAGGTTTAAATCCTTTTGCCCATGGGAATGTTACTTTTGATTTCGATGGCTCAAAATAGTACTCTACATGGCATTGCGCACATACATATGAGCGCATTTCGTTTTTCGTTGCTTTCGTGACATCGACACCACGAGTTTTCATTGCTTCAATAAAACTTGGACGTGTAATTCGTAAATCCATCGTTTGTGGGTCGTGGCAATCGGAACAACCAATTGGGGAATGTCCCATGGCCTCTGCCTTCGGCCAAATGACTTGATTAAAGTTTGCCCCCCAATAATTATCGCCCATTTCTTCAATTAATTTTGGTACAGCTGTACTTTTACAAGTTAAGCACGATCCGACTGATTTGTCGGTAATCCGTTTAATATTGCGTACATCTTCTGTTGCATACACATGTCCACGATCTTCGTTGTATTCTGTCGCAAAACCATATCCATTAAATAAAATTGGTAAATACGGCTCTTTATCATGTTCAAACTTGCTACGTTTGACAGATCCCCCATATTTCGTATCTTCTTCCTTCTTATTTTTCATATAACTTTCATAATGCAACGGAAACAAATCTTTAAATGCTTCGTTGCGATATTCATCTTTCGCAAGTCCTGTGCTTTTGCTTTGTTTGGCCGCTTCCTCTGTTTGACTACAACCAACAAGGATAAGAAGAAGCGACCCAAGAAGCATGAAAGCCCGTTTCATCACCTTAAAACCCTCCTTTTCTATTTAATAATGTTCCCGAAGGCAATTGTTCATCAAATTCTTTTGTTTTAAATGTCGCCTTTCCATGTGGGACATCGCGATGACAGCTAAAACAGTTTTCTTTTGCGTCATGCGAGACGTTTTGAATCGTTGCTTCGTGACAACTTATACAGTTTTTATTAATGACATCTTTTGAAGCTGTTGTTGCATGAAGCACTTTCGGTATTTTTTTAGAACCTAGCGTGTTAAAGTAAACGTGCGTCATACCCGCTTTTGCCTTAAAAACAAGCTTATTTACTACGTTATCGTGTGGCAAATGACAGTCGTTACATGCTATATTTGCGTGCGTCGATGCTGCAAACGAATCGTGTGCCTCGTTCATGATGTGACAGTTGCTACAAAATTGAGCTGAATCTGTATAACTCAATGTTTCTGCAGCCGCCACTGTGCCAACAATTCCAACAAATAGGAAGACGATAACGAGCACCTTTTTATCAAGACTGAACAGCTTCTTCCACATACTTTCACCTCCTTTCTTACGTACATGATCTATGACAACGCTCCGAAAGAAGCGTTGTTATCATTGTATTGCTTCAACTTTTTCAATGAGTGTTTCTTTTGTGACCGGACCGACGATCTTTTCACGAATGACACCATGGCGATCAAGAATGACCGTTTCCGGTTGACCAACAATTTGGAATCGCTTTGAAATCTTTTCATCCACATCGAGTAAAAAAGGCAGAGACGTTTGATGCTTATGAACAAACTGTTGTACCCAACTTTTCGGTTCACCTTTTGAAATAATAAATATGTTCGCTTGTTTATACTGTTTATAAAAAGCTTCTAATTCAGGAAGCTCCTCTTCACACGGTTCGCACCATGTAGCGAAAAAGTTTAACACCGTTACTTTTCCCCTCGTTTCTTCCACTTTCCATATTTGACCGTCTAACGTTGGTAATTGAACTTCTTCAACAATATCGCCAACATGAAGCTTTTCTTGTTTTTTATTGACAACGAGCACAGCAATCATAACTATTATCATAAATGTCGCAAACCACCATACGTTTTTTTTCATTTCACCATCTTCCTATTCTGTTTTTCTTGCAAACAATGTTCAATAAATTGTAACTGTTCGTTCAGTTTGTTTTCACGACGAAAAAGAAAGAACAAGTATGAAAAAATGATAAACCATGCCGCTGCGTAAGCACTAAATAAATAAATCATTTGATAACCCCCTTATGAAAAGTGTGTATACACTTGTTCCATATACATTTTTACTTTTTCTTTCATTCGTGCAATGCGAACACCTTTTCTAACGAGAACAGCATAAAGAAGCGTCATCGCCACCACACAAACAATTAATGTGAACAACATTTCCGGTTCTATCCCTCCGCCCTTTTGATTTTTTCCATCTCCAAAAACAACAGGATGCAAGCGAGAGTTCCACCAACGAATAGCCATAAACACAATCGGAACGTTAACGAACGCCACGAGACCGAATGCTGAAGAAAAACGAGCAACTTTATGTCGTTCCCCATCGGATTGACGCAACAGTAAATAACCGATATACATAAAGAACAAAATCAACGTTGTCGTTAACCGCGGTTCCCACGTCCACCATGTATTCCATGCACTACGCGCCCAAATGGGCCCCGTCGTTAATACAATGGCTGTGAACACGACACCAATTTCTGCTGACACTCCCGCTACGTGATAAGCTAACTCATTCGATTTCCAAATGACGAACAAGCTACAAATAAACACGACGAAAAACGCTAAAAAACTTACCCATGCTGATGATACGTGAATGTAAAAAATTTTTTGTACAACCCCCATTTTCACTTCGATCGGTGACCAAATAAACACCATGTATAATGCGATGAGCATACAAACTGTCGCACACGCAAGCAAAATGGCATCAAGTTTCTTCATCTCCTCACTCTCCTAATACAAAATCAACTAACCAATAGCAAACGGTAAAAAAGATGCAATCATACGCAATCATCATCTTTAGCCAACTGAACGTATCATAAATTTGATTTTCAGCAAGAAACAATATTTTTGTAGACTGCGCTCCTGCAATAAGCAACGGACTGATCATCGGTAAAAGCAAAATATAAAACAATACTTTGTTTGATATACATGCTAAAAATGTACCGACAATCGAAAAGCCAAATAAACCAACGATCATGACAACGAAGAAAAGGGAAAGATGATGATAATAACGAAAATCAAATAATATAAATAAAAGTGGAACAACGATGACATTCGTGCAAAAAAGAATAATAAAATTTGCGATTGTTTTCCCCATGTAAATTGCATTTTTTTCAATTGGCGCAACGAGCAACCCTGTAAAACAATCATTATATAACTCATAGGACATAGAACGTTCAAAACACATCATACCTGTGAAAATGGTCACAATCCAAATAAAACCGGGCGTAATTTGCTTCAATAAATCTTGTGTAATCGTAAAGGAAAAACTATACGTTGTAATCATTAATAGCGCAAAAACGAGAATGAACATGACGTTTTGCTTCTCTTTATACTCGTAGTAAAGCTCTTTTTTCGTAATCGTCCATATTTGTTTTATGTTCATGGTTCATCCACCAATGTTTTGTAAATTTCTCTTATATGTTCCGCTTTTGTTTGCACACTTTCAGTAGCTATTGTTCCTTTGTATAGAAAAACGACTTTATTGCTTATTTTTTCAATATGACTAAAGTCATGTGTCACCATCATAATCGTTGATTGTTTCTCTCTTTCTTGTTTCAACAAGTGGAAAAGCAATTGCACTCCATCTTGATCTAACCCCGTAAACGGTTCGTCGAGAAGCAAAATGCTCGGTTCATGTAATAACGCACGCGCTAAAGATAACCGCTGTTTCATTCCTTTTGAAAATGTACGTACAGGGATATCCTTAAACACATATAAATCGACAATTTTTAGCCATCTTTTAATCGTTTCTTCACGATTTTTTACTCCGTACAACTCACTGTAAAATCGTAAATTTTCTATTGGAGTGAAATTTTCATATAGAAAATGATGATGTGAAATCCAACCAACCTGACTTTTATATTGTGCTAACTGTTTGTATACGTCTCGACCGTTCCAATACACATTTCCTTCATCAACCTTATGAATACATGCAAAAACTTTGAGAAGCGTTGTTTTTCCAGCACCATTCGGTCCAACAATGGAGAAACAATCCCCTGGTTTTACTTCCATGTTAATGTGTCGTAGTATCGGGCGCATACCAAGATTTTTTTGAACGTTTTGTAAAACAATCATTCGCTCTCCCTCTTTTTAAAAAACGGGCTAACGATAAAATAGGAACATCCTGTAACAACGGAAATACTTATAACGATATACATATATTCCATTTAATTCCCCTCTTTCCGACGAACCGTTCGATAAATGACAAACGCCCCGAACATGAAGATGGCTATAGGTACAACCCAAGCAGTTAAGCTAAATCCACGTTTTTGCGGAACGACAAGCGCTTGTTCTCCCAGTTGTTCAACATAATAATTTAAAATTTCATCTTCACTTTTTCCTTTATTCAACATATCAAGAACTTCTTTGTAATACTGTTGCTTTACTGTGCACGTAGCGAGATCGTGTTCTTTATGCCCTTGCATAGCCAATTGATTCACAATACGTTGAAATAACTTAGAATTGTAATCATACGTTTGCGCAAAGACGCTAACCGGCAAAATACATACTAAAAAGAAACTGAACCAAAGCTTTTTTATCATTTTCTCCCCCCTTTCATCGGATGCGTCATCGCAATCACGGCTCCAATCATCATGATTACTCCCCCGATCCAAATCCATGAAACGAGCGGGTTTATTTTGATTAAAAATGTTGCACTTCGGTCGCTTTCCCACGAACTTAATACAATATATAAATCTTCAAATACGTTCGACTGTAAAGCAACTTCACTTGAAGGTTCCTTCCAATGATGATAAAACCATTTTTCTACCTCTAACACATTCGTCTTCTCATTATCCTCATGTACTTTTAGCGTTGCATACACAACATCTTTATCTTTTTCATATCGTTCATCTAATGACTTATACAACAATTTATAGTCTCCAATTTTCACACTTTCCCCAAGCGACAGCGTTTTCATCATTTCTTCGCTATATGCCTGTGAACCAATAACACCAAAAGCAATGAAAGCAATACCGATATGAACGATGTATCCTCCATACTTGCGGCCGTTATACTTTAATAAATGAGCAAGTACATGAATAATCGATTGTTGCGTTCCTTTTTTCTTTTTCCATACATCTCTAAATAATTCTATGATGTGTACAACAATCATGAACGTAACGATGAAACATGCCAAAATGACGTATAAATCCTTTTTTCCCATGACATATAACGCTACAGCTATACATCCGCTCACAATTGCAGGCATGCTTAAGCGCCGCAACATAACTGGAATAGATGCTGATTTCCACGGAACAATAGGACAAATAGCCATCAATAAGATAAGAGCTAGAAAAATAGGTGCTGTCACTTCATTAAAATATGGAGCACCAACATTCACTTTTCTTCCCATTATCGTTTCCGATACAAGCGGAAAGATTGTTCCCCAAAAAATCGCTATCATTCCGCCGATGAAAATTAAATTCGCAACTAAAAAGCTCATTTCTTTTGAAAAAATATGTTCGATCACTACTTTGTTTTGTTTCCATACATGTGCGCGATCAGCAACGACATACATCGTAACGATAAACATAACGATAATAAATACAAGGAAATATGTTCCTAACGTTGAATTTGAAAAAGCATGAACAGATGTTAACACGCCGCTTCGCACAATAAATGTTCCAAACAGTGAAAGAAAGTACGATACAATAACGAGTGCTACGTTCCATCCTTTCAACATTTGTTTTTTCTCTTGCATCATGAGTGAATGTAACAATGCCGTTGTCGTTAACCATGGCATAAACGAAGCATTCTCAACAGGATCCCAAGCCCAATATCCACCCCATCCTAATTCGACATAAGCCCACCATGCACCGACTAGATTCCCAATCGTTAAACTAACCCATGCAATGAGCGTCCATTTTCTTATAAGAGGAACCCATATTGCACTCCAATCCTTTTGAAAAAGAACTCCAATTGTATAAGCAAATGGGACCGCTAAAGTAACATAACCGACATATGTGGAAACAGGGTGAATGATCATTCCCGGATGTAACAACATCGGATTCAGACCATTTCCATCTAACGGAATCGTTTTTGTCATTTTAAACGGATTTTCGTTTATTGATAAAACGAGAAAGAAAAATACAAGATTCATGAGTAAAACGAGAAGCGCATACGGCGTTAAAGCATGTGCCTGCGTACGTTTCGAATATGCGATAATGAAAGCAAATAAACTAAGCAAAAATGCCCATAGAAGAAGAGATCCTGCATTCCCTGCCCAAAGCGCGCAAAAACGGTAAAACCACGCTAATGATGAATTCGTATATGCGGCGACATATTTATACTCAAAATGGTTGGTTACTAGTAAATAAACAAGTAAACAAATCCCGATAGTCGCTGTAACAAAAACAGCAAAAACAGCGCCTTTACCGCTCTCCACATACGTTTCTTTTTTCTTCTTTATCCCATATCCATACGCCCAAAGGCCATATAGTGAAAAAATAAAGCTAGCGATCATTGTTGTGTATCCCAATATATACATAAAGCACCGCCTCAATCTAAAAGTTTTTTATGCATTTCTTTATCGTAATTTTTCATATCCTCCCCTTCATATTTTGATGGGCATTTCGTCTGAACTTTTTCAGCGTAAAATATGTTATTACGCCATTTTCCTTCGATAATGACGATGACTCCATCAGAAAAATTATCAGGTTTCGCCCCCGTGTAACGCACTTGGATCGTTTCTTTTTCATCATATAACTCAAACGATAATTGCGTACGTTTCGCATCCCATTGTACAGAAGATTGTTTGAGCATTCCTTGTGTTAACACATATTCATTTTCATATTGTTCTCTTTTTGTTAAATCTTTCAATTTCACTTCTACAACGCTTGCAGAAGGCATAGATGTAAATAACAACATACCAATGGCCAAAACGATGAAGCATATCCCAATGGCAATTTTTTTATTTCCCATTTTTCATCCTCCTTTTGTAAAGCGTAAAAATCATCGTTGTAATTGAAAATAAACTTCCGCCAACGACAGCACTAGCTACTAACATAGGTGGTAATGTTTTATTCTTTTGTTCTTTTTGATTTCCGTGATATTCATTAAGTAATTCGTACGTGGGACGCATATCTTCTCGAGAATATGTAATATCGAACGTTTTTACATCTCCTTGCTGGAGTTTTGTCAATTCATATAAATACATTCCCATTCCATAACTGTTTTCTTCATAATATTGTGGCGAAGGGGTCATTTTGAAACCATCCGCTTTCAATGGTTGGTAAAAAATGATTTTCATATGTTCAATAGGTAACAAATGATGGTATGTGTAAGTGATCATCCGTTTCTTTTTTTCTAGCTTTATATTTTTTGTGTAGTATTCAATGACAACATCGTAACGCTCATTTGATTGAATTTCTTTATTTACTTCAAAAGAAATATACCCTTTTTCTAGATCAAGTACATAATCTATTTCTTCTGGCTCATCGTTTACATACTGAGCAACATACCCAATTCGGAACCCTTTTTCTTTTGTTGGAAGTGGGATGACGATTGCTCCTTTTTGTTTTTGTTTACTTACATTTCGAAACGAAAGATGCATTCCGACTAACATAGACGGCTTATTAGTTTGATCATTTGGATGATTTGCATACTCCGGCATCACTTGTATCAACACATTTTCTAGTGCAAAAACATTTTCTTGTGCAGCCACTGAATAAATAAAACATATGTAAAATAAACAGGTAAAGATATATACATACTTTCTCATCGTTGTCCCCTCGTTTCTTTGAGCGATCTTCTACATTTAGTATAGAAAAATATTTGGGATTTTTGAGTATACATGATAATATTTTCACAATTTGTTCAATATCACATTTCATGAAAAATACAACATGAAATGTGATAAAGTTCATATTTTCCTCACTTTATTCGCGCTATAATTTTTTGTTAGAGCACAATCATAATGATCATTAATTCACAAACCATTTTTTAAAAATATAGAATTAGTCACAATTTTTTCTTCGTTTCTGCAAAAAAAATGCACAATTTATTGTTATATACAATGTGAAACAAAAAAAAATAAAGGAGGAAGCATACATGAGCATGACGCACTATATGGAGCTATTGGCCGTTAATCAACCATGGAATTTAATTTTATTCATGGCAATTCCCGTGATACTCGCTGAAACTGTTGCCATTACTGAATTAGCCATTCTTTTTACAAGACGTTTTGATGGAAACATTCGAAAAGTAAATAAAATATGTAGCATTATAGGTGGGATTTATTTTTTGTTTGTCTTCATTTATTTGTTCATCACAGCTGTCATTCCACTCACAATGAATGGGGAATGGAGAGGATGGATTGATGTTATTGCTGTAACATTTTACTTATTAGGAGTTATCCCTCTCTTTGGATTAACTTTATTAGATTTACATGTTATTGGACGAAATTGGAGCGAAGAACAAAAATTAAAAGTGCATGCTATATTCGTTGGTATTTTTTTAATTGTCGCTCATATCGCCATGATTTTTGGTATGTTAGATCCATCCCTCGGAAATGGGCAAGGACATCATATGAACATGTAAAAAAGGCCGGCTATTCGCCGACCTTTTCTTTTTGACGCCATGCTTTTGGGATGTAGATGCAGTACGGTTCGCTTGCTAAGTAGTCGCCTGTAACGGCATATGCTCTTGAACGCGACCCACCACAAACGTAACGAAATTCACATACGCCACATTTCCCTTTATATCCGTCTGGATTTCTTAACTGTTTGAAAATTGGAGAATGGCGATAAATATGAGATAACGGTTGTTCACGTACATTCCCTGCTTTTACAGGCAATAGTCCACTTGGATATACGTCACCAATATGCGAAATAAATACAAAACCGTTTCCATCGTTTACTCCTTTTGGAGCGCGCCCTAGTCCGTCTACTTGTCCAGTTAATCCTTTCATTAACACATCTTCATAACGAATGTCGCCATGAATTTGCTGTTCGCGCATTTTTTGTTGCAAAACAACGCGACGATAATGTTGTCCTGCTGTTGTTTTTATATCAAACGGTACACGTTTGCTCGTTTCGTAAAGCCAGCGAAACACTTTTTCATGCTCAACAGGCGAAATCATATCTGTCTCTTTTCCCCTGCCCGTCGGTACGAGAAAAAATACGCTCCAAAGCACGCAGCCGAGCTTTTCAACAAGTTGCACCATCTCGTCAAGCACATGAACGTTATAACGAGAGATGACTGTATTTATTTGGATTGGAATGTCGAGTTCGTGTAAATATTGAATCGCCTTCATCGTTAAATCAAATGAACCGGACGTCCCACGAAAGTGATCGTGAATATCCGCATTCGGACCATCTAAGCTAAATGCCCAACGAGCAAGGCCTACTTCTTTCGCTTTTCGGATAGCTTCTTTTGTCACGTTTGGGGTTGCACTTGGGGTCATTGATACACGAAGCCCTTTATCAATCGCATATTTAGCAATATCGTACACATCTGGACGCATAAGCGGATCTCCACCTGTAAACACGAGAAGAGGCTGATCCATCTCATAAATGTCATCAATCAATTGTTTTCCTTCTTCAAACGTTAATTCACGCGGATCGCGATGATACTGTGCTTCGGCTCGACAATGAAGACAATTGAGCTGACACGCCCTCGTTAACTCCCATATAACAATAAATGGATTTTGTTGAAAATCACGCATATTTCATCCCTCCGATTCGCTCACTACTTCTCATTGTACAAGAAGGAATGTTTATATCATGTGACATTGATCACAAAAAATCATATCCATTTATCTTGTCACTGTTCTGACAAATATTCACGTTCTTGCTTTTCTGATATAAAACAGATAGTATATACGATATAAGGTATACAAGGAGGTGGAATATATGGCGAAAGTGCAAATTAAAGTGATGGATAACGGTTCGTTTCGTGTAACCGGAGATGTTGAATTAATTGATATGGAAGGAAACAAGTTTGAAACGAAAGAAACATTTTCTCTCTGTCGTTGCGGGCTCTCACAAAATATGCCATTTTGTGATGCAGCTCATAAAGGAAAATTTCAATCCGTCGTTCGCGCTCCGAAAAACGAATAAGCCCGGCTTTTATTCCGGGCTTTTTACTTTGCCGTATTTTCCTCCTCCACCTTCATGAACTTGTAATGTCCCATTTCTAGCCGCGATAATCGTTTTGGCAATGTTTTGTCCCGCAACATAAGCTAACTCATCTTCAGATGCTTCATGCATAATATACATCTCTGTTCCTACTCGTTCGATCAGCTTTTTGTACGTTCTTTCTCCTATTCCTGGAATGAACGATAACGGTACTTGATGAATATACGGCGGACGCATCACAGCTGTATGAGAAGTTGTGCGCAATTGTTGTAGTCGTTCATATACACCAACAATTTGTTGACGATGACCGCACCGTTCACATTGTTCCCCACTCCATCGTGACAAACAGCGTGCACAAGTTGTACGATAATATTTACCAAGCTTCGGGTTTAATCCATAATTCGCCATTATTTTTCTTTCTTGTTCATGTCGTAACGCTTTTTTTAATTCCGCAAACGTTGCTTCTTTCATAGCAATCATTTGATATTCCCGCGCGATGTTTTTTAAAGAATGAGCATCCGAGTTAGATACATAACAATAACGATGAAGCTCTTCTATTTGATCTGCCATCGTTGTATCTGCGCTTAATCCTAATTCAACTGCATCAATAAGACTCGGATCAAATACTTCTGTTAAACTTTTTTTGACCCCTTTTCCATATACACTTTTAAATGGAGTAAACGCATGGGCTAAAATAAATAATCCGCCCCATTTTTTTACTTGTTCTTGCAGATGTTTTCCTGAAACATATATGCGTTGTGAACTAAGCGAACGATTTTTTACATAGCTTGCCATCCAATCAGAAAATTTGCGCATCGTATCAATCGTCGGGAAGAAAACTAATACATGAATCGGGCCTTGACAATGGTCATCATATATTTCTATTTCGCTTCCTAATAACATTGTTACACCATGCGTGATTATTCCTCCATCTTCATGCTCCATCCAACGATGTTTTTCGATATGTTGCTCGATTTCTTGTAATATTTCCGGCACATGTGCATCAACAATACCAATCATTTGCAGTCCTTTTGTATATGTCGCTTCCTGTACAATATTTGATAACGTTAATGATTTCGCCCCTGTTATTTTTACCGGCCGCTGTGAAGCCGTTCGACCAATATGGATGTGTAAATCAACAAAATAACGGTTCATCATGTTTCTTTTCAACGCTCCATAAGCGACATGCGCGCATTTAAAATTTGATTCGGGCTTTTTAATTGAAAACATCCTGCTCCATCGACAACATCAATCGTCATTTGTTCATCAAAAAAAATGAGCCGATGTTTTTCCATCCAAATAGGTATATCGTTTGTTTCAATCTCTACATCATGTTCGTCTAATTGATTGACAAGCAGTAACATCGGCACTCCATTTACAGCACATCCGCAATCATCTGTATCGTATGTCAGCTTGACGTGCTTGTTTCCACGAACACGGCGAATTTGTTCGATCGCTCGTTCCGTTATCGTAATTTTCACCATTTACACCTCGCTTACTTTTTTAAAAATGCCCGTTTTCCCATTTTTTCGATGACCGCTGGAAATAATTGATACAATCGACTTCCTATATGCATCCAAAACGGCAAATTCACTTCGCGCGTCGGAGTAAGCATCACATCAACGATACGTTTTGCGACAAATTCAGGGCGGAGCATCCATTGTTTCACGTTTTTCACATATTCTCCAGACGTATCAGCAACAGTAAAAAAGTTTGTTTCGATCGGTCCGGGGTTCACAGCAGTGACAAAAATGCCATACATGGACGCTTCCATTCGCAAGCTATTTGTAAATCCAAGGACAGCATGTTTTGTTGCGGCGTATACGCTCGATTTCGGCGTCGCAATTTTTCCTGCTTGAGATGCGACATTAATGATGTGACCGGATCGTTTCTTCATCATATGTGTGTACACTTTTTTTGTACACGCGATCAATCCGAGCACGTTGACATCAAACATTTGCTTCGCTTCCAACAAATCAATATGCTCGACATAGCGAAACACACCGAATCCGGCATTATTAACAAGAATATCGATATCGACAGACGCGAGTAATCGATCAAATACAACATCTACTTCCTCTTGGTTACTGACATCTAACTGTTCATATAAGCAAGACATGCCGTACGTTTGTTCAATATGTTGCGCGATTTGCGCCAACTTTTCTTTTGAGCGAGCGAGCAATATCGGTATTCCTCCACGCTTAGCTACTTCGTATGCAATTTGTTCGCCAATGCCGCTCGACGCTCCTGTAATAACGACGTATTTCCCTGCTAACTTCATGATCTCACCACTTCGTACATATATATTTGATCGTCTTTTTCTTTTTTCACTGCTCCGATCGCTTCTAAATAATCGAGTTGACCAATCGTTTCGGACATCGTCAATAAAAATTCACGTTCATATACGGACGGAAAAAGCGCACGGCATACGTCAAATGCCGTCATTGGCTTTTCACTTAACAATTGCCATACATATTGTGCACGCTCTTTTTGTTTTTCAAGTCGCTTTTCGACCAGTGATGCAACATCTGTCACATCTTCTCCATGTCCTGTAACAATTGTGGCAATGTCGTAATTCAGTAGTTTTTTTAATGAATCGTTATATTGCAAAAGTGGTTTTGGGCGCTCTTGTTTCCCGATCGCAGGCGGCTCTAACAATGGATTAGATGAAATGGTCGCTAACAAATGATCTCCTCCAATCATCAAGCCATCTGCTTCACGATATAATACAATATGACTTTGTGCATGACCTGGCGTTTCGATAACCGTCCAGCCTTCAATCATATCCCCTTCTTTTACTTCTTGGGTGAGCGAGCGCTCGCACGAAAAACGGAGAGAGCGTCGAAAGTTTCCAAGTTTCGCAAGCCCTTCTTCTCCAATTCCACATTCAATTAAAAATTGCTCAAAATATTGTTGATGCCACGCAAAAAAAGCAGCATCTTTCGCAATCCACGGTGCAGCTTTGCGATGGCCAATAACAGGAAGCGACGGCGGTAAATAATCGAGTAAACCGACGTGATCTGGATGGTGATGTGTAATGATGACTTGCTCAATATCTTCCGGTTCATAGCCGAGTTCGCGTAATTCACGAACGAAGACATGCCATGCTTCTTCCGTTTTTACTCCCGCATCAATAAGCGTTAAACGGTCTCCTTTGACAATATACATATTGACATCGCCAACGGCAAATGGCGTTGGGACGACAATGCGATGCAACTGTTCCATTTTTTCGGCTCCTTCATTATATCATCATAACTTTTCGTTTCGTCTGTTTATCAGTTTACACTTATTTTTTTCATTTGTCATTTATTTTTATTTATTTATTAAAAAATTCAGAAAATAAAAACGTATAACCTATTGACAACAAGCTTGTTTTTCATGCATAATTGCAAACAAATCATATATGTGTAAAGCGATGAATAGGGCCAGTACATGATAAACGGTAACAAGAGAGTGAAACCCATAGGCTGAAAGGTTTCATTACCCTCTTTATCATGGAACCTACCCTATGAGCAGTTAGGCAAACCTAACCGTCTTGCCGACGATATCGGCATAAGAGGTGGGCACATTGTGCCAACAAAGGTGGTACCGCGGAAATAAAGACCTTTCCGTCCTTTATCGGACGAAAGGTCTTTTTATTTTGAAGACGAGGAGGAGAAAAAATGACGATCACATTTCTCGGTGCAGGGTCGATGGCAGAAGCGCTCATTTCAGGAGTGACACAGACACTATATGAGCCGAAACAAATGATTGTAACGAATCGCTCTCGAATGGAGCGACTGACGTATATGCAACAAACATACGGGGTACGAATCGAAACGAATAAAGAACAAGCCGTCAAAGAAGCTGATATCGTTATTTTAGCGATGAAGCCAAAAGACGTTGCAGAAAGCTTAACGCCGATCGCACATGCTTTTCATGAACAACAACTTATTATTTCATTGCTTGCGGGAGTGACGACGGATACGATTGCATCGCTCATCGGAAAACAAATGCCTGTCATTCGTGCCATGCCAAATACATCAGCAGCTATTGGGCAATCTGCCACCGCGCTAGCACAAGGTGCCTATGCAACAGATAAACATGTCCACATGGCAAAAGAGCTATTTGAAACGGTCGGGATTGTGACGATTGTTGATGAAAAGCATTTGCACGCAGTAACAGGGCTATCGGGTAGTGGACCGGCGTACGTTTACTATTTAGTCGAAGCGATGGAAAAAGCAGCGGATGAAATTGGACTTGAGCGCGATATTGCAAAAGAGCTTATTTTACAAACGATTATCGGTGCTGCTCATATGTTAAAAGCAACAAACAAACATCCATCCGTTTTGCGCAAAGAAGTAACAAGTCCAGGCGGGACGACAGAAGCTGGCATTGGGGTACTTGAACGTTATCGCTACCAAGAAGCGATGATTGCATGCATTAAACGAGCAACTGAACGATCAAAAGAACTTGGCGAAGCATTGCTTTCTTCCGTTCAATAGTGCAAGTTGTTTTTCTTTTCCAAACACCCATGGTATCATTTGTTATGAAACATACTGTGGGAGGGATGAAACATGTTATTTTCACCATATACGATTCGAGATGTTACCTTTAAAAACCGCATTGTTATGTCGCCGATGTGTATGTATGCGTGCGATCGCGAAGACGGAACGGTGCACAACTGGCATCTCATTCATTATGCAACGCGCGCTGTCGGGCAAGTCGGGCTCATTATGGTGGAAGCGACAGCCGTGACGCCACAAGGACGAATTTCGTCACGCGATTTAGGGATTTGGGATGATAACCATATTGACGGCTTGCGTACGCTTACTACGCTCGTTCATGAACAAGGTGCAAACATTGGCATTCAGCTTGCCCATGCCGGACGAAAGGCAACCGTTTCTGGAGAAATTATTGCACCATCCCCCATTCCATTTGATGAAACGATGCGAACACCAAAAGAAATGACAAAAGAAGACATTGAAGAAACGATCGATGCGTTTCAACAAGGGGCACGACGCGCCAAAGAAGCGGGATTTGACGTCATTGAAATTCATGCTGCTCACGGCTATCTCATTAACGAATTTTTATCGCCGCTCACAAACAAACGAACAGACGAATACGGTGGAGAAAACCGTTACCGCTTTTTAAGTGAAATCATTGAAGCAGTAAAAGAAGTATGGAACGGACCGCTATTTGTCCGTATTTCCGCACACGATTATCATCCAGATGGGTTAACAGTGAAAGACTATGTCGAATATGCAAAACAAATGAAAGCGCAAGGCGTTGACCTCATTGACGTCAGCTCTGGCGCCGTCGTTCCAGCAAAAATTGATGCGTATCCAGGTTATCAAGTGCCATTTGCGGAAACGATTCGCCGTGAAGCAAGCGTGCCAACTGGTGCTGTCGGACTCATTACGTCTAGCTTACAAGCGGAAGAAATTTTACGCAATGGCCGTGCCGATCTCATTTTTATCGGTCGCGAGCTTCTTCGCAACCCATATTGGCCAAAAACAGCTGCCAACGAACTCGGTATATCGCTTGAAGCACCGAAGCCATATGTCAGAGGGTGGTAAAACACAACAAAGGATGTCCAATGTGGCGGACATCCTTTTACATTTCAAAATAATAGTGAGCGTGAAGTTGACATCCCGGATTAAACGCCGCGTTGCAATGTGGGCAATGGTAATTGCTTGTCATATATTGTTCAATTGTCAGCTCAGTTTGACAAACACCGCATAAAATCGCTTTTTCATGAAAACGTTCTTTCGGCCATACGACATGCTTGCCACAACCATGTTGTTCATGGCAATGTACACACGGAAAATATGTTTTGCAGCAATAAAACTTAATCGCAATGACATCGCGTTCACTATGATAATGTACACATCGTGTGTGTTTATCAATGACGCTTCCTTTTACTTCGATCATTGTTAACCCTCTTTTCGTAAAATTGGAAACGATGAGAAATCGAAAGCAAGTGACACGTTCGGAAAAATCGTTTTCGCTTCTTCAACGAGTTCGTCACACATCTCTCCTTGGTAACGGGAACTAATATGTGTCAAAATGAGTTGCTTCACTTCCGCTCGTTTCGCTACTTCCGCTGCTTGCAACGTCGTTGAATGATAGTAATCATGCGCTAAATGCGCTTCTTTGGCACGAAATGTTGCCTCGTGGACAAGGACGTCCGCTTGTTTCGCCAATTCCACACTCGCCTCACAATAACGCGTATCTCCTATAATCGAAACAATGCGTCCTTTCTTTGGCGGGGCTACAAAGTTCCGTCCATCAATGACAGTTCCATCATCTAATGTGACAATCTCCCCTCGCTTAATTTGTTGATAAATTGGTCCTGGGCGCACGCCAAGTGCACGCAATTGATCAACGAGCAACGTGCCCGGTAAATCTTTTTCAACGATTCGGAAACCGTATGAAGGTAAACCGTGATCAAGCAATTTCGCTGTAACAATAAACTGCTCATCTTCAAATATGACACCTTCTGTAAACTCATAAATATGCAAATCATATTTTAACCGCGTACCGCTAACCGCCAAGGCAGTTTCAACAAACGAACGAATACCAGCCGGACCGTAAACAAAAAGAGGCGTTTCTCCCCCTTGAAATGAGCGACTTCCAAGCAATCCAGGCAAGCCAAAAATGTGATCGCCGTGTAAATGAGTAATAAAAATACGTTCAATGCGTCGCGGGCGAATAGACGTATGTAAAATTTGATGTTGCGTTGCTTCGCCGCAATCGAACAGCCATGTCGCTCCTCTTTCTTCTAATAGCTGAAGGGCAACTGCCGATACGTTTCTCCCTTTTGACGGGACACCAGAGCCCGTTCCTAAAAACAATAATTCCACGCTACAAACTCCTCTCTTTTCTTTAGTCGGATAAAACATTTGCGTTTACCACAATAAACCTCTAAAATTACATTATCATGAACCTTTCAAAAAATGAATAAAAGTGAGGTATATGGTCCGTGAATGACGTACAACCAAAAGCAACAATTGTTATTTTTGGCGCGACTGGCGACTTAGCAAAACGCAAATTATTCCCATCTATTTATAAACTTTATCAAAAAGGAAAGCTTTCTCAACAGTTTGCGGTTGTTGGCGTCGCTCGTCGTCCCCATACAGATGAATCGTTTCGTCATTACGTAAAAGAAACGATTGAAGAAGCAACAAAACAAGAATTAATGGATAATCAATTTATTTCTCATTTTTACTATCATTCATTAGATGCGACAAATACAAAATCATATGAACAATTAAATGAATTATTAACGCGGGTGGAAGAGCAATTTCATATTCCAGGCAACCGCATTTTTTACTTGGCGATGGCACCTGAGTTTTTCGGAACGATTACATCGCATTTAAAATCAGAAGGACTGACAGCAACAAACGGCTGGACGCGATTAGTCATTGAAAAACCGTTCGGACATGATTTGCAAAGCGCACAAAAGTTAAATGAAGAAATTCGACAATCGTTTTCCGAGGAACAAATTTTCCGGATTGACCATTATCTCGGAAAAGAAATGGTACAAAACATTGAAGTCATTCGCTTTGCGAACGCGATTTTTGAACCGCTTTGGAACAATCGCTTTATTGCCAATATTCAAATTACATCAAGCGAAACACTTGGGGTGGAAGACCGCGGTCGTTACTATGATCATTCTGGTGCGCTTCGCGATATGGTGCAAAACCATATGCTACAAATGGTTGCCCTTCTCGCAATGGAGCCGCCAATTAAGCTGACAACAGATGACATTCGCAGTGAAAAAGTGAAAGTGCTTCGCGCGCTTCGTCCGATGACACATGATGACGTCGACAAATATTTCGTGCGCGGGCAATACGGACGCGGCATTGTGCGCGGGCAACAAGTCGTCGGGTATCGTGAAGAACATAGCGTCGATCCACATTCTAATACGGAAACGTTTGTCGCAGGGAAACTAATGATCGACAACTTCCGCTGGGCAGGTGTGCCATTTTACATACGAACAGGAAAACGAATGACTGAAAAATCAACGAAAATTGTTGTGCAATTTAAAGACGTACCGATGAATTTATATTATCGCACGAGCGAATACGTTCATCCGAATTTGCTCGTCATTCATATTCAACCAGATGAAGGGATTACCCTTCATCTAAATGCGAAAAAAAGCGGCGAAAGCATGAAAACGACGCCAATTAAGTTGGATTACTGCAACAATTGCATTGACGGCATTAATACGCCAGAAGCGTATGAAAAGTTGTTATATGACTGCATGCGCGGCGATGCGACAAACTTTACGCACTGGGACGAAGTCGCTGCGTCATGGAGCTTTGTCGACCCGATTTCTGAAGTATGGGAAAATACGAAAGCGGTTGACTTCCCGAACTACGAAGCTGGCTCGATGGGGCCGAAAAAGGCAGATGAACTATTGCAAAAAGACGGCTTCCACTGGTGGTCGCTAAACGGAACAATGTAAGGAGGAACGAAACATGAAAATGTACGATGTCACCGCCCCGATTTTTGAAGGGATGCCTGTGTATAAAAATAAGCCGGAAAAACAGCCGAAGCTAACGACCGTCACGAACGATTACGTCACTGAATCGCGCATCGATATGGATGTGCATACCGGCACGCACATTGACGCACCACTCCATATGGTAAAAGACGGGGAAACATTTGAAACGATTCCGCTTGAAAAACTCGTCGGCTACTGCAAAGTTTTAGACGTCACAAACGTCAATGATCGCATTACAAAAGAAGATCTCATTCATTTTGATATTCAAGAGAATGATTTTATCTTATTTAAAACAAAAAATTCATTCGACGATGCCTTTAACTTTGAATTTATTTACGTTGCCGAAGATGCTGCGATGCACTTAGCAGAAAAACGCATTCGCGGCGTCGGCATTGATGCGCTCGGCGTCGAACGAAACCAAGCGGGACATCCAACACATAAAACGTTGTTCGGTCACGGCATTATCGTCATCGAAGGACTTCGCCTAAAAGACGTACCAGCCGGCGAATATTGGATGGTTGCTGCTCCCCTCAAACTCGTCGGCACTGACGCCGCCCCAGCGCGTGTATTATTGTTTGAACAATAAGCAATCCCCCTCATCATATGGTGAGGGGGATTTATATATAAGCATTTGCTGGTGGAAAAAGTATACCCCCTAGAGCCACTTGCCCTAGGGGGTGTTCGTTTATTTCAACCATTCGGTATGGAAAACGCCTTCTTTGTCGATGCGTTCGTATGTGTGCGCACCGAAGTAGTCACGCTGTGCTTGGATAAGGTTCGCCGGCAATGTGTCCATTCGATAGCTGTCGTAGTATGCTAAGGCGCTAGCGAACGCTGGTACCGGAATGCCGCGCATCGCTGCGGTTGCGACAATTTCACGAAGCGATTGTTGATAGTTTTCGACGATGTCTTTAAAGTATGGATCGAGCAATAAGTTTGGCAACGCTGGATCGCGGTCGTACGCTTCTTTAATTTTTTGTAAAAATTGCGCACGAATGATGCAGCCGCCGCGGAAAATCATCGCGATATTGCCGTATTGTAAATTCCAGTTGTATTCTTCCGAAGCAGCTTTCATTTGCGCAAAGCCTTGGGCGTACGAGCAAATTTTACTCATGTAAAGCGCGCGGCGAACGGCTTCAATGAAGTGCGCGCGATCACCCTCATACGGCTTCACTGCTGGGCCTGCTAATAGCTTGCTTGCTTGCACACGCTCTTCTTTCATGGCGGAAATAAAGCGCGCAAATACGGACTCGGTAATAATCGGCAGCGGAACGCCTAAATCGAGCGCGTTTTGGCTCGTCCATTTTCCTGTTCCTTTTTGCCCTGCTTTGTCTAAAATGACATCGACGAGCGGCTTGCCTGTTTCTTCATCGATTTTTGTAAAAATGTCTGCCGTAATTTCGATTAAATAACTATCTAATTCTCCTTTATTCCACTCCGCAAACACTTCATGAAGCTCTTGCGCGTTTAAGCCAAGCACATGTTTTAGTAAAAAGTACGCTTCGGCAATTAATTGCATATCGCCGTATTCAATGCCGTTATGCACCATTTTTACGTAATGGCCCGCACCGTCTGGACCGATATATGTCGTACACGGCTCGCCATCGACTTTTGCGGCAATCGCTTCAAAAATCGGGCGAACGAGTTCGTGCGCTTCTTTTTGTCCCCCCGGCATAATGGAAGGACCTTTCAGCGCCCCTTCTTCTCCACCAGAAACGCCTGTACCGATAAAATGAATACCAAGTTCAGCAAGTTCTTTATTGCGACGTTGTGTATCTTTAAAATACGTGTTGCCGCCATCAATCACGATATCGCCTTTTTCTAAATACGGCTTTAGTTGCTCAATGGTTGCGTCTGTTGCGGCACCTGCTTTTACCATTAATAAAATTTTGCGCGGTTTTTCAAGTGCGTTGACAAACTCTTCGATGCTATATGTACCGACGACGTTTTTCCCTTCCGCTTCTTTTAAAAACTCGTCTGTTTTTTCGCGTGAACGGTTATATACGGCAACGGAATATCCACGGCTTTCAATGTTAAGCGCCAAGTTTTTTCCCATGACCGCTAAACCGATCACACCAATTTGTTGTTTCGCCATAGCAAACGTTCCTTTCTATATTTTGATTGTTCAAAAAAGAACATACCATAATCATCTTTTCTCGTTCAAGTGTTCTGTTTCTCATTTTTTATATGTTCTTTAATTGTACTCGATCCTTCTAAATGATCGAACAATATTGTCGGATCAATGACGGTAATTAGCCGATCAGGCAAGTTCGCAATGCCGATGAAGTATGGCGTTTGTTGATAAGCGAGCATATTCACTTGCTTCATCATATGTGACGGGATATCAATAATTTCTTTTGCGTCGTCTACAATAAACGCGACATATACATCGTCTGTATGGACAACGATGAGGCGCGTTTTTTCTGTTTCCGTATATGGACGGCGATATAAAATTTGCGACGTATCAAGCACAGGAACAAGTTCACCGCGAATGCGCACAACACCGAGCATATACGAAGGCATTCCCGGGATGAGCGTCGGATGGCTCATTTTTTCGATGAAAACAACATGTTCAACTGGAATGGCATATTGTTCGTTCGCAAGTTGAAAAACGACGACTTTCTCCATCGTTTCACCCCCTTGTCGCTACTTCTTCAATAATGGCGAGCACCATCTCCGTTGCTTTGACAAGTTCTTCAATTGGCATCCGTTCATTTGTTGTATGAATGTCTTCATAGCCGATCGCTAAGTTTACAGTTGGAATGCCCAATCCTGCAATAACATTCGCATCGCTACCGCCACCGCTACGCAACAGCTCATGCGGACGACCAATTTTTTCAGCCGCTCGCTTCGCTACTTCAACAACATGATCCCCATCTCCAAATTTAAATCCTGGGTACATCACTTCCACGTGAACATCTGCACGACCACCCATTTCTTCCGCTACTCGCTCAAACGCTTCTTTCATTTTCGCGACTTGCGCTTCCATTTTTTCCGGAACGAGCGAACGCGCCTCTGCTAAAATGTCAACGCGATCGCAAACGATATTTGTTTGTGTTCCACCTTCAAAACGACCGATGTTTGCGGTTGTTTCTTCATCGATGCGCCCAAGCGGCATTTGCGCAATCGCTTTCGCGGCGATTGTAATTGCCGATACACCTCGCTCTGGTGCAACACCCGCATGAGCCGTCTTTCCGTGAACGGTCACTTTCAACTTTGCTTGCGTCGGAGCAGCAACGATAATTTGTCCAACTTTTCCATCGCTATCTAGCGCATATCCAAATTTTGCTTGAATGAGCGACGGATCAAGCGCCTTCGCCCCAACGAGCCCAGATTCTTCTCCAACAGTAATAATAAATTGAATTGTGCCGTGTGCGATTTGTTTTTCTTTTAACACTCGGATCGCTTCAAACATGGCGGCAAGCCCTGCTTTATCGTCCGCTCCTAAAATCGTTGTCCCATCTGTCACAATATATCCATCTTGAATCGACGGCTTGACCCCTTTGCCTGGCACAACCGTATCCATGTGTGATGTAAAGTAAATCGGATCGACTCCTTCTTTTGTCGCGGGCAATGTACAAATTAAGTTTCCTGCTCCATGACCTGTTTGTGCTGTCGTATCATCTTCAATAACGTGTAAACCGAGCGCTTCAAATTTCGCTTTCAGCACATCTGCAATGTCACGTTCATATTTTGTTTCAGAATCAATTTGTACAAGCTCTAAAAATTCATCAACTAAACGTTGCTCATTGACCATCATGCATCCTCCTATGTATGTACTCACTTTTAAGTATAACGGATTTTTACATCGTTTGCGAAATGTACGATTATTTTTCAAAAAATATATACCGCCAAACGAATGGCGGTATATGTTTACAACGGAATATTCCCATGTTTCTTTTTTGGACGCTCTTCATGTTTATGGCGAAGCATATCGAGCGCTTGAATGAGCTTGATTCTCGTATCTCGCGGATCGATGACGTCATCGACCATACCGTACTTGGCTGCGACATACGGATTCGCGAACTTATCGCGGTATTCTTCAATTTTTTGCGCCCGCGTTTCTTCTGGGTTCGGACTATTTTCGATGTCGCTTGCGAAAATAATGTTCGCTGCCCCTTGTGGTCCCATAACGGCAATTTCTGCATTTGGCCATGCGTATACGACATCGGCTCCGATCGATTTACTGTTTAATGCAACGTATGCTCCGCCATATGCTTTCCGTAAAATGACCGTTATTTTCGGCACCGTCGCTTCCGAATACGCATATAAAATTTTCGCTCCATGGCGAATGATTCCCCCGTGCTCTTGTTTGACTCCTGGGAAAAAGCCTGTCACATCTTCAAATGTAATAATCGGAATATTAAATGAATCGCAAAAGCGAATAAAACGCGCCGCTTTATCGGACGAGTCGATATCTAGTCCTCCCGCCATAAACTTCGGCTGGTTGCATACAAGTCCGACAACTTCTCCTTTTATGCGGGCAAAGCCGATGACAATATTTTTCGCAAAATCTTTTTGTACTTCCATAAACGATCCTTCGTCAACGACTTGCCACACGACGTTTCGCACATCGTATGGACGCACCGCATCAATAGGAATGGCATCCGCTAAATCGGGACGATAATCGCTTTCCTTTTGTGCAGGTGCAGCAGGCGGCTTTTCTTGACAATTTTGTGGAAGATAGCTTAATAGTCGTCGTACTTGCGCAAGCACCTCTTCTTCTGTCGCTCCTGAAAAGTGAGCATTTCCGCTAATCGTATTGTGAACGCGCGCGCCACCTAAATCTTCCGCGCTAATTTTTTCGCCTGTCACCGTTTCAATCACTTTCGGTCCGGTAATAAACATTTGGCTCGTTTTTTCGACCATAAATACAAAATCAGTAATGGCTGGTGAATAGACAGCCCCTCCTGCACATGGCCCCATAATGACGGAAATTTGTGGAACGACCCCCGAATAAATCGAGTTCCGATAAAAAATATGGCCGTATCCATCAAGTGACAATACACCTTCTTGAATGCGCGCGCCACCAGAATCGTTTAATCCGATGATTGGAGCCCCTGTTTTCGCCGCTAAATCCATAATATTCGCAATTTTTTTCGCATGCATTTCCCCAAGTGCTCCACCGAATACAGTAAAGTCTTGCGAAAAGACAAATACTGTTCGCCCATCGATTTTACCGTATCCTGTGACAACTCCGTCACCTGGTCCTTTTTTTCCCGCTAATCCAAAATCGGTGCAACGATGTTCAATAAACGGATTTAACTCAACGAACGTCCCTTCATCTAATAAAAGATCGATGCGCTCTCTTGCTGTTAATTTTCCCTTTTCATGTTGTTTTGCAATTTTATCGTCGCCACCGCCTAACTCAATTTCTCGGCGACGGTCATACAGCTCGTTGATTTTATCGTACATGTCCATTATTGCCCACCGACCTTTTCACAAAGCTCATATAACACGCCGCGGGCTGACTTCGGATGCATAAAAGCGATGTGTGCACCGCCTGCACCGCGCTTCGGTTGCTCGTGAATCATACGAATGCCGTTATTTTTTAACTCTTCGATGCGCTGTTCGATATGATCAACCCCAAGCGCGACATGATGAATGCCTTCGCCTCGCTTTTCAATAAAAGAAGCAATCGGGCTATGTTCAGAGAGCGGCTCAAGCAGTTCAAGCTTGACATCGCCAACTTTTAAAAACGCTACACGAACTTGTTCTGATTCGACCGTTTCAATGCCAACGCACGATAAGCCGAGCGTATCCGTATAAAACGGAAGCGCCTCGTCTAACGATTTGACTGCAATGCCAATATGATCGACTTTTTTTACTTCCATAAACCCCCAACCCCTTTGTTGTTCTCGGTTGCAAACCATTTATGTATTTCGACATCTTTTTTCTTTTTTCCTTCTTTTTTTGCATTTTTCCTGCTTGTTTGCCGAACAGCATGTTTGTACAATAGGAAGCAAGAGGTGAAGAACATGCATTCAAAAAAAGTGCAAAAAATTGTTGTTTATTTAATGCTCGGCTCGATGCTTTTAACCTCTTTGCTCGCTGGATTAAGCATGTGGATATAGAACAAGCTGACCATATTCGGTCAGCTTGTTCTTTGTTTATTTCAGCGCCCCATACTTTTTACCGAGCTGTTGGAACGATTCATTTGTTTTTACAATCGCTACTTTCGTTCCTATTGGCACGTTCGGATATAACGCCTCGACATCCCGATTGTGCATTCTTACACATCCTTCTGTTATATAACGTCCAATCGATGACGGTCGATTCGTTCCATGAATCCCATACGTTCGTCCATCTGTCCCGCGCGCATCAAATCCGATCCATCTTGTACCAAGCGGATTGTTCGGGGCGCCGCCTGGAATGTTTTTCTTTCGATAGTACGGATTTACTGCCTTTACCGTAACGGTAAATAATCCTTCTGGCGTGAGCGCATTCGTTTTTCCTGTGGCAACACGATATATACGTTCAATTTTCCCGTGGCGAATAAAAGCAAGTTGGTTCGTTTGTTTGTTAACGATAATCATCGGATCACCAACGCGCGGATTGTCTCCAAGCGGCCAAAGCGGTGAAAGAAAAAGAAAGAAAGCAAAAAGAAGCGGCATCATCTCACCCTTTTTCAATTATTGTGCGTGAAAAAAGGGCGATCATACTGTTACAATTGACTTTTGATAATTAAATATTGTTCCATCTCTTTCACAAAATGCAAAAGAGCCGCACGTTCTTCAAACTCCTCGCGCGTTTTTGGTAACGGCATTTGTTGAAACTGTTTTTTCATCTCCTGAAGTTGTCGAATAAAACGATCCGCTGTATTTCCCGGGTGAATCGCATCGCTTAGTTCATCGATAAAATCAGCAATCATATTGCGTTGCTCGACCGTATATGTCATGGAGCTAATCAGCGGCAACATCCGCTCAATAATTTCAAATTGCCGTTCGCGCATACGAAAATATCGGTAATAATAATCTTCATTGCGCAAAAAATGGTTTTCAATATTTTGCAATGCAAGCGCCTTTGCTTGCTTTAACGTATCGCCCGCTAACGCAATTTCTTTTCCATCCCATAAACTTTCATTCGTCCGTAAATAATGAACAATTTCTTTAAAAATGATGCGAAATAAATCTTCTACAATGCGCTGATATTCTTTTAAATCTTTTTCCACGCTTGGCATGTACATATTGACGAGCAAAGCGATGCCGATGCCGATAATCATCAACATCACCTCATTATATACGAGATGCCACGTCATCGTTTTCGCCATATATACGTGCAAAATGATGACCGCACTTGTCGCAATTCCTTCGGTCACTTTCAACGAAACGGTCGTCGGAATAAAAAATAAGAGCAATAAACCGATCGAAAGCGGATGATAACGAAGCCCTTCAAAAAAGAAAAACGAAAACAACAAGCCAACTAAACCGGCAACAAACCGAGCGCGCGCCGTTTGCAATGACTTTTTTTTCGTCACTTGAATGCAAAGTAATGTAATAATTCCGGCAGAAGCGAAATTTTCAAGATGCAACGATTGGGCAATCGCAATCGCACTCGCTGTTCCGATCGCTGTTTTCGTCGTTCGATAACCAATTTTTAGCATAACTATCACACTCCGCCCCCATTATAACACATTCCAATGTAAAAGGTGCCCGTAACGGACACCCTTTATCTTTCCTCATATAAACGAATTAATTGCTCGGCAGCCATCGTGACAGGCTGTTTTCCTGCCATCACATCTTCTTCAATAGCCGGCAACTGTTGTTGTACAATTGGATGATGAAAAAAGCGGTTGTGTAAGTAATCTTTAATCATCGCATGCAGCCAATCTTTCATCTGTTCTCTTCTTCTTTCCTCAAACACACCCGATTGTTTTGTCGTTTGCACAAATTTTTCGATCACTTCCCAAATTTGTTCGATGCCCTCTCCGTAAAGAGAAGAACATGTATAGGCTTTCGTTTCCCAGCCTTTCGTTGCATGACGCAAGTAGTGTAAAATTTGATTATATTCTTCTTTCGCTACTTCTGCTTTCTTTTTATTGTCGCCATCTGCCTTATTAATGACGATCGCATCGACGAGTTCCATCATTCCTTTTTTCATTCCTTGCAATTCATCACCAGCGCCCGTTAAAGCGAGCAATAAGAAAAAATCAACCATACCGCGCACCGCCACTTCGCTTTGACCAACACCAACCGTTTCCACAAGAATTATATCATATCCAGCTGCTTCACAAAGCAACATCGTCTCGCGTGTTTTGCGATGCACGCCACCGAGCGTCCCGCCTGATGGGGAGGGGCGAATAAACGCACGCGGATGGCGCGCTAAATGTTCCATGCGCGTTTTATCGCCAAGAATGCTTCCTCCTGTAATTGAACTGCTCGGATCGACAGCTAATACGGCGACACGATGACCTTTCTCACATAAAAATTGTCCAAACGCTTCAATAAACGTACTTTTTCCCGCTCCTGGTACACCGGTAATGCCAATGCGAATAGAGCGCCCGACATATGGAAGAAGTTCATGCAAAATGCGCTGAGCTTTTTCGGTATGTTTTGCTGCATTGCTTTCAATAAGCGTGATTGCTTGCGCTAAAATGGTGCGATCATGATTTAATACACCTGCGACATATTCCTCAACGGAACGTTCTTTCCGTTTTATTGATCGGTTTTCTTTCGCTAAATGGGCACGATCGTTTCCTTTCACATACGACGTTGCAAACATCTTTCCGTCATCAGCCCATTCAGGCCGAGATGTCCGTTCTTCGCTCATTCACTCACTTCCTCGTAACCGAGTCGTCGATAAATCTCATGCAATACTTTTTGTGCTGCTACTGGGATGATTGTACCTGGTCCAAAAATTGCAGCTGCACCATGTTCATATAAAAATTCGTAGTCTTGCGGTGGAATGACTCCACCAACGACAACGATAATATCTTCACGCCCTAATTTCCGCAACTCTTCAACAAGTTGTGGCAACAACGTTTTATGCCCCGCAGCAAGCGAGCTCATGCCAACGACATGTACATCGTTTTCAACCGCTTGCCGAGCCGTTTCTTCTGGTGTTTGAAAGAGCGGACCGATATCGACATCAAACCCTAAATCAGCAAATGCCGTCGCAATCACTTTTGCTCCGCGGTCATGTCCATCTTGTCCCATTTTTGCAATTAAAATGCGTGGCCGTCTTCCTTCTAGCTCGTAAAATTCATCCGTCATTTTTTTGACGCGGGCAATTTCTTCTTCGTTTGTAAACTCTGAACTATATACGCCGCTAACGGAACGAATGACCGCTTTATGCCTGCCTGCTACTTTTTCAATCGCATCAGATATTTCTCCTAACGTCGCCCGAGCGCGCGCTGCCTCTACCGCTAATTCAAGCAAGTTTCCTTCACCAGTTTCTGCTGCTTTCGTAATTGCTTGCAACGTTTGTTGAACGCGTTCTTCATCACGAGAAGCGCGCAACTGTTTTAATTTTTCAATTTGCCGCTCTCTAACGGCCGTATTATCGACTTCTAAAATATCGATCGGTTGTTCTTTTTCTGGACGATATTTATTCACGCCGATAATCGTCTCCGCACCGGAGTCAATTTTTGCTTGCCTTCTTGCCGCAGCTTCTTCGATGCGCATTTTTGGCAAACCTGTTTCAATCGCTTTCGCCATTCCACCAAGATTTTCGATTTCTTCAATATGAGCCCATGCACGCTTCATTAATTCGTTCGTTAACGTTTCCACATAATACGAACCTGCCCATGGGTCAATGACTTGGCAAATGCCTGTTTCTTCTTGTAAATAAAGCTGCGTATTGCGTGCGATGCGAGCGGAAAAGTCCGTCGGTAATGCAATGGCCTCATCAAGCGCATTGGTATGAAGCGACTGCGTATGTCCCATCGCTGCGGCGTGCGCTTCTAAACATGTGCGCACGACATTATTAAACGGATCTTGTTCAGTTAAGCTCCATCCCGATGTTTGCGAATGCGTCCGAAGGGCGAGCGATTTTGGGTTTTTCGGATGAAACGTCTTCATCATTTTCGCCCAAATGATTCGCGCTGCCCGCATTTTTGCTACTTCCATAAAATAGTTCATCCCAATCGCCCAGAAAAACGATAGACGCGGAGCAAATGAATCAATGTCAATGCCTGCTTTTAGTCCTGTGCGCACATACTCTAATCCATCCGCAAGCGTATAAGCGAGTTCAATATCTGCAGGTGCTCCTGCTTCTTGCATATGGTAACCTGAAATGCTTATGCTGTTGAATTTCGGCATATGTTTTGACGTGTACGCAAAAATGTCTGCGATAATACGCATGGACATTTCTGGTGGATAAATGTACGTATTCCGCACCATATATTCCTTTAAAATGTCATTTTGAATCGTTCCAGAGAGCTGTTCTTGTTTTACTCCTTGTTCTTCAGCCGTCACAATGTAAAACGCCATAATTGGCAATACGGCACCGTTCATCGTCATCGATACGGACATTTGGTCAAGCGGGATGCCGTCAAATAACGTTTTCATATCTAACACAGAATCAATGGCTACCCCTGCCTTGCCAACATCTCCGATAACGCGCGGATGGTCGGAGTCATATCCCCGATGTGTTGCAAGATCAAAAGCGACAGACAGCCCTTTTTGACCCATCGCTAAGTTGCGACGATAAAATGCATTGCTTTCTTCCGCTGTCGAAAAGCCAGCGTATTGCCGAATCGTCCACGGGCGATTGACGTACATCGATGGATATGGCCCACGAACGTATGGTGGAATGCCCGGCATATAGTCAAGAAAATCGAGGTGTGCTATATCTTCTTTCGTATATAGCGGTTTGATCGCAATATGTTCATTTGTTTGGAATACGAGCTCATCGAATGTTGCTCTTACTTTTTGTTCGATCGCTTTTTTCCACGTTTGTTCATCAACTGGCTGTCCATATTGTAACGGTCGATTAGCAAAATTAATTTTCCCCATCCACGTTCACCCCCATATCTTTCATAAATGCGAAAATCGTATCGTAGCAGTTCGAACCGATATGAATGAATCCATTGACGCCCGCTTCCATAAACGTTGCTTCAATATGTGATGGAAGCTTTCCTGCGACATATATGCGAACATCGCTTTTTTCTGTTTTTACTTGACGCACAATATGCGGAACGGCATCTACATAATCATCATCTGTTCCGCAAATGATATAATGCGTTCCGTTTGTTTCAAGTATGCCGTTAACGGCTTCCTCTATCGTCATATAACCGTCATTTTTTACGACCGTAAATCCTCCTGCTTCAAAAAAGCCTGTCATAAAATCGGCGCGCGTTTTATGTTTTGGAATGGAACCGAGATTCACAAGATGCACAGTTGGACGCTGACCGCTTGTTTCTGCATGGCGTTCCGATGCTTTGCGAAGCTGTTCAAACGGCTCAGATAAGCGCCATTGTCGGATCGGTGCCACGATCGTCATGCTTTCCTTTTCATGTATAACATGTTGAGCGATCGCTCGACGTTTAACAAGCGAAAGCGCCTCTTCCATTGTTTTTACATCGATATACGTATGATTGCTTCCGTAAGAGGTATACGTATGTTTCGGTGCTGACGGCTCAGCAATGTTTGCATATACGTTCGTTCCGACGATCTTTTCTTTTCTTGCTTTCACATGTTGTTCACGTTGTTTTGCTATGTTTTCAATTTCCTTTTGCACAAATCCACATTGAAGCGCTTTTGTCATCCCGCCTTGCGCTTCGACCTGTTGAAATAATTTCCAAGCTTCTTCTGCTAGTTGTGCTGTCAACGTTTCTACATAATACGATCCGCCAGCTGGATCGATCACTTTTCCGATATGGGCTTCTTCTAACAAAATAAGTTGTGTGTTTCTCGCGATGCGCTCTGCAAATTCATCTTCTGTTGCAAACGGTTCGTTAAACGGTGAAACATGAAGGCTGTTTGCTCCACCGACGATCGCAGCAAACGCTTCTGTCGTTGCGCGAAGCATGTTGACGTACGGGTCATATACCGTTTTCGTAAAATACGACGTACGCGCATGAATAGACAGTTTTTGCGCTTGTTCGCTTCCTCCGAACGCTTGCACAATGTTTGACCAAATGAGCCGCGCAGCACGTAGCTTCGAAATTTCCATAAAGAAATGTGAGCCAACTGGGAAAGAAAAATCGATACGGTTGGCTACGTCATCAATCGTCAATCCTCGTTCGAGACATTCATTTATATACTCTACCGCTGAGGCAAAAGCAAAAGCAAGCTGTTGAATCGCATTGCCTCCCCCATTATGATACGGATCGGCATGAACAAGGATTGTTTTCACATGTGGCATATGTGTTTTCGCCCATGTCGTCACATCAGCCATGACATCATATAAAGTAGAAAGCGGCATAGGAAGCTTTCCTGTGATCGTCAGTGAATGAAGTGGATCCATTCCGATCGTCCCGCGCATGCGACTAAGCGGCTGTCCACTTTCCTCAATATATGCGACAAAAAGCGGAAGAAACGGAAAGGCACATGCCCCTGTATCGATGCGAAGCGAGTAATTTTCTAGAGAAATGTTTGAAAACATCGTTTTTATTTGTTCTATCGTTTGAACAACAAATTTTAGCTTCGGCAATACGACATGAATTTCTGTCTGTCCACGTTCAAGTTGATGTTTCATCAGCTCATTCCATCGTTCAGGTGCCGAAGCCTCACACTGTTGACTGACTTCCCATCCTTTTTTTATATATCCTTCTACTTCTGTTCCGCGCACATATGAAGGAAAACCTGGATATTGTTCAATAGGCACCCCCTCTAAATCAGCACGTGTATAAATCGGTTTTAATTGAATTTGCTCGTATGTTGTGGCATATAACCGATCAAACGGTTTTCCTTTTAGCGATTTCTCAACTTCTTGTTTCCATTCGTCATAGCTTGGAATCGGAAACGATATTTGTTTCATTGTGGCACCCCATCCCCCTTTGTTGTTAAAACGCTTTCTTTTCTTATTTTTGAAAATATTCGTTACATTTTTTATTGTAGTACATCGTCGAAAGGAAGAAAAGAGAAATCATTGATATAAGAAGAAGAGGATAACCATTCGTTACCCTCTTCCTCATCATTAGTAAATTGGTGTGTTTTCTTTTGTTACATGCTCTAAAATTTCTTTGACACGCGCTAAAAAGCGACCGCAAATTAAACCATCAAGTACGCGATGATCTAGCGATAAGCAAAGGTTAACCATATCGCGAACAGCAATCATGCCGTCTTTTACAACAGGACGTTTCACGATCGATTCAACTTGTAAAATCGCTGCTTGCGGGTAGTTAATGATTCCCATCGATTGCACCGAACCGAACGAACCTGTGTTATTGACCGTAAATGTGCCCCCTTGCATATCTTCCGGACGGAGCTTACCTGCGCGCACTTTCGCTGCTAATTCAGCGATTTCACGCGCAATGCCTTTAATCGATTTTTCATCAGCATGTTTAATCACTGGAACGAATAAGGCATCATCTGTTGCTACGGCAATTGAAATGTTAATATCTTTCTTTTGAACAATTTTATCTCCTGCCCACATCGAGTTCATTTGTGGGAATTCTTTTAACGCTTGAGCCACCGCTTTTACAAAAAACGCAAAATACGTTAAGTTAAAGCCTTCGCGCTTTTTAAATTCGTCTTTAATCGAATCGCGATAAGCAACTAAGTTTGTCACATCGACTTCAACCATCGTCCATGCATGCGGTGCTTCATGTTTGCTGCGAAGCATGTTTGTCGCAATTGCTTTACGAACTGGTGTCACTGGAATTTCAATATCGCCCGGTTGAACAGGTACGTTAGGCATAGCGGCTTGTTTTGGTGCTGCCGCAGCAGGAGCTTCCGCTTTTGGTGCTTCTTGCAACGATTGCACAGACGCTTGCGCTTGAACGGGAGCTGTTGGCGCTTGACTTGGTGTTGGGATGTTGCCGGATTCAATCAATTTCAACAAGTCTTTGCGCGTAATGCGTCCGCCCATGCCTGTTCCTTGTACTTGTTCAAGGTCGATGTTGTGCTCTTGGGCAAGGCGAAGAACGGCTGGCGAATAGCGGCCTTTTTCTCCCGCTGGTTTTTTCGGTGCTGCTGCTTGTGCTGGCGCTGCCGGAACTTCCGCTTTTGGTGCTTCTTCTCGTTTCGTTTCCGCCGTTTCTGTGCCTTCTCCTTCGACTTCAATCGTACAAATGACGGCGCCAACTGGCAACGTTTCCCCTTCTTTTGCGATAATTTCTTTAATCACACCAGCAAATGAAGATGGAATTTCCGCATTCACTTTATCTGTCATCACTTCGGCAAGCGGATCGTATTTGTTGACACGAGTGCCAACAGATACGAGCCATTGACTAATCGTTCCTTCTGTTACACTTTCTCCAAGCTGTGGCATCGTAATTTTCTCAATCGCCATCGTGACTCCTCCTTAAAACTGCGCCAATTCGCGCATCGCCTTTTCGACTTTATCTGGGTTGACCATAAAGAATTTTTCCATCGTTGGCGCATATGGCATAGCTGGAACGTCTGGACCAGCTAGTCGCATAATCGGTGCGTCTAAATCGAATAAGCAATGTTCTGCAATAATCGCCGCTACTTCGCTCATGACGCTTCCTTCTTTATTGTCCTCTGTCACAAGCAATACTTTTCCTGTTTTGCTTGCTGCTTCAATGATCGCTTCTTTATCAAGCGGATAGACGGTACGCAAATCTAAAATGTGAGCGGAAATGCCTTCTTGCGCTAATTTTTCAGCAGCTTGCAGAGCAAAATGAACGCATAAACCGTACGTAATAACTGTAATGTCTTCTCCTTCACGTTTGACATCTGCTTTACCGATCGGAAGCACATAGTCGTCTGTTGGGACTTCTCCTTTAATGAGACGATATGCGCGCTTATGCTCAAAGAACAGCACAGGATCTTCATCACGAATCGCTGCTTTTAATAATCCTTTCACATCGTACGGTGTAGACGGCATGACGATTTTTAATCCCGGTTGATTCGCAAAAATTGCTTCAACAGATTGAGAATGATATAGCGCTCCGTGAACGCCGCCACCATATGGAGCACGAATAACAATCGGACAATTCCAATCGTTATTCGAACGATAGCGAATGCGCGCCGCTTCGGAAATAATTTGGTTGACAGCAGGCATAATAAAATCCGCAAATTGAATTTCAGCAATTGGGCGTAATCCGTACATCGCCGCACCGATCCCGACACCAACGATCGCAGATTCCGCTAACGGCGTATCAATGACTCGCTCTTCCCCAAATTGATCATAAAGCCCTTGCGTCGCTTTAAATACGCCCCCTTTTTTTCCGACATCTTCCCCAAGTACGAATACGCGCGGGTCACGTTCCATTTCTTCGCGAATGGCCATCGTAACGGCATCGATATATGAAATGACAGGCATATTTATTCCTCCTCTGCGTACACGTATTTCAACGCATGTTCTGGTTGTGCATATGGTGCTTTTTCTGCGTAGTCTGTCGCTTCGTTTACTTGTTTCATCACGCGATCAACAATTTCTTTTTCCAGTTCATCCGTTAATACGCCGACTTCTTTTAAGTAGTTCGCAAATAAATAAATTGGATCTTTTGATTTTGCTTCTGCGATTTCTTCTGGCGTACGATATGCACGATCGTCATCGTCCGACGAATGCGCTGTTAAGCGATAAGCAACCGTTTCAATTAACGTTGGTCCTTCACCACGGCGTGCACGATCTGCTGCTTCTTTTACGACGCGATATACTTCAAGCGGATCTGTACCGTCCACTGTATACCCTGGCATGCCATAGCCGATCGCACGATCTGATACTTTTTCGCATGCTAATTGTTTTTCAATTGGAACAGAGATGGCATATTTATTGTTTTCGCACATAAAGATGACCGGAAGCTTATGAACGCCTGCAAAGTTTGCTCCTTCGTGGAAGTCACCTTGGTTCGAAGACCCTTCTCCAAATGTAACGAACGATACGAAATCTTTTTTCTCCATTTTTGCTGCTAACGCAATGCCGACCGCATGCGGCACTTGTGTTGTAACAGGGGAAGAACCGGTGACGATTCGGTTTTTCTTTTTCCCGAAATGCCCTGGCATTTGGCGACCGCCAGAGTTTGGATCTTCCGCTTTCGCAAATGCTGAAAGCATCAATTCTGTCGGTGTCATACCGAACGTTAATACAACACCCATGTCACGATAATAAGGCAAGACGTAGTCTTTCGTGCGATCTAAGGCGAATGCCGCTCCTACTTGCGCCGCTTCTTGTCCTTGGCAAGAGATAACGAATGGAATTTTACCTGCGCGGTTTAACAACCACATCCGCTCGTCAATTTTACGCGCTAACACCATCGTTTCATACATTTGTAAAACGGTTTCATCGCTTAAACCGAGTTGTTTATGACGATTTTCCGCCATCATTCATTCCTCCTTTAAAAATGAATCGCTTTTCCATCAACAGCAAGCGCCGCTTCCATCATCGCTTCTGACAGCGTCGGATGCGGATGAATTGTGTGGGCAATTTCCCAAGGTGTTGCATTGAGCACACGCGCTAATCCAGCTTCGGAAATCATATCCGTTACATGTGGACCAACCATATGCACACCGAGTACATCATCTGTTTTTGCATCGGCGACGATTTTGACAAATCCTTCAGCTTCCCCATACACAAGCGCTTTGCCGATCGCTTTAAACGGAAATTTGCCGACTTTTACGTCATATCCTTTTGTTTTCGCTTCTTCTTCTGTTAAACCAACGCTTGCCGCTTCAGGACGACTGTAAATACATTTTGGCACCATCGTATAATCGAGTGGATGAACAGTATTTCCAGCAAGATGTTCAATCGCGATGATTCCTTCATGTGAAGCGACATGGGCAAGTTGCAAACCACCGATCACATCGCCAATCGCATAAATATGTTTTTCTTTCGTTTGATAATACTCGTTTGTTTGAATAAATCCTTTTTCAATAACAATATCGGTATTTTCTAATCCGATTCCTTCAACGTTTGCTTGACGTCCGACAGAAACGAGCATTTTTTCAGCTGTAAACGTTTCGTTTTGTCCATGAATCTCTGCTTGAATGCGTACACCATTTTCAACAACGAGCGTGTCAGGCAATACTTTTGCCTTCGTAACGATGCGTACGCCACGTTGTTTTAATATTTTTTCGATTTCTTTTGATACGTCGCGATCTTCCGTTGGTAAAATGCGATCGGCATATTCAACGACCGTGACATCTACACCAAAATCGTTTAACATCGATGCCCATTCAATTCCGATGACTCCGCCACCGACGATGATAATGGAAGCTGGCAACGTTTCCATGCGCAACGCTTCATCTGACGTCATAACGAATTGTCCATCAATCGTTAACCCCGGTAACGTGCGTGGACGAGATCCAGTTGCAATGACGACGTATTTTGGTACGAGCATTTCATTTTCCGTTCCATCATTCATCTCAACAGAAATCGTTCCAGGCATCGGTGAAAAAATGGATGGTCCTAGAATGCGTCCCGTTCCTTCATATACATCGATTTTTCCTTTTTTCATTAACATGTGGATCCCTTTATGCAGTTGATCAATAATCGCTTGTTTGCGCGCTTGTACTTGAGCAAAATCTAAACGCACTTCCCTAGCAAACACGCCAAACGCTTCGCTTTGTTTCGTTTGAGCATACACTTCTGCACTGCGCAATAACGCTTTGCTCGGGATACATCCTGCATGCAAACACGTTCCCCCAAGCTTTCCTTTTTCAACAACCGCTGTTTTTAAACCGAGTTGGGCCGCACGAATGGCGGCAACATATCCGCCCGTTCCACCGCCAAGTATCACGACATCGTACTCTTTAGCCATCGTTTCATCCCCTTAAACTGTTGTTTTGACCGCTTGTGGATATTGTTTCGCTTCTTCTTCTCCACGCAACACGCGAAGGGCCCCTTCAGCAAGTGCTTGCAATTCATTTTCCCCTGGTTGCACGATGACATCGGCAATCCATTGTACCCGATCAGCAATTTCTTTCACAAACTGTTTTCCGTATGCTAAACCACCCGTTAAAATGATAGCGTCGACTTTCCCAGCTAACACTGCACTTGCAGCTCCAATTTCTTTCGCTACTTGATATGCCATCGCGCTATAAACGAGTTTCGCTTTTTCATCGCCGTTTTCAATCATTTTTTCAACTTTCACCGCATCATTCGTCCCTAAATACCCAACAAGACCTCCTCCCCCAACGAGCATGCGCATCACTTCTTCGCGATAATACTCACCAGAGAAACAAAGGGAGACGAGATCGCCAGCTGGAACAGTCCCAGCACGTTCTGGGCTAAACGGACCTTCCCCGTCCAATCCGTTATTGACATCGATGACGCGCCCACATTTATGCGCGCCAACGGTAATTCCACCGCCCATATGTGCAACGATGAAATTGACTTCTTCATACGCTTTTCCCATCTGTTTGGCGACGCGACGAGCGACCGCTTTTTGATTTAATGCATGGAAAATGCTGCGACGCTCGATTAACGAAAAACCGGAAATGCGAGCGATCGGGTCCAGTTCGTCTACAACGACTGGGTCAACAATAAATGCTGGGATATTTAATGCGGACGCAATTTCGTGAGCTAAAATGCCTCCGAGATTTGACGCGTGCTGACCAGAGTATCCACGCCTTAAATCTTGCAACATCACTTCATTGACAACATACGTGCCGCCTTCGATCGGGCGAAGTAAGCCTCCGCGTCCGCATACGGCATCGAGCTTTGAAATATTTATCCCTTCATGATCCAGCGTTTCTAAAATCGTTTGTTTACGGAATTCATATTGGTCAATGATTTTTTTATACGCTCGTAACGCCTCTGTATCATGACGAATCGTTTTTTCAAAAATGGAGCGTTCATTATGAAAAACGCCAATTTTTGTTGACGTCGATCCCGGATTAATGACTAAGATGCGAAATGAATGTTCCTGCAATGTTTGCCCCTCCATTTTTTATCATCGACAAAGCGAGAACGAACGTCCTCGCTTTGTTATGTTTAGCGTGTGCGGCGACGGCTTAAAATGTGTTGACCGTTTTGTAAAAATTGGCTGCGTGATTGACGCATTTTTGCAATGCGCTCTTCAGCTAAACGGTCTGCTGCTTGGTATGTCGGAATGCCGTCACGCTTCGCAATTTCGATGACTTTTTCAATATTGTTATAAATTTGTTCAACTTTTTTCATCGCGCGTTCGCGGTTATATCCGTATAGCTCATCCGCTACGTTAATGACACCGCCCGCGTTAATCACATAGTCTGGCGCATAAACGATACCCATTTCATGAATGATGTCGCCATGTCTTGCTTCGCGCAATTGGTTGTTCGCAGCGCCCGCAATGACTTTCGCTTTTAATTGAGGAATCGTTTGATCGTTAATCACACCACCAAGGGCACACGGAGCGAAAATATCGCAGTCTACGCTGTAAATATCATTCGGGTCAACGGCTTGTGCGCCAAACTCTTCAACAACGCGTTGCACCGCTTCTTTATTAATGTCTGTAACGATAAGCTTCGCCCCTTCTTCATGAAGATGACGGCATAAATTATAAGCGACGTTACCGACTCCTTGTACCGCGATCACTTTTCCTTCAAGTGAATCGCTACCAAAAGCCTCTTTCGCTGCTGCTTTCATTCCACGATAAACGCCGTACGCAGTAACCGGAGAAGGATTTCCAGATGAACCGAATGCTGGTGAAATCCCTGTCACATAGTCTGTTTCTTCATAAATAATATCCATATCAGCAACTGTTGTACCAACATCCTCCGCTGTAATATAGCGACCGTTTAACCCTTGAATGAAGCGACCGAACGCACGGAACATCGCTTCGTTTTTATCTTTCCGTGGATCCCCAATGATGACCGCTTTTCCACCGCCAAGATTTAATCCAGCTGCTGCGTTTTTATACGTCATCCCACGCGCTAAACGGAGCGCATCTTCAATCGCTGCATCTTCTGACTCATACATCCACATACGCGTGCCACCTAATGCTGGTCCAAGCGTTGTATCATGAATAGCGATAATGGCTTTCAATCCTGATTCTTTATCTTGACAAAATACTAATTGCTCATAGTCGTATTGCTCCATATATTTGAAAATCTCCATCTTTCGTTCCCCCTTGTTATTTGTTCGTTGCACAAATAGCTAATGCTAATGAATACAATTTACTTTCTGCTGAATCCGCGCGCGATGTTAACACAATTGGTGCTTTCGCGCCAGCAATGATCGCTCCTACTTGCGCGCGGGCAAAATAAACGAGCGATTTATATAGCACATTTCCTGTTTCGATGTTCGGTACAACTAAAATATCAGCATGTCCTGCCACCGAACTTTGAATGCCTTTATGCTGGGCAGATTCAACGGAAATGGCATTATCTAAAGCGAGCGGGCCATCGACGATGCAATCTTTTAGCTGTCCGCGTTGATTCATAAGCGATAACGCTGCTGCATCAATCGTAGCTGACATCGCTGGATTCACAACTTCAACAGCAGCGAGCGGCGCAACTTTCGGTGTATGAATGCCAATCGCTTTCGCCACTTGTACCGCGTTCATAATGATTTCTGTTTTTTGTTGCAAATCAGGCGCAATGTTCATCGCTGCATCTGTGACGAGAATCGGCCGTTCGTAATGTGGCACTTGAAACAAGGCAACATGTGACAAAACTCGGCCTGTGCGAAGTCCATATTCTTTATTGAGCACCGCTTTTAAAATCGTTGCTGTTGGTACGTTCCCTTTCATTAAGACGCTTGCTTCTTTTCCATGTACCGCTTTAACGGCCATGTGAGCTGCTTCTTCTTTTGTCGAAGCGTGAACGATGCGAATAGCATCGCGATTTTCGTCCTGAACATATTCGGGAACAAGACACGATAAAACGGATTCATCGCCATATAAAATAAATCGCCCGAATCCTGCTTGTAACGCTTGTGCGACTGCTTTTAACACCTCTTCGTCTTCAGCTGCCGCAACAGCTACGGTTGCTTCAGGAAATTGGGTTGCTTTGGTGATTAACGATTGTAGCTTCATCTCATCTGCTCAACCCCTTTGTTTTTTCGTCACTTTTTATTCTTGCAAAAAGCATGCCAACTTTTTTGTTATTGAAAACGCTTTATTTTATTTCTTTTTCATTGCAACTTTTTGCATACTATGAACATTATTGCATGCTTTTTTTATCAAGTCCATACTTTTCAAGCTTGTAGTATAAATTCCGAATCGAAATGCCTAGTTGTTTGGCAGCTGCGGTTTTATTTCCTTGGCACGCTTGCAAAACGTTCTCAATGACTTTCGCTTCGTATTGCTCCACGAGCTCGTTTAGCGGTTTATGCGCATAAGACCATTCATGGGACGAAAGATGTTCTGGCTCTTTCGATTTGTGCAACAATGAAATATGCTTTCGTTCAATGATCACCTCATTATATTTCATAAAAATCATCGCGCGTCCTAGTACGTTTTCTAGTTCACGTACATTTCCCGGCCAATCGTACGACAGTAAATAAGCAAGGGCATCATCCGTAATTCCCTCCACGTTGCGCCCATAATCTTGATTTAGTTTTTGTATGAGCCGTTCACATAACGCAGGAATATCTTGCTTTCGTGCACGCAACGGAGGAATGTAAATCGGCATGCGATTGAGCCGATAATATAAGTCTTCACGAAATGTCCCTTCGGCAATCGCTTTTTCAAGGTGCACATTCGTTGCGGCAATGACGCGCACATTAATGGGAATGGGCTTCGTGCCACCGACGCGCACAATTTCTTTTTCTTGTAACACACGCAACAATTTTGCTTGCATATTGGCGGATAACTCGCCAATCTCATCTAAAAAAATGCTTCCGTTGTTCGCTTCCTCAAACAACCCTTTTTTCCCTCCGCGTCTTGCGCCCGAGAATGCCCCTTCCTCGTAGCCGAACAATTCGCTTTCAAGCAACGATTCGGAAATGGCAGCGCAGTTTACACGAACAAATTTATGATATTTGCGATCACTAGCATTATGAATGGCGTGGGCAAACAGTTCTTTTCCTGTTCCCGACTCCCCGCGAAGCAAAATCGTTGCAGGTGTTTTTGCCGCTAATTTCGCTTGTTCAATCGCTAACATCATCTCTTCCGATGTACCGACAATATCATCAAAGGAATATTTCGCCTCTAACGTACGAATAATTTGTCGGGCACGTTGCAACTCAGAAGTCAACTGTTCAATTTCTGATACATCATGAATGACACCAACACTTCCTTTTAACATGCCATCGACGATAATTGGCGCAACATTGACAACGACATCACGCTTTTTCGGACCGACTTTCATGCGCACTCCCCTGACCGGTCGCCGCGTTTTCAACACTTTCATATGCATGCTTTCTCCTTCAGAAATGTCCGCTGTCGCCGGTTTTCCGATCACTTCTTCTTCTGATAAACCCGTTAACTTTGTATATGCAGGATTAATTAAAATGCCGTTACCGTATTCATCAACAACAGAAATCGCTTCCTCTGAAGAGTGAATAATCGCTTCTAACATCGTGCGAATTTCTTTTAAATTCGTTACTTCTTCTGCTAAATGGACAACTTCTGTAATATCTTTAAACACGGCAAAAGCACCGAATAATTTTCCATTTTCATCAATAAGCGGAATGCGTGTCGTAATCATTTTTTTTCCGTTTTCTAATATTAATTCTTGGTTCAACTCCACTTCTCTCGTTTGTAATACACGCGGCAATCCGCTAGCTGGAATAACACGCAAAATATTCGTCCCAATGACTTCTTTTTTTCTTTTTCCAATCATTTTTTCTGCGCTCGGATTCATATGTGTTACAAAACCGCGTTCGTCAATGACAATCATTCCGTCGTGCGTAGAATGAAAAATTAAATCGTGTTTCGTCGTTGCTGTTTTTAACGTAGCAATGAGTTGCTCTTTTTCTTCCACTAGTTGTGCAATAATGTAAGCGATATCCCCAGGAATAACGACCGTATGCCCCGCACTTGCTTTACGCAACGCAGCAAACACTTCGTCATCTCCTGTGACCTCGACGATAATATCAAGATCATCTGTTAACACATCACGCCAATGTTTGCTCGTTTGGATCCCCATGTCGCGTGCAGCTTTTATCCCAGGGGCATCTTCGTTTCGATCCACAATCGCCACGACATCCATCAATTTCGTTTCATGAAACATTTTTAATAATGCACTTCCACCTTTGCCTGCCCCAACAATTAATACTTTTTTCATTCCCATCACCTATTCGTTTGCAATTTTTTGCAGACGCTTTCATCATACATTGTTTTTCTCTTCTTGACAAACAAACAAAAACATTTATGATGAAAACAGAACAAATGGAAAGGGTTTTGTTTTATGCAGCGAATGATCGCCCTACTCATTTTACTTATTCCAGGATTTATCGCAGCGCTAGGGATTAAATGGATGCGCGATACCGTATTTGGCATTTTACACGCACCGATCCCTTCACTTGTCATTCAATTTTTGCTCGGTTTATTTTGTTTTATCATCGGACTCGGCTTTATTGCAGGGTTTATTTTGCACCGCGATCGAAAACGTAACAAAGTGCAACCACGTTTTCAAAAAAAGAAACGCTTCGATTCAGAGTGATCGAAGCGTTTTTTCGCGTACGTTTTTTGCTTTTTCGGGGAAATCTGTAAATATCCCATCCACTTCATATTGAAACATCGTTTTCATCTGCTCTTCTTTATTAATTGTAAAAGGACGAATGAGCAATTGATTCGCGTGAGCTGCTTCAACAAACAATCGGTCCACAGTGTGATGATACGGATGAAGCGCCAAAGCGTGCAAAGTATGGGCATACTCCCACGGCTGATGCAATTTTTCCATATATAGTAGCGCTGTTTCAATATGAGGAGCTAATTGATGACACGTTGCCATACTTTCATGGTTAAACGATGAAAAAATGACGCGCGATGCTAAGCGATATTGCTCGACAAGTTCAATTGTTTTTTCTTCTAGTCGTTCGTAAGGCACAAGATTGTTTTTTAATTCTATATTAATAAGCAACGACGTGTGCTGTGCCCATTCAAGCACTTCTTGTAAAGATGGAATGGGACAAAATCCGTATTGTTTAAATTTATAGTTGGCATTTAATTTCCGCAATTGCCGATAGGTCATTTGTCCGACCCATCCCGTTCCATCTGTCGTCCGATTGACTGTTTCATCATGAATGACGACGACGACTCCGTCTCTTGAAAGTTGTACATCAAGTTCAATCCCATCCGCATGAACACGTGCTGCTTCTATAAACGAGGCCATTGTATTCTCTGGATGCGTCCCGGCCGAACCGCGATGAGCAAAAATATGTGTCATTCTTTTCCCACCTTTAAAAACGTTTTATACTTAACATATGAAAGGAGTGAAACTCATGCGACCGTTACAAATTTCGTTAGAAACAGCGCAAAAGCTTGCAAAAGCATTACAGGTGCCACTAGAACAAATTATGCACATGCCTCAGCACATATTAATCCAAAAATTGCTTGAAGTCGAAAAAAACGAACAACAAAAAAGGTAGTCCGGCCGACTACCTTTTTAACTTGCTTTATGTTCAAGTCTTAACCGATCTGCAACCATCGCAATAAATTCTGAGTTTGTCGGTTTCGCTTTTGACATACTGACCGTATGGCCGAACAAAGAAGAAATGGATTCTAAGTTTCCGCGGCTCCATGCCACTTCAATCGCATGACGAATCGCTCGCTCTACGCGACTAGCGGTCGTATTATATTTTTTCGCAATGTCTGGATAAAGAACTTTTGTAATCGATCCGAGCAACTCGACGTCGTTATACACCATCGCAATCGCTTCGCGTAAATATAAATATCCTTTAATATGGGCTGGGACACCAATTTCGTGAATGATGTTTGTAATGCTCGCATCTAAATTTTTCGGCTTGCCGTCGCGAATTGGCGAAAGAAGCGGTCGTTTGAATACGGCTGGTTTTTTGCCACATACTTGACGAATTTGATTCACTAAATGTTCGATGTCAAACGGCTTTAAAATAAAGTAGGAAGCGCCGAGTTCAACTGCTTTTTTCGTCACGTCTTCTTGTCCAAACGCCGTTAACATAATCACGTTGGGCAATGGCTGTTTCATCATACGCAACTTTTCTAGCACAGCTAAACCGTCTAAATGCGGCATAATAATGTCGAGAACAAGAACATCTGGGTCGCGATCGCGCAACAATTGCAAACAATCTTGCCCGTTATATGCAACGCCAATGACTTCCATATCCCCTTGGCTTGTAATATATTCTTCAAGCAAATGCACTAATTCTCGGTTATCATCTACAATGCAAACTTTTATTGTACTCACGAAATCTTCCTCCCTAAAGCAATGATCTTTTGTCACATACGTGCTTAATTCGACGCAATGGACAAAAATCCTTTTTTCTTTGCAAAATTAGTCAAATAATTTATATTTTTCATAAAACATATGTGCACGCTTTTTCTTTCATTTTACACTACATGTTTACGTCGTGTCATGATAAAATATGACAAATTGCGTGAAAAAACAAAAAGCAAGCCAATATTAGCTCGCTTTTTGTTCGCTTTTATCATAAATGTTAATGCCAGCTTCGTGCAACATCCATTCAATGTGCACACCGTACCCAGACGTCGGATCGTTGACAAATACATGCGTCACAGCACCAACAAGTTTTCCATCTTGAATAATCGGACTTCCACTCATCCCTTGAACGATGCCACCTGTTTTTTCTAACAAACGTGGATCCGTCACTTTAACGACCATTCCTTTTGTTGCAGGGAATTTTTGCGGAGTGACACTCACGATTTCAACATCAAACGCCTCGACACGATCTTGTTCAACGACGGTTAATATTTTTGCCGGCCCTTTTTTCACATCTGTCGATAAAGCAATCGGCATCGGTTTATCAAAAATACCGTTTTGAATCGGCTGTGAAAGCTTACCGAAAATACCGAACGGACTGTTTGTTTTAATGTCACCAATCACTTGCTTATCGCTTGAAAATCTCGCTAATTTTTCGCCTGGACTTCCATTTCTTCCTTTATCAATGGCCGTTACCGTCGATTTAACGATCGTTCCATCACGAACGACGATCGGCTTTCTCGTATCCATATCAGAAATGACATGTCCGAGTGCCCCGTATATATTTGATTTCGGATCAAAAAACGTCATCGTTCCAATTCCTGCTGCTGAATCGCGAATGTATAATCCGATGCGATACGCTTGATCATGTTTATCTTTTAATGGAGTCAAGGTCGTTTCAAACGTATGACGATCACGCGCAACAGTGAGTCGTAAAGGTTTGCCTGTTTTCCCCGCTTCTTCAATAAACGGAGAGACATCTGTCATCTTTTCGATTTTTTTTCCATTGATATGTGTAATGGAGTCTCCGACTTGAATGCCAGCCGTTTCACCAGGGGATTGTTTTCCTTGTTCCGTCTCCACTAAATGATGGCCAACGACAAGAACTCCAACTGTATTTAATTTCACACCAATCGATTGACCACCAGGAATGACTTTAAAATCGGGTAATACTTTTACGTTGACTTGCTTAATCGGAAATCCTGCCATTTGTAAAATGACATCGCTTTCTCCGACATGTTCTCCGCTAATCGCTAACTTTTCTTTTTGATGGACAGAAACAGCGTTTGTCGTTATCGTTTGAACAGAACCAAATACAGGTACATGTGCCGTTTGTCCTTGAAATAACACAAGTTGTTTCGGAATGTTTACATATTTTTGAAATGGTGTTGCCATACTTAGAACGATAAAAGAAACAAGGAGAAATGCACCTATTCCTTTTCTTAATTTGTCAAAATCCAAAGTCTTCACTCTCCTCGTTCCTACGTACACACCGAATCCTACACTATTTAATGTTGCCTGAAACAAATGAAATATAACCGAATAAAACGAAAAAACAATGCCAATGTTGGTATTCATACTGTTTCATTTTTGATTTTTTCCGCTAATTGTAACAACTCACGCGCATGCTGTTTCGTCAGTTCTGTAATTTCCACCCCAGAAATCATCCGACTTATTTCGTTAATTTTTTCTTCTTCATTTAACGCCTCGACAGTTGTTTTCGTCCGTCCATCGATCGTTTCTTTTGCGATAAATAAATGCGTATCTGCCATCGCTGCAACTTGTGGCAAGTGCGAAATACATAATACTTGAGAATGACGTGCGACGCGATAAATTTTTTCTGCAATGGCTTGAGCGACGCGCCCACTTACTCCTGTATCTACTTCATCAAAAATAATGGACGTCACACCTTGATGTTTAGAAAAAATACTTTTCAAAGCAAGCATCATGCGCGATAACTCCCCGCCCGATGCGACTTTGGCAAGCGGCTTTAACGGTTCCCCGGGGTTTGTCGAAATGTAAAACTCAACTTCATCCATTCCGTTTGCCTGCAATTTAACAGGTGTTCCATCGAGCAGCGGATCATCGTACGATCCTTGACGTTTTCGAAAAACGACATCAAACGTCGTTTTTTCCATGTATAAATCTTTTAGCTCTTGATGAATGTCATCGATGAGTTGTTTCGCATATTGCATACGCAATTCGCTAATATGTTTCGCTTCAACGAGCAAATCAGCCGTAATCGATTGGAGCTCAGTCTGTAATTTATGAATGTGGTCATCGCGATGTTGAATCGTTTCGATTTCTTCTTCCACTTTTGCAGCGTACTCTAAAATGTCGCGCACCGTTTGACCGTATTTTCGTTTTAAATGATTAATTTCATTTAAGCGACTTTCAATTTCGTCCAGCCGAAGCGGATCGTATTCTAATTGATCTAACTGTTCACGTAGTTGGTGAGCGACTTCTTCTAACAAGTAATAGCAATTCGATACGACTTCTTGAGCTTGTTTCACTGAGGCATCGATATCGCTCACATGGTCTAAATGGTTCATCGCTAATCCAATCCAATCTAGTCCACGTTGCTCTCCATAAAGCGCCTCATAACTGCTTTGTAACGCCTCGTATATTTTTTGGAAGTTAACGATTTTTCGTCGTTCTTCCATCAGCCGTTCATCTTCATCTATTTGCAAATCTGCTTTTTGAATTTCATCTAACTGAAATGTTAACAAATCTAATCGATGTGCCATTTGTTGCTCATTTTCATTTAATTTTTGCAGTTGACGCTTCACTCGTTCATATGTAGCATATAACGCTCCATATTCTTCTAACGCGTCACGAATATGCTCGCCTCCATATTCGTCTAATAAGTGTAAATGTTTACTTTCATCGAGCAACTCTTGATGCTCATGTTGCCCGTGAATATCCACGAGCGTTGAACCAATTTCGCGCAACGTCGCAATCGTTACTAATTTTCCATTTACCCGACAAACGCTTTTTCCGTTTACTGTTAGCTCCCGTCGAAGCACAATCATGCTGTCGCTTATATCGATGCCAAGTTCCGCGCATTTGCTGTAACACGGATGGTCATCTTGTTCAAGCAAAAATAATCCTTCAATTTCCGCTTTTGTTTCCCCGTATCGAACAAACTCTGCGGAACCTCGTCCGCCAATTAATAAGTGAATGGCATCAATAATGATGGATTTTCCCGCTCCCGTTTCTCCTGTTAAAACCGTTAATCCTTTTTCAAATGAAAGCGAGAGCGATTCAATAATCGCAAAATTTTTAATGGATAACTCTGCTAACATGTCACATTCACACCTTTATTACAGCATGTCCAACAATCGTTTAGAAATGACTTCTGTATCTTCTGGCGTGCGGCAAATAATTAAACACGTATCATCGCCACAAATCGTTCCAACAATTTCATCCCACTCTAAATGATCAAGAAGCACACCAATGGCATGCGCATTGCCCGGCAACGTCTTCATGACAAGCAAATGACCAGCCCCATCAATTTTCACAAACGCATCCATGAGCGCTCGCTTTAATTTTTGCAATGGATTAAATCGTTGATCAGCAGGGAGGCTATATTTATATCTCCCATCCATCATTGGGACTTTCACTAAATGAAGTTCTTTAATGTCGCGAGACACGGTGGCTTGTGTCACGTTAAAGCCTTCTTTGCGCAACATATCCACAAGTTCATCTTGTGTTTCAATATCGTGATTTGAAATAATTTCACGAATTTTAATATGACGTTGTCCTTTATTCAACGAAAACACCTCTTTCGTGTGTATAACATATGCATATTTATACTTCTATGTTACCGAACGATAGACGGGCAAACAAGAGGGAATAACCGATCGTTATTCCCCCGCATGTTCGTTATTTTCTTTCAGTTCATCATGCGCCCTCACAACAACTTCTTCTGGAGAAACCGTCAAGCGATTTTCTCCTACTTCCTTACCTTCCCAACGTAAATGAAGTAAAAATTCAATATTTCCATCCCCACCTGTAATCGGCGAGTACGTTAATCCAATGATATCGTACCCTTCTTGTTTGGCAAATGCCGTAATCGTATGAAGCACGTGAACGTGAACGCGCGCATCACGAACGATTCCTTTTTTTCCAACGAACTCTTTTCCCGCTTCAAACTGTGGTTTGACTAAAGCGACAACATCGCTATGCGGCACTAAAATCGTTTTTAAAACAGGGAGAATGAGCTTCAATGAGATAAACGACACGTCAATTGTTGCGAAGTTTGGCAAGCCGTGTTGAAAGTCGCTCGGCGTCACGTAGCGGAAGTTTGTCCGCTCCATGACAACGACACGCTCATCTTGACGCAGTTTCCACGCAAGCTGATTGTATCCAACGTCAAGAGCGTACGACAACTTCACCCCGTTTTGCAACGCACAGTCTGTGAATCCGCCGGTCGATGCACCAATATCGAGCATTATTTTATCTTCAACATGAAGCGAAAACGCTCGTAACGCTTTCTCAAGTTTCAGTCCCCCGCGACTGACATACGGGATCGCATTTCCTTTCACCGTCAGCGGAATGTCAACAGGTACTTTTTCCCCCGGTTTATCAAGCCGCCTTTCATTCGAATATACAAGACCGGCCATAATCGTTCGTTTCGCTTTTTCACGCGTTTCAGCCAATCCACGTTCGACAAGCAATACATCTAAACGTTCTTTCTTCCCTTTCATCTCTCATGCCCTTTTTCTTTTTTTCGGAGTTAATAAATAAATGCGTTCCATTACATGTTCTGTCGTCAACCCAATTTCTTCGAGCAACTGTGAAACACCGCCATGTTCAATAAAACGGTCCGGAATGCCCATTCGATCGATAATCGCTCCATGATATCCATGATCATGAGCAAATTCAAGTACCGCGCTACCAAATCCACCTTGCAACACCGCTTCTTCAATTGTGAGTAACGGCATATTTTTTTGTAGCAACGTGTGCAACATTTGTTCATCTAGTGGCTTAATAAAACGAGCATTCACAACTTGCACAGAAATGCCGTCATTCGCTAGGCGCTCAGCCGCTTGAAGCGCCATCGGAATCGTCGTGCCAAACGTTAAAATGGCAACGTCTGTTCCTTCACGCAACACTTCCCATGTGCCGATCGGAATGTTTTTTAATTGTTCATCCATCGGCACACCGAGACCGTTGCCGCGCGGAAAACGCATCGCAATCGGGCCATCATCGTATTGAATAGCTGTATATACCATATGTTGCCCTTCATTTTCATCTTTTGGCATCATTAATACGATGTTTGGAATGTGACGTAAAAAGGCGATATCAAACACTCCTTGATGCGTTTCCCCGTCAGCACCAACAAGCCCCGCTCGGTCGATTCCAAGAAACACGTTTAAGTTTTGGCGACAAATATCGTGAACGACTTGGTCATACGCACGTTGCAAAAAAGTTGAATAAATCGCTAAAAACGGTTTCATCCCTTGCGTGGCTAAACCGGCAGCCATTGTCGCCGCATGTTGTTCAGCGATACCGACGTCATACATACGCTCCGGAAATTCACTTGCAAACCCTTCTAATTTTGATCCAACCGGCATCGCAGGCGTGATGGCAACGATGCGGCGATCTTCGCGCGCTAATTTACGTACCGTTTCACTAACGAGCGCACTCCAAGAAGGAGCAGATTGCTTTGATTGGATGAAATCACCTGTTTCAATTTTATACGGTCCCGTTCCGTGCCACGTTCCCACTTTATCGTTTTCTGCCGGATGATATCCTTTTCCTTTTTTCGTAATGACGTGAACAAGAACAGGTCCTTTCGTCTTTTTCGCATAATGTAAGTTTTCAAATAAATCTTCAAAATCATGGCCATCTACCGGTCCGAAATACGTAAAGCCTAACTCTTCAAAAAACACACCTGAAACGAGCAAATATTTAATGCTATCTTTGACTCGTTCCGCCGTTGCCGCAAGCTTCCCACCGACAGCTGGGATTTTCTTTAATAACATTTCTAATTCATCTTTTACCCAATGATACTTTCCTGCTGTTCGCAGACGACCAAGCACGTTGTGGAGCGCACCGACGTTTGGAGCAATTGACATTTCGTTATCGTTTAAAATAACGATGATGTCTTTTTTCTCATGTCCGATATGATTTAACGCTTCTAGTGCCATTCCGCCTGTTAATGCACCATCTCCAATAATCGGAACGATATATTCGTCTGTTCCTTTTAAATCGCGCGCAATCGCCATTCCCATAGCAGCGGACAACGATGTCGAGCTATGTCCTGTCTCCCATACGTCGTGCTCACTTTCACTTCGTTTCGGAAAACCACATAACCCTTTATATTGTCGCAACGTATCAAACTGATTTGCACGACCTGTTAAAATTTTATGCACGTACGATTGATGACCAACATCCCAAATGAGCTTATCTTTTGGGCTGTCGAACACTTTATGAAGCGCAATCGTCAATTCGACGACCCCTAAATTCGGGCCAATATGTCCACCTGTTTTTGATAATTTTTCAATTAAAAATTGTCGAATTTGCTCACTTAATTGAACGAGCTGTTCGTTTGACATGTGCTTTAAAAAATTCGGATTTTGAATCGCTGTAACATCCAACGCGACCACTCTCTTTCATGTAAGCTATTACAAACTTATATCATACAGCTTTTTGTATTTTTAATTATACAGACAAACATGTGCACACGCAAAAAAGAGCCGCTTACACAAACGTGTGAACGGCTAACATTTCTTTTCCACTATATCACATGTTGCTTTTTTCCTCAATGCTATTAATGATCGCGCGTTTCGATGACATCGCAAATGTAATGTAATAACGACGCATCGATTTTAGCTTCGTCAAGAAGTTTGCGCGCTTCTTTCATATGATCGTGAAGTTTTTTCTTTGCTCCATCAAGCGTCAAAAGAGAAGGATACGTCGATTTATCATTTTCGATGTCGCTACCCACTTTTTTTCCGATTTTTTGTTCGTCTCCTTCGATGTCTAAAATGTCGTCACGAATTTGAAACGCTAAACCGAGATGATCGGCAAACGTCGTCAACAATGTTAATTGTTGTTCCGTTGCTTCTCCTAATATCGCACCTGCCCGAACGCTGTATTGCAACAACTTTCCTGTTTTATGACGGTGAATGTATTCTAGTTGCTGTAAACTAATCGTTTTTCCTTCTCCTTCAAGGTCAGCTACTTGTCCCCCGACCATTCCTTCAGGTCCAGCCGCTTTCGCTAATTCCGAAATGAGGCGAACTTTTACATCTGGTGAAATGGCTTCGTCATCTGCTACAACTTGAAAAGCGTATGTCAGCAACGCATCGCCCGCTAAAATGGCGTTCGCTTCACCGAACACTTTATGGTTTGTCGGTTTACCGCGCCGTAAATCGTCGTTATCCATACTTGGCAAATCATCATGAATGAGCGAATACGTATGAATCATTTCGAGCGCACAGGCCGTTGGCAGCCCGATGTGTACGGGCTTCTGAAACGCTTGTAACGTTGAAAGCAATAAAAGAGGACGAATGCGCTTTCCGCCTGCTTGCAACGAATATAACATTGCCTCTTTGATCGTTTGAGGCGCTTGTAACGATTCAATATAAGCAGGAAGCTGCTGTTCAATTTGTGATTTATATTGTCGCAATAACGATTCCAACGTCTATTCCTCCTGCACCGTAAACGGTTCAAGCTGCCCATCTTCTCGTAAAATAAATTCCATTTGTTTTTCTACTTGTTGTAGTTTGTCGTGACAAAACTTCGACAATTTCATCCCCTCTTGGAAAAAGTGAATCGCTTCTTCAAGCGGAACGTCTCCTTCTTCTAACTTTTGCACAATTTCTTCTAGTTTACTCATCGCTTCCTCAAATGTCATATTTTCTCCTCCTCAATATTCGAAACAATGCAATGTGCACGTCCATCTTGAAAACGGATATGAACGCGATCCCCTTCTTGCAGTTGTTTTACTGTCTTAATGAGCGTTTCTTGCTCATCGTATGCAAGGCTATATCCGCGCTCCATAATTTTTAGCGGACTGAGCGCATCGAGTTTTGCCATCGCTGTGGCAAGCGACCATTTTTTTTGTTTAATTACATCGTTCATATGGCGAACGATCGTCTGTTCTAACGTGCGGACACGATCGACCGCTTTTTCGACTCGCGATTGTGGATGATGAGCAAATAACGTAAGCTGCAATTGTTGAAGCTTATGTTCTTTTTGTTTGAACATATCATTCATTTGTCTTTGCAATCGATCAACTAGCATATCTAGCTGTTGTTCCTTTTGTTCATACAGCCGTTTCGGATAGCGAAACGCATACGATGAACGTAACGATTGCAACCGTTTTTGCTCCGCGTTCATTCGCTCTTTCATCGCTCGAATGAGGCGAGCTTGTTGGTCCGATACACGCAAAAGCAAATCAGCGACATGCGGCACAGCAAGCTCTGCTGCCCCCGTCGGTGTCGGTGCTCGCAAGTCGGCAACAAAGTCAGCGATCGTATAATCCGTTTCATGTCCGACAGCAGAAATAATCGGAACGCGCGAATGAAAAATCGCGCGCGCTACCATTTCTTCATTAAACGCCCAAAGCTCTTCAATCGAGCCGCCACCACGACCGACGATCAGCACATCGATATATCCGATGTCATTCGCTTTTTGAATCGATTGAACGATCGATAACGGAGCTTGTTCCCCTTGAACGAGCGTCGGAAACAAAATGACTTTCGCTAGCGGATAGCGGCGACGAATCGTCGTTAAAATATCGCGAATGGCCGCTCCTGTTGGCGATGTGACAACGCCAATATGTTGCGGAAATTTCGGAATCGGCTTTTTATGTTCCTTAGCAAATAATCCTTCTTGTTCTAGTTTCTTTTTTAATTGCTCATACGCTAAATACAGCGCGCCAACACCATCCGGCTGCATCTCTTTTACATATACTTGATACGTTCCGCTCGGCTCGTACACGGAAATTTCCCCGCGCACAAGTACGGTCATTCCGTTTTCCGGTTTAAATGTTAACTGTCGATTATATCCCGCAAACATGACCGCTTGAATGCGCGCTTGTTCGTCTTTTAAAGTAAAGTACATATGCCCACGCGAATGATATGTAAAGTTTGAAATTTCCCCTTTAATCCATAAATCTTGCAAATGAGAGTCAACTTCAAATTTCCGTTTAATGTATTTCGTTAACGCTGCCACTGTTACATATCTCATTTCTGCCACAAACATAACCTCGCTTATTTATGTAGTTCACGCGCAGCTTGTATCGTGTTGTGCAACAACATCGTAATCGTCATTGGTCCAACCCCTTTTGGCACAGGAGTAATGTAGCTTGCTATTTCTTTTACATCGTCAAAATCGACATCCCCACACAATTTTCCGCTTTCTAATCGATTGACGCCAACGTCGATCACAATTGCTCCTTCTTTCACATATTGTGACGTAATAAGCTTCGGTTTGCCGACAGCGACGATTAAAATATCCGCTTGGCGCGTGATCGCTGCTAAATCGTTTGTGCGCGAATGACAGTACGTGACCGTTGCGTGTTCGCGTAAAAACAGCTGTCCAACCGGTTTACCAACGATGTTGCTACGACCGACAACGACGACATGTTTTCCGGCAATATCGACTTGCAAAGATTGAACCATATATAAAATGCCATACGGTGTACAAGGTAAAAACGTCTTCTGCCCCGTCATCATTCGTCCAATATTTAACGGATGGAACCCATCGACATCTTTTTCTGGTGCGATCGCTTCAATGATATGTAATTCATTCATTTGTTTTGGTAGCGGCAATTGAACTAAAATGCCGTGCACCGATTGGTCTTCATTTAAACGAGCGATTTGCTCTAGCAAAAACGCTTCGGATATGTCGTTTGGAAAAGTAAGTAAAATCGAACGAATTCCAATTTCTTCACATGCTTTTTGTTTCGCTTTTACATACGATTGTGAAGCGGGATGGTCTCCAACGAGAATAACTGCTAAGGCAGGCTCAATGCCTTGTTGTTTTAACTGCTCGACTTCTTTTGCTAATTGTGCGCGCTTTTCTTTTGCTAGTTCAAAACCGTTAATGATTTGTGCTGCCATAAATCCTTCTCCCCCTTATTTTTTAAGACAATGTTTCTTTTATTTTTGCAAGTACGCCGTTAACAAAACGACTTGATTTTTCATCACCAAACACTTTTGCTAATTCAATCGCTTCATCCATGCTTACATTGAACGGGATGTCATCCATATATTTCATTTCAAATACAGCCATGCGTAAAATGGAACGATCGACATTCGCTACGCGCTCTAATGTCCATTTTTCTAAATGTTGACGTAATAAGTCGTCAATTTCCTTTTGATGTTCCACCACGCCGAAAACAAGCATTTCCATAAATGGATCCGTCTCTTCTTCAGCGACGTTTGCAATCGCCGCATGTGGTTCAATGCCTCCCACATCAATTTGAAACAATGCTTGCAACGCTTTTTCTCTTGCTGTATGCCGTTTCATGACCAAAACCCTTTCTATTCGTAATGTCGAAAATTATATCATGATCATAACATATTTCGACGAAAGAAAACACTCACACATCGAAAAAGGGCGATCTCATAAACGAGATTGCCCCTTTTCTTTACTCGACTTCTACCTCTGCTTTGGACGATTCGAATTGAACGCCAACAACATGAACGTTCACTTCAGCTGTCTCTAACCCTGTCATCGTCAATAACGCTTGGCGAACGTTTTCTTGAATTTTTTGCGAAACCGTTGGAATCGATACGCCGAAATTCATTACACAATAAATATCAATGACAATACCACGGTCCGTTAAGTCAACTTTTACGCCTTTGCCATGATTTTTTTTCCCTAATCGCTCCACGACACCTGCCGCAAAGTTGCCGCGCATTTGCGCTACTCCTTCAATTTCAGATGCCGCAATCCCTGCGATAACTTCAATCACTTCTGGCGCAATTTCTACCTTCCCTAAGCTATTATGACCGTTTTCCATTTCTAATACATGTTCAGACATAACGGATTCCCTCCTTTATCATTAAGAGTTCATTACATCGTATGTTTCTAAAAACTTTGTATTAAAGTTTCCTTCGACAAACTTTTCATGCTCAAGCAATTTTAAGTGAAATGGAATTGTCGTATGAACTCCTTCAATAACAAACTCACTTAAGGCGCGTTTCATGCGGGCAATCGCTTCTTCGCGCGTCGGTGCGTGAACGATCAACTTCGCAATCATCGAATCATAATATGGCGGAATCGTATAGCCCGGGTAAACAGCTGAATCTACCCGTACTCCAAACCCTCCTGGCGGCAAATACATTTGTATTTTTCCAGCCGATGGCATAAAGTTTTTCGCAGGGTTTTCTGCGTTAATTCGGCATTCGATAGACCAACCGTTAAAAGTGACATCCTCTTGTTTCAACGTCAATTTCTCACCTGATGCCACGCGAATTTGTTCTTTAATTAAATCGACACCTGTCACCATTTCCGTTACTGGATGTTCGACTTGAATGCGCGTGTTCATCTCCATAAAGTAAAATTGGCGATTGCGGTAGTCGTAAATAAATTCGACCGTTCCCGCTCCTGTATACTGTACCGCTTTGGCCGCTTTGACAGCTGCTTCCCCCATTTTTTGACGCATTTCTTCATCAAGCACAGGGGATGGTGTTTCTTCCAACAATTTTTGTAAGCGGCGTTGAATTGTACAATCGCGCTCGCCGAGGTGAATGACGTTGCCATACGAATCTGCTAACACTTGAATTTCAACATGTCGGAAATCTTCAATATACTTTTCAATATATACACCCGGATTTCCGAACGCAGTAGCCGCTTCTTGTTGCGTAATCGTAATTCCTTTTCTAAGCTCTTGCTCATCTCGAGCGACACGAATTCCTTTTCCGCCTCCACCTGCGGTTGCCTTAATAATAACAGGATAACCGATTTCATTCGCTAGCGCAATCGCTTCATCGATACTTTCAATAATTCCTTGCGAGCCTGGAACGATCGGCACCCCAGCTTGTCTCATCGTTTCACGTGCAACATCTTTCGTCCCCATTTTTGTAATCGCTTCCGGGCTCGGTCCGACAAACGTCACATTGCATTCCCGACAAAGCTCAGCAAAGTCTGCGTTTTCAGCTAAAAATCCGTACCCCGGATGAATAGCATCGCACCGAGTTAATGTTGCCACACTCATTATGTTTGTAAAATTCAAATAGCTTTCTTTTGACGTTTTCGGACCAATGCAATATGCCTCGTCCGCCATTTGAACATGAAGCGCTTCACGATCCGCTTCAGAAAATACAGCGACCGTCTCGATGCCAAGCTCTTTGCACGCCCGAATAATCCGAACAGCAATTTCCCCACGATTGGCAATTAACAATTTTTTTATCATAACTATCGCTCCTTTATTCAGGCTTCACAAGGAATAAAGGTTGTCCATATTCAACGAGCTGGCCGTTTTTCACAAGCACTTCTACAATTTCCCCATCGACTTCCGCTTCAATTTCATTAAACAACTTCATCGCTTCAACAATACATACAATTGTATCTTTTTTCACTTTATCACCAACTTTTACGTACGGTGCAGCATCTGGTGATGGAGCCGCATAAAACGTACCAACCATCGGTGATGTAATTGTATGTAAGTTTTCTGCTTGAACAACTTGTTTTTCTGGCTTTACTTCCTCTTTTACTTCTACCTTTTCAACAGCCGGTGCCACTGGTTGTTGAACGACAGCTGTTTGTGGCACGTCTACTTTTGGTGCAGCAACAACAACTTGTTCAGTTGCTCCAGCTTTTTTCATTTTAATCTTTGAGCCATCATGTTCATAGACGAACTCGACAATGTTTGACTCATTTACTAATCGGATTAATTCGCGAATTTCTTGGATTTTCAACATTGACTTACACCCCTCGCCCCATCATTTGTAGAAAAAGATTATACAATACCATCATACGACACACCTTTTCCATTATTCAATAAAATGATAAGAAAATGTTAGAAAATTTATATCTGGTCATAAAAACAATTATTATTATATAGTATTATAAAATTCGTTTTCAACCGAAAAAAAATAACCGGTCTCCCGGTTATTTTTGGAAACGAACAGCTACATCTTGTACGCGGCCAAGCTCACTTTGAACGAGCTGAATAATTTCGTTCGCTGCTTTTTTCGAATGTTCTTTTGCTTTCACTGTAATATGCACTTGATTTTCATGGACACGAACAAGCGCATCGTCGTATCCTTTCGATTTAATTAACGTTTCTAACACCGCTTCTTTTTCTGCAATATTCGATAGTTGTTGTAATTGATCGATCGCTTTGCTTTTTTCTTCAGCAGATACGTTATTGGAAGCGACAATCGCATTTAACTCTTGACGCAACTTGCTTCGTTCATCTTCAATTTCAAGGCGAAGGGCAGTAAATAAATCATCGCTGGCGGTATTTGTTTGTTCAACTGTCACTTCTTCTCCGTTTGCGATTTCTTCTTTCATCGCTTCATCTGTCGGTTTTAAGTCTTTTCCATTATTCGCTTCCTCTTTTTGCTCAAACGCCACTTGTTCTGTCACTTGAGGACTTGTCACATAGTACACCGATAAAACGACAACTAAACTAAACATTGTTAATAACCAAACGGTTTGCTTTTTCAACATATGTTCTCCCCCTTACTTTTTTGGTAAAACAGCGACGCGATGGCTCGGAACGTTCAACGTTCGCGTCACTGCTTCAACAATCCATTTTTTCACTTGTACTTGATCGGCCCCTTTCGCAACAACAAGCACACCACGAATGTCTGGCTTTTTCGTTTGTAAAACGAGCGGTGTTTCTTCGTCCCCTTTGCGCACGATCACGATTTTTTCGTCTGTTGATTCATCTTCAATTTGACGTTTTCCGCCTTCTTTATCTTCTTCCATCGTTCGTTTTTTTTGAACGATCGCATTTTTTTCAAGTACGTTTTGTTCCGTTGCATCGACATTGACGATCACTTTGACTTCACCAACGCCAACAATCGCTTCAAGCGCTTCTTTTAATTGTTGTTCATATCGCTCTTCATAGTCTGCAATTTGCTTCAATTTTTTTTCTTCATCTGTTTGACGAAATACAGTTTGAGTCGTTTCCTGTTGAACGCGTTTGGATGCCGAAAAGTTGAACACGTTGCCAAAGATCATAAATGATAAGCCGATGACTAAAAGGATGGCAATGAAGCCGTTTTTTTCAATCCATTGTTTCACCCCTTCCTACTCCCTCCTTTCAAGATGAATCGTAATCATCTGTTGATCTACTCCCCACATTTGTGCTAAAAAGCGAGCAATGTCTTCATGTTGTTCTGTCATCTCTGGCGATGATTGAATACGAATAGGTTTGACAACAGAAGTCGTTTCTTCAGCCAACTCTACCGTAATCGCCTCAATCTGAGGGGGGATTTGTTCCGACTCCGCAATCGTCAATGAAATGTCCGTCACCGTTAAACCATATGTGCGCATCAACTCCTCAGACGCTATGTTCTTTAGCTGGACAGCCATTTGTTCTAAAATATATGCACGTTGTGAGGCTTGTATTTCTTTTTTCTTTTTTTCAATGTCATTTTCAAGCGTTGCATTTTGTTGTTGCTGAATCGAAGCAAACCACGTATTTACATCTCCATGAAATAACCGAAGAAGCGGGGAAAATAAAATGAAAATAAACAATAAACCGACAACCATCTTGACATATTTTTGAAATGAACCGTTTGGCAAAATGAGTTCAATGACAACGGCAAGCAAGATGAATGTAATGATATGGGAAATCCACTCAGTCAACAGTCCCACAACGTCTATTCTCCTTTCAGCGAACCATCATCGTTAAATTTCCTGCTGCAATAATAACCGTCATGCTTAAAAAAAACATAAGCGATACGATCAAAAGGGCGGTGAGTACATACATCATGCTTTTGCTAATTACACTCAAGCAGGAAATGACGATACCTCCCCCCATCGGTTGCAATATCGCAGCAGCTAGTTGATAAATGAGAGCGATGACTAAAATTTTGATCGCTGGAAACGCTGCAATAAGAAGTAATAAAGTGACACCGAACAAGCCAACTGTATTTTTTAATAGGACGGAAGCGGTCACGACCGTATCTGCCGCGTCCGTAAACATTCGCCCGATAATCGGAATAAAGTTTCCTGCCACAAATTTAGCTGCTCGTATCGCTATCCCGTCGGCAATAGCTGTTGTTGCTCCCTTGATAGACAATACACCGAAAAAAATGGTGAGCATCACACCAAGTGAACCGATGCTAATGTTGCGCAACAAATCTGCTAATTTCGTTACTTTATAATGTTCGCTTAATAAACTAACAATGCTTAAAATCGTTGCTAAAAACAAAAGCGGTAGTGAAAAATGTTCAATGATCGTTCCTGTGATATTCATAAAAAACAAGACAATCGGATGAAAAAAAGCTACAGATACTACACCACCTGATGACGCCATAAGCGCAAGCAAAATCGGTAAAAGGGCGATCATAAAACTCGTCATCGTCTGAATGGCTTCTTTCACATACGTAACAGCAACATGAAAACTGTTTAGTGCAATAATCATCAACACCATATAAACAACCGCATGAGCGACTTTGCTGACAGCATGATGTGAAAACGCATTTTGTAGCGACTGTAAAAATAAACTAAATACCGTTAATAAAATGAGTGTACCAAGCAATTTTCCATTTGCCATTAGCTCGTACAATAAAAATTTCATAAACGCCTGCAGCCATTCGCTGAGCGATAATTGTTTTTCGCCATTTATAAACTGCCAAAAAGATCCTTTTTGACTTTCAGGCAATAACCCTCCATACTGTTGAACGATATGATCCCAATATTGTTTAATGGATTCAACCCCAACTTGTTCAGCTTGTTGTTTGACTAATTCATTTGTTGGCGGTGATGCTTGTACAACGGAAGGCAAGAAAAAAAGGAGAAAGAAAAATAAAATGGGAGCGCGCCTCATCTCATCACCCCTTCATCGGAAGAAAGCTTAAAATTGTTTCAATAAGAGCTGTTAAAATTGGGATGGCCATGGCTAAAATTAAAATTTTTCCACCTAGTTCAATTTTTCCAGCAATCGCTCCTTGCCCGGCATCTTTAGAAATTTGCGCACCAAACTCAGCAATATAAGCGATACCAATAATTTTTAAAATCGTTTCGACGTATACCGTTTGAACGTGCGCTTCATTTGCTAACGTTTGTACCATGCGAAAAATGTCTTGAATGCGATCAATTAAAAATAAAAAAATAACTGTTCCGACAAAAACGGTCAGCAAAAGTGAAATATTCGACTTATGTTCGTTTAAAATCGTTACTAAAAACGTTGCGATAAGCCCAAGCCCAACAATTTGTAAAATATCAATGGGTACTCCCTCCTAACTTTGAAACAAAAAAACAGATTTAATTTTTTGAAATAAATCTTGGACAATCGAAATAACTAAAAACAAAATATAAATAAATCCTAGCAGCGTCACCCATTGAGCATATTCCTTTTTTCCAAACCCTTCTAAAACGGTATGCAAAAAAGCAACGACAATCCCTACGCCAGCAATACGAAAAATTAAATCTACGTCAACGCCCATTTTGAATGTCCTCCTCTATATGAGTAAAAGCACGATGAGAATGCCGGTTAATACTCCTAAACTTTTCATCATTTTTTCATACCGTTGCTGTTTTTCCATGGCATCTCCTTCTTCTCGCTCTAAATGCACCATCGTTAAACGAATGTAATTTTGTTGAATTTCATGATCGTACTGTCCAAGCGTTTCGCCAAACTGTTTCATAATTTCAAACTCTCCTTCTTTTAAGGCGGTCATTTTCCATACTTCGTGCAAGCTTTCTTCCCACGCTTGCCGAGCGTTCATCGTCCCTTTTTGCAACTTATGCGCAAACGATTCAAACAACCATGATAACGGTCGCGATAGTTGCTGGGACAGTCGAAGGGAAGCGTCTATTAACGGCGTATGCCCGTACATAATTTCTGCTTCAAGCGACTGCAATGCCATTTTTAACTGGCGCAACTGTTTTGTGCGCTCTCGTAAAAGTCGCGACGCTTCAAATCCTGACCATGTCGTTGCTAATATAATACATATCGCCCCAATCCATTTCATTCACATCACGCCCATCTTTCGATATATATCGCGCCCATGTGAATCGCGAATCGCTTGAATCGTTCCTGGACGTCCGACATTTGTTAACTCAACAAATCGTTCAAATATAGCTTGTTCCATAATTGGACGTAGCGCTGGACGTTTCACGATGTCTGCCATATGGCGACCGTGCGCTGTCATAAATAAACCAACTCCTGCATGAACCGCTTCCAAAATGGCCGTACAATCCGCTTCACTTCCAATTTCATCAACAATTAAAACATCCGGGCTCATCGAACGGATCATCATCATCATTCCTTCCGCTTTCGGGCATGCATCGAGCACATCGACGCGGCAGCCGAATGTAAATTGTGGAATGCCTTTGACACAGCCGGCAATTTCTGATCGTTCATCGACGATGCCAACTTTTCGAGGAGCAATATGCCGCTCTGTCACTCCGCTGCTGACGATGCGTGCAATATCTCGAAGGAGCGTTGTTTTTCCTGTTTGAGGTGCACCAATGATCATCGTATTAAGCCACCGACCGTCGTATAAATAAGGGAGAAGGGGAGCAGCCATGCCGATTTGTTGCCGGGCCATTCGGATGTTAAATGACGTAATATGTCGAATCGCTTTTACTTTTCCATCTTCTACAATCACTTTTCCAGCTAAACCGACGCGATGTCCACCTTGAATAGTAATGTATCCTTTTTTTAACTCTTCTTCGATTGTGTAGAGAGAATATTGGCTTAATTTATTTAATAGTTCCATCCCTTCTTCCATTTGTACAACATGCGGACATATGTACGACCTCCCGCCTGCAATGACTTCAAGCGGTCGTTCGATGCGAATACGAATTTCTTCAATCGTCAATTGAGAAGCGATAGGCAATGATTGAATCGCATGAACGATCCCTTTAGGCAACATGTCAAAAACCGCTTGCATCCTCTTCCCTCCTTTACTTCACGACATATATGCCTATGAATATACATATGACTCCTGCACCAATCCATACGAGCTTAAACAATGACAGCTCGTTTGCCACCGCAACAAGACCAATCATCATAACGACTAAAAAAATGGTTGGGCCAACGACGGCAAGCAATGTATTGACGGCAATCGCCTTTTTTACATCATTGAGCGATAACATGACAATCGCTGCACATAATTCAATGGCTGCAGATAAAAAACGTAAACTCGCCATCGTCCAAACAGTTGCATCAATTTTCATCGCATCCTCCTTGTACAACGGTGCTAGTACAACGTATGCTGAAACAAGCGAATTCAGAAGTAATAGAAAGGAAAAATTCATCAGGAAATGTGTTGCCAAAAAAAATCGCCCTGCTTTTTGCAGGACGATTTTCCATTATGCGCGTGATACGTATGTGCCGTCTGTTGTGTTAATGATTAGTACGTCGCCTTCGTTGACGAAGAACGGAACTTGAACGACAAGGCCCGTTTCTAACGTTGCTGGTTTTGAACCGCCAGATGCTGTATCCCCTTTAATGCCTGGCTCTGTTTCAACAACTTTTAACTCAACTGTGTTTGGCAACTCAACCCCAATTGTTTCGCCTTGATACATCATAATAAATACTTCCATGTTTTCTTTTAAAAACTTTAATTCGTGCTCAATTTGTTTTGCAGGAAGTTCGATTTGCTCATACGATTCCATATCCATGAATACATGTTGATCGCCGTTTGCATATAAATATTGCATTTTACGGTTGTCGATTTGTGCTTTGTTTACTTTTTCACCCGCGCGGAACGTCTTTTCTTGAATCGCACCAGTGCGCAAGTTGCGAAGTTTTGAACGAACGAACGCCGCTCCTTTTCCTGGTTTCACATGTTGGAATTCAATGACACGCCAAATGTCACCGTCAACTTCAATCGTTAAGCCTGTACGAAAATCGTTTACTGAAATCATGTTCATTTCCTCCTACGTCTATAAAGTAATGAGATCTTTTGGTGAAAGAGTGAGCCGCTCATTGCCGTTTTCTGTAATAACGATGTCATCTTCAATGCGAACACCGCCTAATCCTGCTATGTAAATGCCTGGTTCGACCGTCACAACCATCCCCGGCTGTAGCACCGTATCCGAACGCATCGACAACGCCGGCATTTCGTGCACTTCCATGCCGAGTCCATGACCTGTGGAATGCCCAAAATACTCACCAAATCCGCAAGCAGAAATGTAATCGCGTGTGAGCGCATCTGCCTCTCGCCCTGTCATTCCTGCACGAATATGTTCGACACCACGAAGCTGGGCTTGTAACACGACATCGTATATGCGCTTTAACTCATCGCTTACTTCGCCAACCGCAACGGTTCTCGTGATGTCGGAGCAGTACCCTTTATAATATGCGCCAAAATCAAGCGTGACGAACTCGCCTTTTTCAATTACTTTCTCTGTCGCTACCCCATGTGGCAACGCTGAGCGCACACCGGATGCAACGATGATGTCAAATGATGAACTTGTCGCCCCTTGTTTGCGCATAAAAAATTCTAGCTCATTTGCCACGTCTATTTCACGGACACCTGGGCGAATAAAATCGAGAATATGACGAAAGGCGGCATCGGCAATCTCGGCTGCTTCCTTTAATATCTTAATCTCTGCTTCCGACTTAATCAAGCGTAACTTTTCAACCGCACCGGAAACCGGAATAAGCGTTGTTTTGAGCGCTTTTTCGTATGATGAGAACGTTGCATATGAAAGATCGTCTTGCTCAAATCCAAGCTTTTGAATGCCTAATCGCTCAACTTGTTTTGCCACTTCTTCAATGAGCGTTTGCGTATGTTGCACAATTTCATATCCTTCAATTTGTCTCGTCGCTTGTTCGACATAACGAAAATCTGTAATAAATACGGCATCTGTTTCACTAATTAAAGCGACACCAGCTGTTCCTGTAAAATTTGTCATATAGCGACGGTTATATTCGTTTGTAATAAGAAATCCATCAATGCCGTGCTCAGCAAATTGTGCGCGAAGTTTTTGTACTTTATCCAATGCTATTTCCCCTTCCCTTCAACCATATCGAGCAACGCTAAAATCGCCAACCGATATCCGTTTATACCTAGTCCGACAATTTGCCCAGCTGTCACCGGAGCTAAAACAGATTGGTGACGAAACGCCTCTCTTGCATGAATGTTTGAAATATGTACTTCAATGACTGGTGTCTGTACGCTTGCGATCGCATCCCGCAACGCATAGCTGTAATGCGTAAACGCCCCAGGATTGAAAATGATCCCGTCATATAACGATTCCGCCCGATGAATTTGGTCAATTAACGCCCCTTCATAATTGCTTTGATAGCACGTTAACTCCGCCCCATATTCACTAGCAAATTCCGTTAACTGTTTTTCTAGTTGAGCAAGTGTCGTATGCCCATAAATGTGTGGCTCCCTCATACCGAGACGATTTAAGTTCGGACCGTTTAAAAGGAGGAATCGAACCATTCCCCCTCTCCCCCCTTTACTGATGAAAATACATATGGTTATTTTACCACATCGACCTGTTTTTGTCGCCTCATCTCTGCAACTTCAAACGAAATGGAATAACCGATGAACATCCCATATAAAATGTAAAAGCATACCATCGTTACAACTGTATTTCGCTCAAGTTGTGGAACAGCTTTTAATTGAGGAAAAATCGGATTTAATACGTAAAAAACAAGCACCCATAACCCGATGCCGAAAGCAACTCCCGGCCAAATGCCTTGACGATTTTTTAAAAAAGCATAGTATACAAGCGCAGCAATGACAGAAGCAAGGCCAATGAACAAAATGGCAATTGCCTGACCGAGCGCTCCGTTTTTCCAATCACCGATCGCCCACGGCTGCAAAATGAAATTTGGCGCTACTTCTGTAAAATGAAAAAAATAAGCACAATATGCAAGGAAGCTCCAAAACACGCCCCCAATAAAACCGATCAGCGCGACTTTTGCTAAAACGGGCATTGGTTTTTCTCTTTTGTTTTGTTCAAGTTGTGCATCTTGTTTCGTTTTTGTTTGCACAGTCATCACCTCCTTTTTTATCTTGTCCAAAATGTTGGATCTCATGTGTATCGTTTCTCATTTTTGGCAACAATACAAATGCAAACAATACATCGACCTAGAGGTTTTTATCGTTTTCTTGTAGAATATAAGAAAAAAGAAAATAGGTTGGTGTCTTCTTATGAGCAAAAACGTATATGGTGGGCAAGCGGTCATTGAAGGAGTCATGTTTGCTGGACGCCATCATTCTGTCACAGCTATTCGCCGCAAAGACGGCTCGATTGAGTATTTTCACGTTCCACGCGAAACAAACAAAACGCTTGCTTCATTTAAAAAAATCCCGTTTCTTCGCGGCATTTTTGCCATTATTCAAGCAAGCGCAAACGGATCGAAACATTTACAATTTTCAAGCGAACGATACGACCTCGATCCGACCGAAGATGAAACGTTGCAAGCTGAACCTCCGTCCAAATGGACGATGATTTTAGGTGTTGCGCTCATTGGGGTATTATCGTTTCTATTCGGCAAATTTATTTTTACCCTTATTCCTGTATTTTTGGCTGAATTAACGAGACCGATTTTCCCATCGAATACAGCACAAATACTTGTAGAAGGATGTTTTAAACTTCTTTTACTTTTAGGTTATATTTACTTTATTTCGCTTACGCCACTTGTTAAACGATTGTTTCAATATCACGGAGCGGAACATAAAGTAATTAATGCCTACGAAAATGGTTTACCGTTGACGGTTGAACATGTACAACAACAGTCTCGTCTTCATTATCGTTGTGGGAGCAGCTTCATTTTATTTACTGTCATCATCGGCGTATTCGTTTACATGTTCGTCCCGACCGAACCGCTTTGGGTGCGCGTGCTAAACAGACTAGCGCTCATTCCAGTTGTATTAGGATTATCTTTTGAAGTATTACAAATAACAAACGCGTTACGACATGTTCCTGTGTTGCGTTGGTTTGGCTACCCTGGTTTATGGCTACAACTATTAACAACGAAAGAACCGACTGACGATCAAGTGGAAGTAGCTATCGCATCATTTCAACGTTTGCTTGAGTTAGAGGGAGAAGCGACGAAACAGCAAGAAGAAGTGGTGTAACGATAAAGGAGGTGGATCGATTGCGTCGGCGCCCATTCCCGCTTGTCACTTTGCTTATTGTGTTCGCTATTTTTGGTTTTTCTTATCGTCTATGGAACGATCCGATGCAGTTGTTAAAACAAGTGTTTCTCATCGGATTGGTCGCAGCTGTCTTTTATGGCATATATAAATGGATACAAAAACAAAGCTTTAGTCGTTCATATCAAAAAGCGGTAAAACAATCGAAAAAACTCCACCATCAAAAAACGAAGCCGACGTCGAAAAAACAACCGCGCCCAACCGCTTTAAAGAAAAAGCACGCCACTCACTTAACAGTCATTGAAGGGAAAAAAGGAAAGAAAAAAAATCGGGCCTCTTTTTAACCCGATTTTTTTCTTTTAATACGTCCACGTTTTTAAAAATTGTTCTGTCCGCTCTTTTCCAAACGAAATGAGCTTCTTTTTTTCTTCGTCCGTCACTGAGAAATCGGTGGCAACGACATGTTTGACAGGAAGGAAAACGATGTTTTTTTCATGGCGGCGTGAAATGTACCGTTCATCGTGCGCCTCGCGCATCGTTTGAAACAACGCTTCATACAAATCAATGGCATTATTAATTTTCTTTTTGGCTTTTTGCGCCTGTCTTGCGCTTAGTTTGATGCCTAGAACAGGTCGTTTTTTCCGTTCTTCATCAAATAAAAAAATCGGGAAATTGCTTAGTAAGCCACCATCAACGACAATATGCTTCCCTTCGTCCGTCTTTAACCGTACAGGCTCAAAAAAATAAGGAATACCGACGCTCATTCTTACTGCTTTTGCGACGGAAAAGCGGAGAGGATCAATGCCGTATTTCGGCAAATCATCTGGCAAAATAAGCATCGTCCCATTCGTTAAATCGGAAGCGACGACGCGCAATCGTTCATGTGGCAAATCAGCAAACGTGTACACGCCTTTTTTACTTAACTGCTCAGCGATCCATCGTTCAAGTTTTTCTCCTTTATATAACCCCATTTTCCAATAAAGGACGAGCCATTTTAACCATGCATACGGAATGATTGTATGTCGCTCATCGAGAAAGTCCATTAAATTCATCTCTTCCATCATGTCTACGATTTCCTTGCTTGTAAATCCCGCTGCAATAAACGAAGCAATGAGCGCTCCTGCGCTCGTACCAGCAAGCCGCTTAAAACGAAAACCTTTTTCCTCGATCGCCTCATATGCCCCGATTAACGCAAAACCTTTGACCCCTCCGCCTGAAAATACACCGTCAATCTCCATGCCCTTCCCTCCCTCGCCATATATGTATGAAAAATGGGAGAGATTGAGCATAAAAAAACAAAAAAGAACAAGCGTTTATGCCTGTTCTTGCTCGTTTTGCTTTTGAATGTTGCGAAGCGCTTCAAGACGTGACCGATCTTCCTCAAAGTATTGTACTAAGTCACCGATGCGGTCAATTGCATTCCAGCTTAAATGATGTTCGATTCCCTCAACATCGCGATAAATGTTTTCTTCATCTACACCAATGAGACGCATAAATTGTTCAAGCAACTCATGGCGATACACGAGTCGTTTCCCGATTTTTTTTCCTTTTGGAGTGAGCACAAGACCGCGATATTTTTCATATACTAAATATTCGTCTTTATCAAGCTTTTGAACCATTTTTGTCACAGAGGAGGGATGAACAGATAACGCTTCAGCAATATCTGATACACGAGCGTATCCTTTTTCTTCGATCAATATATAAATTTGTTCAATATAATCTTCCATGCTTGGTGTTGGCATACGTTCCCCTCCTAAACAAACATCCGCAATCATTATGATTATAACATGTTTACCAAGCATGACAACTATTTACGTAAAATATTCAATCGTCGCTTCGGGAAAAAATTGCGCAATATAGGAGCGAATCGTGTCATTTAGCCGATTCGCCTCTTCATCTCGATACACATATTTTCCAATGCCGTATCGTCCCCATTTATATTTTCGTTTCGTTTCATCAAGGTCAAGCTTCGTTTTCGGATATCGTTTTTGAATAACCGTTTTCGCTGGTTTAGTGAAGCGATGTTGAATTAATTCAAACGTTAAATTCGTTAAGTCGATGCCTTGCAAGTTTGTGTTCAGTCGTTCAAACAGTTCAAAATATCCTTCTTCCCAACCGTCATGCATATAAATCGGAGCGACGATAAATCCGAGCGGATAGCCAGCATGCGCCACTTTTCGCGCCGCCTCTAGCCGTGCGTCAAACGAGGACGTCCCCGGTTCAAAGTTTTGAATAACATACCGTGAATTGACGCTAAAACGAAAGCGTGTTTTTCCATGATGCTTTGCATCAAGCAAATGATCCACATGTTCATATTTTGTGACGAAACGAAGTCGGCCGTATTCCGTCGCTCCAATAAATTCAATCGTTTTTTTTAAAGCATGCGTCAAATGATCGATGCCGACAATATCGGACGTACAAGCCGCTTCAAAGCGCGTAATTTCTGGAGCGCGCTCATCAATGTATGCTTTCGCTTGAGCAAAAATATCATCCAGATTGACGTACACACGAATGTAAGGCTTGCTTCCAAGCGTCGTCTGTAAATAACAATAATGACAATGCCCCATACATCCCGTCGCAAGAGGAATCGCATATTCTGCCGATGGTTTAGACGTATCAAATTTTAACGTGCGCCGAACACCAACAACAAGCGTTGATTTTGCATTGCGATATTGTTGAAGCTCGTTATCTCCCGGAATGCCGCGCACTTGGTTGTGCGATGTCGTTTCGCGAATGTCGATATGCATATGTTTAAATTTTTCATATAACTCTTTGCCGAGCGGATAATGAAGCGCTTCAGGCTCAAAATAAACAAGCTGAGGAATAAATGGCTTCATACAATCACCTCAATGTTAGTATGGTTTATTCGTATGAGGTGATGAAATACAATTTTTGTTATTGTTCATAATAAAATAAGGAACGGGGTTTCCCGTCCCTTTTTACATTATAAACCACATTTTAACTGGGCACCGCAACTTGTGCACGTGTTGCAGCCGCCGATTTCTTCAACCGTTCCTTCACGGCATACTGGACAAATGTTTCCAACTTCCGAACCGATCGTGACGTCCGTTGCGCGTAAATCTGGAATCGTTTCAACAAGCGCAACAACCCGTTTTTTCGGTTCTTCTGGCAGAAGCTCTAGCTGCTCTTCGACCGCATGTTCTTCCGCTTTTAATGTTAATACTTGCGCATCGCGGCTACCGTCGACATAGACTGTTCCACCTTTTGCACCGCCTCGCCATAACCGCTCGTACACTTTTTGTACTTGCTCAACCGTATAGCCGCGCGGGGCATTCACCGTTTTCGAAAGGCTTGAATCGACCCAACGTTGAATAATGCATTGTACATCCGCATGCGCTTCTGGCGATAAATCCATGGCGGTTACAAACCAATGCGGCAAGTTGTTCGGATCTGCTTCTGGATGTTTATCTAAATATTCTTGAACGATATCCGCCTTCACTTCAATAAACTTGCCTAGACGGCCGCTTCGATAATAAGAGAAGGAAAAATATGGTTCAAGTCCTGTGGACACGCCGATCATGGTCCCTGTGGATCCAGTCGGAGCAACCGTTAATAAATGCGAGTTGCGAATGCCGTATTTTAAAATATCTTGGCGAATATCGTCCGGCATTTTTTTCATATAACCGGTGTGAATAAACGCTTCACGCAATTTCATCGTTTCTTCTTCTGTTTCACCAACTAAAAACGGAAAGCTTCCTTTTTCTTTCGCAAGCTCAATCGACGCACGATACGCCGTTGTCGCAATTGTTTTAAACAGCTCGTCAACTAACTGATTTCCTTCTTCCGAACCGTACTCTTTTTCGCAATAAATCAGCAAATCCGCCAGTCCCATGACGCCAAGACCGACGCGTCGCTCCCCAAGCGCTTGTTTTTTATTTTCCTCAAGGAAGTACGGAGTTGCGTCAATAACGTTATCTTGCATGCGGACACCGACTTCAACCGTCCGCTTTAATTTTTCATAATCCACAACTTTCTTTTCTTTATCGACCATATTCGCCAAATTAATTGCAGCTAAATTACACACAGAATAAGGTGCGAGTGGTTGTTCACCACACGGATTTGTTGCGACTACTTTTTGTCCGTACGCTCTTGCGTTCGTCATATCGTTGGCGTTGTCGATAAAGAAAATGCCCGGTTCGGCGGAATACGTTGCACAAATGTTAATGAGCTTCCATAGCTCGCGCGCGCGAATTTTCCGGTAGACGCGAACGCGATAGCCCATCTTCTCCCATTCACGCACATCGCCGACTTCGTGCCATTTTTCGTTGTAGATGCGCATTTCTTCTTCCGAGTACGTTTCAACATCAGGGAAGCGCAATTCGTATTCTTCATCGTTTTCTACTGCCTGCATAAACTCTTTCGTTAAGCAAACGGAAATGTTCGCCCCTGTTAAAAAGTCCGGATTGTGCACGCTATACGTTCCGCCTGTCCGCAACTTTTCTTCCGCGTCTTTAATAATTTTTTCTGAAAAGCCGCCGTATCCTGGGATGTTTTTGTAGTTAACAATTCCTTGATACATCGCGCGCTCTTGTTCAGTAAGCGGTGTAAACTTTAATTTTTCTTTCGCTGCTTTTTGAATGCCTTCATCTTCTGTATTTTCAAGCAAATAGCGCAAAATGCGTGGATTTTGCATTTTCGAAATAATGAATTCAATAATGTCCGGGTGCCAATCGGCCAACATAATCATTTGAGCGCCCCTGCGACTTCCACCTTGTTCGACAAGATGGGTCAGTTTTGCAATGTCGTCAAGCCATGACACTGAACCGGACGATTTTCCATTTACTCCGCGCGCGAGTGTATTGCGTGGGCGAAGGGTGGAACCGTTCGTTCCGACACCGCCACCGCGGCTCATAATTTCCATCACTTGTTTGCGATGTTCAGAAATACCTTCACGCGAGTCTTTGACAAATGGCATGACGTAGCAGTTGAAGTACGTCACTTCTGTTCCAGAACCTGCTCCATATAATACACGCCCTGCTGGAACGAAATTTAGGCTGACGAGCTGTTCATAAAACTTTTCGAACCACTCTTGCCGTTTTTCTTCCGTTTGCTCAACAGCGGCTAGCCCGGTTGCGTTACGCTTTGCAATTTGCTCATAATAAATTTCTAATGGTTTTTCAATAACATCAAGAGAACGAACGACAATGCCTGTTTTCGCCTCGTCCCCTTCTAGCACATGGCGATATTCTTCTTCCACAAGCACGTGTGCTTTTTTACTCTCCCAATCCAACTCGACAATAAACCCAAGCCCACGCGCCGGAAACTTTGGATCTTCTTTTACTGTTAAAACGACAAAATCCCCGACGCTTAGCGTCAACTTTTCCGTATCTTTAAACGAATAGCGATCAAGCATCACTAAACGCGACACACCCTTATATGTAATGTGCATCTCAGGAGTAATCGGGTGCACTTGTGGAAATAGGCGAATGTCTTCATTCAACTTGTCCACATTCACCGTCATTTTTTCAGAAAACGCAACCGTCATGTTTACCTCTCCTCTTCCAACATAATCTTACTACATTAAACTACCATATATCGACAACAATAATCAATAAAAAAATCAATATGTAGTATGTTTTTTCACAAAATCCATACTACATATTGATAATTAAGTCAAGTGTTTTTTTATTTGTCAAGAGGAAAATTTATCGTTTAAAATTCCATTCATCTGTTTCGTATTTATTTCTCGCTAGTTGCTGAACGTACAATCGCTCATCATCGGTTAATTCATATCGTTCCAATTGAATGTTTAAACCTTTTTCAAACCCTTTGAAAAATGCTTCTTTCGCCTCATCGATCGTCACTTTTCGATCGGTTAGCTCATTGATCGCAACCGCTTTGTTTTTAAAATTTTGTCGCAATCGCTCTTTTACTCGTTCGTTTGGATACTTAAATAAGCTAAAAAGCATTTCTTCATCTAAGTCTAATAAAATCGAGCCATGTTGTAAAATGACCCCTTTTTGTCGCGTTTGGGCGCTTCCTGCCACTTTTCTTCCTTCGACAACGAGCTCATACCAAGACGGTGCGTCAAAACAAACAGCCGAGCGCGGATTTTTTAAATCCGCTTTTTCTTCTTCTGTTTTCGGAACAGCAAAATACGCATCAAGCCCAAGGAAACGAAATCCTTCCAAAATGCCTTGGGAAATGACGCGATACGCTTCCGTCACCGTTTGCGGCATAGCTGGATGCGCTTCTGATACGATAACGCTATACGTTAATTCTTTATCATGAAGCACACCGCGCCCGCCTGTTGGACGTCTCACAAAACCAAGTCCGTATTTTTTTACTGCATCCATATCGATCTCTTTTTCGACTTTTTGAAAATAGCCGATCGAAAGCGTCGGTGGGTTCCAACCGTAAAACCGAATGGTTGGTGGAAAGTTTCCTTCACTATGCCATTCTAACAACGCTTCATCAAGCGCCATATTAAACGCTGGGGAACAATCGCCTGAGTCAATAAATCGCCATACTTCTTTTTCCATCTACTCCACCCTTTCCTCTATCATTTTATAGTGTAGCAAACATAATAAGTCAATGGAAAATGCTTTGCTTCTTTGACGAAACATTTATATAATAGACGTGGCAACGATGAAAAAGGAGGGTCAGCATGACAACAGTTCTTATTATTCTCGGAGCAATCATTGTGTACGCGGTCATTACATACTTTTACCAAAAGCGAGTCGTTAAAACGCTTACGGAAGAAGAGTTCCGCGCAGGTTATCGAAAAGCGCAACTCATCGATGTTCGCGAACCAGATGAATACGCTGCCGGTCACATTTTAGGAGCACGTAACATCCCGCTTTCACAACTGCGTTTGCGCATGAAAGAATTGCGTAAAGACCAACCGATTTATTTATATTGCCAAAGCGGACTTCGCAGCGGCCGTGCGGCACAAATGCTTTACCGAAAAGGATATCGCGACCTTTACCACTTAAAAGGTGGATTTAAAATGTGGACAGGAAAGGTGAAGAAAAAATAAGGTGCCAAGCAAAAACGCCTGGCACCTCGTTTATTTAAGAAAAAGAAAGCATACACGTGATTAGGTAGGGAGCTGTCTAGCTCCAAGCGCCATCGGCTCGAGTCGCTCCGCCCCACACTGCGGCGGCGACAGCCTCCTCGGTGGGGCTTGTGCGCTCTTCGCCGATAGGCAGGCGCTTTGCGCTTTTCTTAATAACGCAAAATCGGTTTGCGGGCCGCCGTCGTTTCATCTAATCGTTTCACGACTGTTGTATGCGGCGCTTCTTGGACGATTTCCGGCGTTTCTTCCGCTTCTTTCGCAATTTGAATCATCGCGTCAATGAACGCATCTAGTGTTTCTTTTGATTCCGTTTCCGTCGGCTCGATCATCATACACTCTTCGACAATCAATGGGAAGTAAATCGTCGGCGGATGATAGCCGAAATCAAGCAAACGCTTCGCAATATCAAGCGTGCGCACCCCTAATTTCTTTTGTCGCTTTCCTGATAGGACAAACTCGTGCTTGCAATGACGGTTGTATGGCAAGTCGTAATATTCCGCTAAGCGACGCATCATGTAGTTCGCGTTTAATACCGCATACTCTGTCACTGCTTTTAAGCCGTCTGGCCCCATCGAACGAATATACGTATAGGCGCGAACGTTAATGCCGAAGTTGCCATAAAACGGCTTCACGCGACCGATCGCTTGCGGTCTGTCATAGTCGAAATAGTAGCCGTTTTCTCCCTTTTCCACCGTCGGTTTCGGTAAAAATGGAATAAGATCCGCCTTCACACCAACCGGACCAGAGCCAGGGCCACCGCCGCCATGCGGACCAGTAAACGTTTTATGAAGGTTTAAATGCACGACATCAAAGCCCATATCGCCAGGGCGCGCTTTGCTTAACACCGCATTTAAGTTCGCCCCGTCGTAATACAGCTTTCCGCCTGCGGCATGCACGATTTCCGCCATTTCTAAAATGTTTTCTTCAAAAAGACCGAGCGTATTTGGGTTTGTAAGCATAAGTGCGGCTGTATCCGGGCCGACGACGCGGCGCAAATCGTCTAAATCGACAAGCCCTTCTTCTGTCGATTTTACCGTCACCGTTTCAAACCCAGCAACTGTTGCTGATGCAGGATTTGTTCCGTGCGCCGTATCAGGAACGATGACTTTCGTTCGGTTGTAGTCGCCGTTTGCTTCATGGTAGGCGCGAATCATCATCAGTCCTGTCCATTCCCCATGCGCGCCAGCGGCTGGCTGCAACGTCACCGCATCCATGCCGGTAATTTCTTTTAAATGTTCTTGTAAGTCATACATTAATTCAAGCGCCCCTTGTACCGTTTCTTCCGGCTGAAGCGGATGAATGTGGGCAAACCCAGCAAAGCGAGCAACGTTTTCATTGATTTTCGGATTGTATTTCATCGTACAAGATCCAAGCGGATAAAAGCCGGAATCAACCCCATGGTTGCGGTTGGATAGCGCTGTATAATGGCGCATAATATCAAGCTCTGATACTTCAGGAAGCTCTGGTGCTTCTTGACGAATGTAGTCGGTTGGAACGACTTGTGCAATATCGACTGCTGGTACGTCTAGCGCTGGTAAGCTATACCCGATTCGTCCTGGCTTGCTTAATTCAAAAATAAGCGGTTGATCTTTATGCATGACAATCCCCCAATTCTTTCACAAGCGTGTCGATTTCTTCTTTCGTACGCAATTCTGTGACTGCAATTAACATGCAGTTTTGTAGTTCTGGATAATCGCGTCCGAGATCGTAGCCGCCGATCATGCCTTTTTCCAATAGCTTTTTATTTACTTCCGCTACCGGCTTGTTCATACGAACGACAAACTCGTTGAAAAACGGTCCTGTAAATACGACATTAAATCCATGATTGACGAACGCTTCTTTTGCATAATGCGCTTTTTGAATATTCATTGTCGCCATTTCTTTTACACCATTTTTGCCGAGTGCGGTCATCGCCACCGATGCAGCGAGTGCGTTTAACGCTTGGTTGGAGCAAATATTCGATGTCGCTTTATCGCGGCGAATATGTTGTTCACGCGCTTGCAACGTCAAAACAAAGCCGCGCCGCCCTTCTTCGTCTGTCGTTTGTCCGACAAGTCGCCCTGGAATTTTGCGCATGAGCGCGGATTTTACAGCAAAATAGCCACAATGTGGACCACCAAATTGCGTTGGAATCCCAAACGGTTGCGCATCACCAACGACGATGTCGGCACCGAACTGTCCTGGCGGTGTCAATACGCCTAACGCAAGCGGATTGCTTGCGACAACAAACATCCCTTTATGCGCATGAGCGATCGGCTCGAGCTCTTTTAATGGTTCAATTTGTCCGAAAAAGTTTGGATATTGCACAATGACACACGCAACATCTTCATTCATTTCTGCTTGAAGCGCATCAAGATCCGTTACACCGTTTTTATACGGGATTTCTATCACTTCTAGCCCTGGGCCTTTTGCGTACGTTTTCACAACGTCGCGATATTCTGGATGCACCGCTTTGGATAATAGCACTTTTTTCTTTTTCGTATGCGCCGCGCTTAACAACGCTGCTTCCGCTAGTGCCGTCCCACCATCATACATCGACGAGTTAGCCACATCCATGCCCGTTAGCTCACAAATCATCGTTTGGAACTCGAAAATCGCTTGCAATTCCCCTTGGGAAATTTCTGGCTGATATGGCGTATACGCCGTATAAAACTCGGAACGCGAAATGACATGGTCAACGATCGTTGGAATATAATGGTCGTACACCCCTGCTCCTAAAAATGAGGGATACGTCTTGATATCCGCATTTTTTGCGGCTAATGCCATTAATTCTTTCATTAACTCCGGCTCTGATTTTGCTGGTTTAATGTTGTATTCGCCTTGAAAACGAACGCTTTCTGGAATATCTGAAAACAGTTCATCAATCGATTGCACACCGATCGTTTCTAACATTTGTTGCTTATCTTCTTCCGTCATTGGCAAATAACGATGAAGCATAACTCTCTCTCCTCACATTATTTTGTGCGTTTATAAAACGGCGTTGCCACTACTTTCGCTTTTAGTCGTTTCCCACGAATGTCTACTTCTACTTCTGTATCAAGGGCAGAATACGCAGTAGAAATCAATGCTAGGCCGATATTTTTTTTAAGCGTTGGTGATTGAGTTCCTGTCGTAACGATACCAACTTGCTCACCGTTTACATATACCGCATATCCGTGACGCGGAATGCCTTTGTCGATCATTTCAATGCCGACAAGTTTACGTGAAGTCCCTTCTTCTTTTTGTTTCTTTAATACTTCTTTTCCGAAAAAGTCAACGTCTTTATTCGTTTTGACCGCAAAGCTAAGCCCGGCTTCAATTGGTGTAATATCCTTCGCTAACTCTTGCCCATAAAGCGGCAAACATGCTTCAAAACGCAGTGTATCGCGCGCACCGAGCCCGCACGGAAGCACCCCGTCTTCTTTTCCTGTCTCTAAAATCGCTCGCCAAAGCGCTTGAGCATCTTCTGATCGGCAATATAGCTCAAACCCGTCTTCACCTGTATATCCTGTCCGCGACACAAGCGCTTGAACCCCTGCGACATCGATGTGATCAGCAAAAGCGAAAAATTTTATGGTCGATAAATCGACAGTCGTCAATCGTTGTAACACTTTTTCCGCAAGCGGCCCTTGTAGTGCTAATTGCGCCATATCGTTTGAAATATTGACAAGTTCAACATCGCCAAATACATGCGCTTCAAGCCACGCAAAATCTTTTTCAATATTTGCGGCATTTACGACAAGAAGGTAATGATCGTCTCCTTTTTTATAAACAAGTAAATCATCAACTGTTCCACCGTCTTCACCGCACATAAGCGTATATTGGGCGCGACCATTTGTTAATTTTGCGACATCGTTTGTCATCACTTTTTGTAAAAAGGCAAGGCTATCTTTTCCTTTCACTTCAAACTCGCCCATATGCGACACATCAAACAGTCCAGCTCTCGTCCGTACCGCTTCATGTTCTTCTTTAATGCTAGAAAATTGCACGGGTAACTCCCAACCGCCAAAGTCAATCGTTTTCGCGCCATACTCTGCATACAGAGGAAATAGCGGTGTTCTTTTTAACATATGCTCCCTCCTTGTTCATAAAAAAAGACAGACGACCCCCATATTGTCATATGGTAGTCTCTGTCCTTTCACCTGAAAGTTTCCCTGTAATAGGTGTCCTCGTGGGTGGTTCACGTTCGTGAACGCTCTCCAGAGCTGCGTCAAACAAGAGTTCTTTTGCCTGAGAGATTCGTGTTGCCACTTGCTCCTTCGGCGCTACATTGCGTAGTCTCTCCCCTTGTTCTCATCCGCCCGTATACAATTGTCGCTCTTGTGCCACACTACATGTAGGCACATTAATGAAACAATTTTATAAACTTTCTTACGTTTTTTATTATCTTATAACTTCTCGTTTGTCGCAACATCTTTTTATAAATAAAATACGTAAATTCTTTTTGTTTTAAACAAAAATGTTCGGAAAATGAGGGATACTTATGAACGTCACAGTACATTGGGAGAAAAGTTGGAAGGACGAATTTATGACGCGCATCGAACGTGACGGTCCGTGGTCAAACTGGGAATTGTACGAATTGGCGCTCGAAGCAGCCAAAGCGTTAACTATTCCTCAGTTTGATGGACTACAAGCGCCAAAACATTTACCACATATAACGATTTTACCTCATCAATACGATGTTGCACGTCAAGTTGTTGAACAAATGAACGGAAAAGCTATTTTAGCGGATGAAGTCGGGCTGGGAAAAACGATTGAAGCAGGATTAATTTTAAAAGAATATATGATTCGTGGACTTGTGAAAAAGGCGCTTATTCTCGTTCCTGCTTCTCTCGTCTCGCAATGGGTGCAAGAATTAAATGAAAAATTTTTTATTCCTGCCGTTGCTCAAAGGAAAAGCTACGTATGGGAGCAATGTGACGTTGTCGTTTCATCAATCGATACAGCGAAAAAACAACCGCATCGGGATATCATTTATGAACAAACATACGATATTGTCATTATTGACGAAGCACATAAATTGAAAAACAATAAAACGAAAAACTATGAATTTGTTCAAGGATTAAAAAAGAAGTTTTGCTTACTGTTGACGGCGACACCGATTCAAAACCGCGTGGAAGAAATTTTTCATCTCGTTTCCCTGCTGAAACCTGGGCATTTAGGGAATGCCGAACAATTTCAAAAAAGGTATGGAAAGCTACGCACATTACATGATGATGCCCATTTAAAAGAACTCATTCGAAAAGTAATGATTCGACATCGTCGCCATGATACAGGAATTGAATGGACGAAGCGTCACGTCGAAACGATGTTTATTGATTTTTCGGAAGCAGAACGAAACGTATATGAGACGATCCGACAATCAAAGCCCCATTTTTCCGATACATCGTTATCACACATTACGTTATTGCGTGAAATATGTAGTAGTAAAGAAGCTCTTTTTTGCACGTTAAAAAGCATGATGGAGCGACATCCGAACATCGAAACGACCATTGGTGCATTGTTACAAAAAATGAATGAGATCACCGAACATACGAAAGCAAAAAAAGCGCTGGAACTTATTCAAACAATAAACGATAAAGTGATTGTATTTACAGAATACCGAGCGACCCAATTGTATTTGCAATGGTTTTTTAAACAACACGGCATTTCTTCTGTACCGTTTCGTGGCGGATTTAAACGAAGTAAAAAAGATTGGATGAAAGAGTTGTTTCAACATCGCGCTCAAGTACTTATCGCAACAGAAGCAGGAGGAGAAGGAATTAACCTGCAGTTTTGTAACCATGTGATTAACTACGATTTACCTTGGAATCCGATGCGTCTAGAACAACGAATCGGACGTGTTCATCGTCTTGGACAAACAAAAGATGTACACATTTATAATTTTGTTGTGCGCGACACGGTAGAAGAACACGTATTTGCATTACTGTATGAAAAAATTTGTTTATTTGAACGGGTCGTCGGGGAATTAGATGATATTTTAATGAAGTTACAATCTCCGACGTTTTCAAACCATTTAGAACGCATGATTGCTCAATCAAAAAGCGAAGGAGAACTGAAAATTAAAATGCAAAATTTTGTAGAAATTTTAGCGAATACGGAGGAACGGACACATGCATCAAGATGACATCCAATCGTTTCTTGAACGCTTTTTTACCGCCACCCATTGTCCCATTGTCGAACGTAACGATGGACATATACGTGTTCAACTCACCGTTGAGATGGATAAACAATTAATGAATCGCCCATTTTACTGGCATTATGTTGAGCGCATCGGTGCTGTAGGTGAACCGTTGCAACTCTCGCTCATCACAAAACGATCCGTTCACGAACAAGGAGAGCGTATTCATTTCGGTTCGCCACGCCTTCATCAAATTTTTTCGATCGCTAAAATGAACGGGCGGTTCGTTCGGCTCTATGAACAAGTATTTGAACGATCTGTCGCTCTTCATCCGTGGCTTCATACAAACATATTGCTTTCATATGAATGCGACCGAAAACAAGATCGCTTATTATCGCTAGGTATTCATCTCATTAGTGGAACAATCGTCGAGTCGTTTTACGACGTGTTAAAAGAAAAACAATGGGGAGTCACTGTGCCAGATTATTGCTTTACGATTTCTCCACTTATTAAGCCGATGAGTGGACTTACACGTCTTGAAGCTTTTGTTGAACGTCTCATCGCCTCCGAAACGCATGAATGGGCAGATGAGGCGCGCGCGCGTTGGGAAGAAGATTTAGCATTACTGCAACATTTTTATGAAGGTGTCGAAGAAAAACGAGAAGAATATGAAAATGAAAAAGAAGCGTTGCGACAAAGGTATGAACCGAAAATTCACATTTCCGTTATCAACGGTGGGATATTTTATTTGCAGGCGAAATAAGGCTAGTACTAGCCTTATTTCCGCTTAAATAAAAGCATAATGGCATACGGAATGACACCAAACCAACGATATAAAAACGGCTGCTTTTGCTGTTTTTTTAGCTGTTTCTTCTCTTGTCTTTGTCTTTTCCGTTCGTCTTTTGGTTGGTCTAAATATTTCACAACTTGCTCAGTCATAAATTTAACATAATCGTTTCCTGCCATCGTTCATCACCTCGATGCTAGTATCGTCAAAAATGAGGTGATTTAAGCAAAGATACAATGTTTTCTACGATGTCATCTATCGTGCGATTTGTTGTATCGATTGTCATATGTGCTTCACGATACCACGCCAGTCTTTGTTCAAATAGCTTTTTCATTTGCTTTTGTTTATTTTCCATTAGTAGCGGTCGGGTCTCATCATCAGCTAAACGCCGAAACAATTCATGTAGCTCACAATGTAAATAAATGACGATTCCATGCTCGCGCATAAATTGACGATTTTCTTCTTGAATAACAATCCCGCCACCTGTTGTAATAATCACATGTTCCTTTGGAAGCTTCTTTAACGCTTCCCGTTCATACGCCCGAAACGTCTCTTCCCCCTCTTCCGCAAAAATCTTTGTAATCGTTTTTCCAACTTGTTGCTCAATATATGCATCCGTATCTATCACAGGTAACTGTAATACTTCTCCTAATCGTTTTCCAATCGTCGTCTTTCCTGCCCCCATAAACCCTGTCAAGTAAATCGCCCTCATATTCTCTCCCTCTCTAGTATCGTTCTTTCCACTGCGAAATGTCGTTTGTTAATACATGAAATTGAAACTGAACATCATAGCGAAATTGATCATTCGTTACACATGATACATTGACAGACCAAACATCCGCTCCGTTTTTTGCTGCGCTATACGTTGCCCGTCCGCGAGAAAATAAAATCGTTTGGCTTAATGATGGCACGTTTTCTGGTGCATTGGCAAGCGTTTGTTTCACATCATTGAGCGTTTGTTTCATCAAATAGTCTGCTTCATACCACTTTTTTTCTTCTTCAAAAAACTGTATGTCTGTATGATACAATGCGACAGAGTGAAGAAAAAGAGCGCTCATAAACAACGCACACATGACCGTAAACGGAAAAATAACACCTTGTTCATTTTTCATATGGCCGAAAAGACGGGATAAACGCTTCATATGCATCCCCCTTATCTGTTAATACTCGTATGCGAATGCCCGTTTGTTCTTTTTCATACGATATATGTTGAATAAATTGAAGCATAATTTCATGCCCAGTAGCATTTACGCGCCTGCGAATGATCGTTTCATACTTTTCGTACGTCACGCGCTCGCCCGTCCATTTATCAAATTGAATCGTTGTGCCGTATATATGAACGTCTTTTGATTCTCTCAGTTCTATTTTTGCTTGTTGGATAAAAACAACCCATTCAAAATAGTGAAAGTTTCCACGTTTTGTTGTATAGCTCCACGATAAATGAAAGGCCGTTGTCAATAAAGATAAAATGATGAAAAAAACTGTAAGCGACATTAATATTTCTATTAACGTAAAGCCTTTTTCTTTTTGAATCATTGCAACAATGTCTCACATCTTTCTTTCGTTCTTTTCAACCTATCTTCCCAACGAACACATCGCTCATTCGATCGCATAAATAATGAAAATGTGTGTTTTCCCCGAACAACGACCGTTTCGTTTTCACGATGTTCATTCATCATTGCTTCATATAAAATTTGATTCGCGATCATTTCTATTTTTTTATTTTCCCGTTCCACAACAATCGTTGTCCAATAAACAAGGAGCATAGCGATTAAACCGCTCCATAAACTAAGCGAAACGAGCAATTCAATAAATGTAAAACCGTTACAATTTTTGCGCATACAATCGTCCTTTCCCTAATTGAAAAACGATTTTATATTTTTTACTTCCGTATGCAACAAGAAGCGTCCCGGCTTTATTCACATTACCATTCGGATAATAGTAAAGCGGCGGCGATAACGTAGCCATTTGAAATTGAAATGGGGAGGGGAAAGAGCGAGCAAATAGCTCCTTTCCAAACGTCCCTCCTTCTTTCACCTGATAACGGCATGTGTCGAAAGAAAATATAATGGCTACCGTCTTTTTCCGACTTATTGCATATTGTTGGGCATATAACATATCGTTTTGGAACTGTTCTAAAAAATATTGTAACTGCCGTTCAGCTAACACGTGTTGAAGGGGTGGAACGGTAAACGACATGATGCTTGTTACAACAAAAAGAACGATTAACATTTCGATCAACGTAAATCCTCGTTCATTCACTTTCTAAAACGTCCCCTTCACTCGTAATCACGATTTCTTTTCCGTTTGGACAACGGTTACTTTCAATATATTTTCCATCTACTAACTGTTGCACCGTCGGAATCGTTCCGTGCTCCATTTCATATGCTTTTACCTGTGATTGAACCATCTTTAAAAACGCTGAACATCCTTTGTTGTTAATCATACTGTTATGTTTTGTCACATTTGGGATCGTAATTAAAATCAAAATAGTAATGACCATTAACACAATTAACATTTCAATTAGCGTAAATCCTTTTTCATTTCTCATATACATCCCCCTCTATATATGATTTAACAGTTGAAAAATAGGCCACAACATAGCGATATACATCAAAACGACAAAAATACCGATACAACTAAGCAACAGTGGTTGCGTAATATATACAATTTTTCTTAGACGGTTTTCTAATTTTTGCAACGAAAACTGGCTATAATGAAATAATTCTTGTACTAATTCTCCGTTCGACTGCCCGTGACGGATGACAAATGATAGTTCCTTTTCGTAATACTTCCGTTGCTGAATCATTTCATCTAGCTTCTCACCTGCACATAGTTGCTGTTTCATGATTTTTGCTTCTTCTTTTAGTAATGGGAGGTGGGATTGATGCTCAAAAATTTGTAGCGCCTCATAAATGGACAGCCCTCCTTTTAACAAGTGGCTTAATTGTAACGAAAACACTTGCGTATGAAATGACACAATCCATGAACGGACGAGAGGGAGCTTCATAAACAAATCTATTTGTTTATGAATAGGCCATGAACGAACGAAAAGCAAATAAAACAATCCTAAAAAAGCAAACATGATAAACGCAACGGAAAGTATACGTGGAAGCCATATAGTGACAGTAAAAAGGAATGTAGAAAAAGATGAGCGAGCATGAAACGAAGAAAGAAGATGAGAAAACTGTGGAGCTAATACTTGCTGAAACATGAAAAACATCATGATACAGAAACTAAAAAGAAATAATGGATAACGCAACATACGCTTCACTTGCTCGATGTATGTTGCCCTCATTTGTCCAATTTCCCCTGCTTCAATAAATCCGTGAGCAAGTTGTCCATGTTGCTCGGCAAAAAAGACATAGGCTAAAAGATGAGAATGAAATTGCATGCGAGAAAAAGCTTCATGAATCGGTACGCCTGCTCGCAACGCATGTACACAATCGTCAAGATCGCGTTGCTTTGCAGGAGGTTGCTGAATTTGCAAAAACTCAATCGCTTGAGCAAGCGAATACCCTTTACTAAGCAATTTACCGAGTTGGAGAAAAAACGCGCTTTGCTCCTGCAACGACCAATTACAACGCCGCTTCATCTAACAACCAACTCTCAATGGTGCTTTCATGTAAAAAACCGAGTGCAATTCCTTTTTTAATCACATCTTTTAATCGAGTGTACATATATGTCGCCTGCTCTCCTTTCGCCGCTCTCATTGCTTGCGCCAGTTCATTTCCATATAGCAGCTCATAAACAGCTGCTCGCCGGACAGGTCGATACTGTCGACAAAAAGGTGAGCACTCTCCTTCACAAAACGGACATTTTAATTGTACAAGACGTTGCGCTGTTACAGCGACTAACGTTTGGGCCATTTCTTGAAATGGCACACCGAACTCAAGAAGGCGATAAATCGCTCCAACCGCATCTTTCGTATGCATAGTTGTTAAGACGAGATGTCCTGTTAATGAGGCGCGAACGGCAATTCGCGCAGTCTCCGCATCACGAATTTCCCCAACCATAATGACATCTGGATCGTGGCGGAGAATCGCTTTTAACCCTGCCGCATACGTAATACCCGCTTTTTCGTTTACTTGCACTTGCAATACATCTTCCGCCCGCTTTTCAACCGGATCTTCTAGCGTAATGACATTTCGTTGAAAATGGTGACGACATACGTTTAACAAACTGTATAGCGTTGTCGTTTTCCCAGATCCAGTCGGTCCTGTGAAAATAATAAGCCCATGAGAATAGTTTAATAAGGCGAGCAACTTTTTTACGGTTGAAGGAAAGAGCGCGAGTTGTTTAAGCGGAAGAAATGAGTGTAACGGAAGCAAGCGGATAACTAAGCTTTCATCATAGATGGTAGGCAACGTTGATAACCGAAGATGTATCGTCGTGTGGGTGAGGTTCATTTCCATCGCTCCGCTTTGCGGACGACGACGTTCTCCAATATCCATATCAGCGAGAAATTTAAAGTGGGCAAGCAAACGTTCACATGTCTGTTTCGATAACACATTTTTTGTAACGAGCATTCCCCCTAAGCGAAATTGCACAAGCGCATCTTGTTTGCGTGGAACGATATGAATGTCGGAAGCTTGAAGCATATAAGCTTCTTCAATCAGGCGATCAGCTAGCCGTTCAATAGCCTGCAACGCCATCCCCCTTTCTTCATTTTTTCGCCTTCATTATTCAACATGTTTCGCCAAATTCCTTCTTCATTCGTAAAAAATTCAAAAAAATATTCACCCATATGCGGGTGAACGTCATGAAACACATGCGCGCCGATATTTTTTCGCGATGTTTTTTAACGCTGACGGGTTATAGCCAACAACGAGCCGCTTGCCATCTGTAACAATTGGACGGCGAAGGAGACGAGGTTCTTTCACAAGTAGCTCGACAACTTTCGATAACGGCCACTCTTCAACATTTTCAACAAGCTGCTTAAACGATTGACTGCGTGTTGCTAAAATCTCATCGATTCCTTCCGTCGTCAGTGACAATAAATGCAATAACTCTTCATAGGTTGGTGTTTCACGAAACAAATGACGCTCACGAAATTCAATATTGTTGGCGCATAACCATTTTTTTGTTTTTCGGCACGATGTACAACTCGGATGCATATATACAGTCAGCATAACAAACACTCCTCTCTCCACTTAGTTATACATATTGTATAACATTTGTTTAACATTTGTATATAAATTTGTTTTAAAACTTTGTGAACGTTACAAAAAGATAGGTAAAAAGACCTATATATGCATTTCCATTGTGGAAATACATGTATTATAATGTAAATGAATGAACATATAGGAGTGAGACATAATGGACCAAGTATTAAAAATCACAAGCGTCCTTGCCGATCCGACTCGTTACGAAATTTATCAGTATATTGCTAGAAAACATCAAGAAGTAACCGTTCAAGAAATTGCTGATGCGTTCCATATTCATCCGAATGTCGCTCGTCTTCATTTAACAAAACTTGAAGATGTCAATATGCTTGTATCCGAAACGAAAAAGACAGGAAAAGGTGGCAGACCGAGCAGATTATATCGCCTATCTGATGATGTGATTCAGCTTCATTTTCCGTTTCGCGACTACCAGCTGTTATCAAAAATTGCGATCCATGCGATGATGAAACTCGGAGAAGCAGGGAAACAAGCGTTGTATGAAACAGGAAAGTTATTCGGTCAAGAACTTGTACAACAACACGTTCAATCGATGCAAGCGCTTGAGCAGCTAAGTGTAGAAGAAAAAATGAACATTTTACAAAAAGCAGCCGAAGCAGCAGGATTTTATCCGACATTCCATTATAGTGAAAATCAAGGGAAAATTTATTTTGAAATTTTCAACTGTCCGTTTAAAGAACTTGCATTTGCACATCCGGATTCCGTCTGTTATATGCATAATGCCTTTTTAAAAGGGATGTTAGAAGTATTGTTTACAAACGCCGAACTTGTCACAGAAGAAATTATGCCATCAGGCTGTAATTCATGTACGTATCAAGCCATTCTAAAAAAATAGAACGTTTACACAACCATTTCAAGTACATTATAATAAGTAAGGGAAACGGTCAGAAAAGGAGGGATACATATGGATCGTATGTTCCGCGTCTTGTCATTTTGGACAGGGATTTTTGCTGTCATGTTTTATCTTGGCCATATGCATACAACGTCATTATTGTTCCTCGGCCAAACAGGGTTCTTTCTTTTGTTAAGCTACTTAAAATTAACAGAAAGAATGTACATTTACATTTTCGGTGCGTACTTAACGGTCTTTTTTGCCGGATTTACGTACTGGACAACGTTTATGATGGTCCCTGGCATAGGCGAGTAAAAAGCGATGAGTGCACCTCATCGCTTTTTTATGTAAAAATAGGAACATTTATTTTCTTTTGTTGAACCATCACTTGAAATGCTTTTCCGATATCGCTCATAACGAGTGAGCGAATAGCGCGATTGTGTCGACTTTGCTCAGAAAACGGATTCGGATCATGATGTTCAATGAGTTGATTTAAAATACCTGCCTGCAATAAAAACTCATCTTGACGCCATAAATGGGTAAATGTCCAGCCCGCTTGCTCCCCATAAAAACGTAACGCATCCCATTGAATATGCGTCGTGAGATCCATTTCCCCCGGATAACGAAGCGGATCATCAATAAGCTGATGACGATAATAACCACGCAAACTGCCTTGTTTTCGTGCTGGATGTTTCCACTCTTCATCTGTATACCCATAATCAACTGTAAAAATGATCGCCTCATCAATCGCTTGATCAAGCTCAAAAATAAACTTTTTCATCGCTAACGGGATTTCAAATCGCTGCCCATCAACGAGCTGAATGTTCCGCTCAACGATATATTCAACAATTTCTTCGTTTTCAAGCGGGACGGATTGTTCAACAAGACGATCTTCCTCTACTGCAACAAAACATTCATATAGTTGGCCGTTCCGTTTTTCAATGACATGAACAGGAAAAGCATCAAATAATTCATTGCTAAATACGATGCCACAAAAAGGAGTAGAAAGCTCAGCAAAACTCGAAACAATATGTACGTGGTCGATCAATGAAGCGAGTGTTTCCGCTTGTTTTTTCCGATGATACGGACTTGTTTCAACGATCGTATATTTGCCTTTTTCAAACGTGTCTGGCGATTGGCGCTTCCACTGTTCTAAAACGGCATAAGCAAATCGACCTGTCCCTCCACCGATTTCACATATAAATGGCGGAACATGATATGTTTCTATTAAACGAATAAATACACTCGCAAATACATGACCAATGATATGTCCGACGTTGCTCGTTGTAATAAAATCTCCTGCACGTCCGATTTTTTCTTTTTGTTGCATATAATATCCGTACTGTTCATCGTACAATGCTAACTTCATGTAATCCGCGTATGACAAACGTTGATTTCTCATTTTTTCTAACATTTTTTTATCTGCACCCTTTTTCACTATTGACATAGTGTTAAATTTGTTATATTGTTAGGTTAGTAGCTTAACTATATCCCCTCCCATTATAGGAATAAAAACATCCCCCAAACCCCCTTCTCTGTATAGAGAAGGGATTTTTTTTTGCCTAAAAACCGTTCAAAAACGGATTCGTATCCATCTCTGCCCCGATCGTTGTCTCTGGACCATGACCACATAACACAACCGTTTCTTCAGGAAGAACAAGAAGCTGGCGATGTATGCTTTGCAACAGCTGTTCGTAATTTCCTCCTGGCAAATCGGTGCGACCAATGCTTCCCAAAAATAAGACGTCCCCTGATACGATCGCTTGAGCATCTTCTACGTAGTACGATACACTACCTGGGGAATGTCCCGGTGTTTCAATCACTTGAAGGGAGAAATCACCAATCGTCAATGTTTGCTCTTCTTCAAGCAACACGTCAGCTTCGTTTACAGTGATCGTTTCTCCCATAAATAATAAAGAGCCATTTTTCATCGGATCCGTAAGCCAGTATTGTTCTTTTTTATGTACATATACAGGAATGGACCATCGGTTTCTTACATCGTCCACAGCTCCAATATGGTCAAAATGAGCATGTGTAAGCAGCACAGCTAACGGTGTCCAACCGTTTGCCACAATATGTTGAATCAACTTTTCTCCTTCGCTACCTGGATCAAAAATTAAACACGTCCCATTTTCATGAACAAGCACATACGCGTTTGTTTGCAATGGACCTAAAGGAATACGTTCCCACTTCATCTCATTTTCCTCACTTTCTGTATATTCTATTCACATTGTACACGAACAACATACGTTTTGCACCTCGACAAACGTAACAAAAACGATTACAATGAAAAAGGAATAATCGGTGTACATAAGGAGGGGAAGTTATGCCAACAGGAATTATTTTAGTCGTGATTTTTACGTTAGTCACATTGCTCGCTGCTTACGGTGTCATTCGTTCGTTGCGCGAGAAAAATTTCCTCGGCGTATTGCTAGGGATCGGCACTGTTGCCGTATTCGGTTGGTTTACAATTATGACTGTTATTCATCACGGATATCCAGTTGCCCATTAAAAAGACGCCAACGTATCGGCGTCTTTTTACGTACGAGCAAGGGCGGTCATAAAAATACCGATGCTTTCATTGTAAATAGAATGAAACTGGGAAAACGGGAGCGGATTAACCCCTTCACCAAGCTCAATTGTATACCCACATCGCTTCCAATTGAAAATAAACCAATCGCGGTATCCCGCATGGCTGTCAATATACCGAACAGGTACATAACCACTCCACTTCGCAAATTCATTCACTTCTTCTTCCGCTTCGGGCGGCTCACATTGTTCATATCCCCAATAAATTTCTTTTCCTTGCGTATGAAAAGCTAATACTTTAAAAAAATCACGCTCCATTGTCAATGTTGCCATCGCTTGCACTTCTGGTTCTGTTAACGGAGAAAAACCAGGGAAATCGCGGGGAGCGGGGGTTTTGGGAGCTTTTCTTTCTTTCTCTATCTCCCATTTTGCAGGAAATTGATTGTTTAAATCTACTCCCCGAATGTTTGCTTTCCATTGTGAAAAATCTTCGTTTCCTTCGTTGATGCGCAACACTTCTTCTTCATAATGTTGAGCCGCTTTCTTTCCATGTAACACAAGATCGACTCCATCTGGATTGACCATCGGCACAATCGATAACGTCGTTTTTTTATACAATGATTGTACATCATATCCACAAAGATGTTGTTTATTCTTTAATGCTTGCACATAGTCGCGCACGAACGCCATCACAACTGCTGATGTAATCCATTCATTCGCATGAAACGACGCGTTCATGTGCACATATGTTTCTCCTTCACCAATTTGCAATTCAATGATCGGTTTGTTTAGCACACTTCGTCCGATTTCATGTATGCGAACAAACGGATCATGTTGCAATTGATCAATCTCACTCATCAATGTCGAAAAATCGTACATCGCTCTCTCCCCCTTGTTGCATTGTATGAACGATACATTTGTCCGTATGTATAGCTAGCTAAAAGAAAAAAGCTAGCCCTATCTTAAGAGCTAGCTTATTGTTTATTTTCTTGTTGTTTATTGTAGAAGCGCAACAAGTCGCCATATACAATTTTGTCAGAGTAATCAAGCTCTTGCCGCGCCTTCTCCATATACGGCTCGCAATAAGATGCATCGACTTCTGTTCCGGTTTTTTTATCGTAACATGCATTTTTCGTATATACATAATCTTTTGTCACAAAACTACCGTCACGAAGAACGACGAAATCAAGTTTATCTTTTGAGAATAAATCTTCACCAAAATGAATTTGATTGCGTGTATCAATGCCTAGCAAATGAAGCAATGTCGGCTTCACGTCAATTTGTCCAGACACTTTTGAAATTACTTTCGGTTGTTTATCTGTCACACCTGGAATATGGATGATCAACGGAACACGTTGTAATTGAACGTGATCAAATGGCGTAATCTCATCCTTCCCTAAATATTGAGCCATCGCTTTATTATGGTTTTCCGAAATGCCGTAATGGTCTCCGTAAAGAATAATGATGGAATTTTCATACAATCCTTCTTTTTTCAACTTCTCAATAAATACTTTTAACGCCTCATCCATATATCGAACCGTTGGGAAATAACGGTTTAACGTTCGGCTATTTGATGTGTACTCCGGAACCATTTTATCTTCTTCCCCTAATTCAAACGGGAAGTGGTTCGTTAATGTAATAAACTTTGTATAAAATGGTTGTGGCAACGTTTTTAAATGCTCCACAGATTGTTCAAAAAACGGAATATCTTTTAAACCCCAACCAACTGAATTTTCTTCCGTAATGTGATAGTCCGTCATCGAGAAGAAACGATCATACTTCATTGATTGATACATCACATCACGATTCCAGAAACTTTTATTATTCGCATGAAATACGGCTGAATAGTAACCGTAGTTTTTCAATATTTCTGGCGTTGCGTTATACTCATTTGTCGCATGTGTGAAAAAGACAGCGCCACGACCTAGTGGGTATAACGAGTTCTCGATGAGAAACTCAGCATCAGATGTTTTTCCTTGTCCTGTTTGATGATAGAAATTATCAAAGTAATAACTTTGTTTAATAAAGTCATTTAAAAACGGCGTAATTTCTTGTCCATTTACAGTATTGTTAATCACGAAACTTTGTAACGACTCCATCGAAACGATGATGACGTTGCGACCTTTTGCAATGCCAAACAATTGTTTATTCGGCGCTTTTTCGTTCGCATTAATATAGTTTTGAATATCTGCTAATTCACTACTATCCGCTAATGCACGTTGCGCTTTTGAACGCGACTGCAAAATAATATCATACACATGGTAGTTGTATATACCTAAGTTTTTAATTAACATTTCGCGGTCAAACGTACGCGTTAATAACTCTGGACGCTCTGTTTCCGCTAACCCTAAATTAAATAAAGCAAGGGCTGCTGTTGCAATAAAATATGTGCGACGGAATCGTTTTGTCGCTGGCACATACTGTGCAATCGATACTTTTTTATACGCCATCCAAGCAAGCAACACAACGTCGAGGAAAAAGAACATGTCAGAAACGTTCATCAATTCAAATACACTATTTCCTAAGTCGCCCATGTTGTTCGTTTGGAACAGCACAGGAATGGTAATAAAGTCACTAAAGAAGCGATAAAACATGACGTTCGCATACAAAACGAATGAAACAATGAAACTTGTTATTACAATATAGCGATTCCGTCGTTTTTCGCTCATAAATAAAGCAAGCCCGAAAATAAATAACAGGAAGCTTAATGGACTAATAAATAAAATGAACTCCTGCTTCCATGACTCAATTTTTATATCAAAACTATTTTTATAGACTAAATACGTCTTCAACCATAAAAGCAATACCGTTAAAAGAACGAAACGGTAATTTTTCATATGCTCTCCCTCCTTTAATCCACTCACATCTGATGCTTATTCTATGCTGTATGAGGCACATCCGTTTTTTTACATTTTTTTATCTTAACCAAAGACAATATTAATACTTTCTTAACAAAAAAGCAACTGTTATCTTAAACGATAAACGATATAATAGACAAGTGGCGCATCCACATATGACTGTTTTACACTTTTTCTTATGAAAATGCAAGACGTTTTTTACCGACAAATTTTCGACAAAAAAAAAAAACAGACGATTTTCTCGTCTGTTTTTACACTATATTTGTTTTTACTAGCCATGCCCCACCAATCACGCCCGCATCGTTTCCAAGCGTAGCAATGACGATGTCGGCAGCCTCAGCGACACGCGGAAACGCAAAACGTTTAAAATGGCGAGCAACCGTTTGCGCCAATAAATCTCCCGCTTTGGAAACACCGCCACCAATGACAATTTTCTCTGGATTTAAACCGTTTGCTAAGTTAGCAAGTGCTAAGCCGAGATGAAATGTCACTTCATCAACGATTTGTAGCGCAAATGCATCGTTTTCTTTCGCTGCATCAAACACATCTTTTGCTGTAATGGCTCCTGCTTCCTGCCATATGTCGCGTAAACGGCTTTGTCCGTCCGTTTGTTTCAATCGTTCTGTCGCGATGCGGACGATGCCTGTGGCTGAAGCGATCGTCTCTAAACATCCTGTTTTTCCGCAATTACAAGGTGCTCCCCCTTCAGGAATGGAAGTGATATGACCGATTTCCCCACCAGCACCGTTTGTGCCGTGAACAATTTGACCGTTTACAATCACACCGCCTCCAACACCTGTGCCAAGCGTAACGAGAATTAAATTTTTCGCACCCTCGCCCGCTCCTTTCCACATTTCTCCGATTGCTGCAATATTGGCGTCGTTATCAACAATGACAGGAAGTCCTGTTTCCATTTCTAATCGGTCTTTTATAGGAAAGTTTTTCCACCCTAAATTTACTGCTTCATAAATGTCTCCTGTCGCCATGTTGACTGGACCAGGTGCACCGATGCCAATACCGACAAGACGTTCTTTTGATTCATCTAATTCGCGCAACTTTTCATCAATCGCTTTTGCAATATGTGTTGTAATATGTTTCCCTTGTTCCGATTTATCTGTAGGAATTTCCCACTTACAAATGATTTCCCCATACATATTGACGAACGCTAATTTTACCGTCGTTCCACCTAAATCTACACCGACTAACCATTGTTCCATTGTTCTTTCATCCCTTTTTCTCTTTTTTCTCGTTCAATTTGCGCTTCATGGCGCAAAATGAGAAGCGCCATTTGGTAATCTTTCACGTCGATGAGCTGCGCTTGAAATAATTCTTTTACTTCTTCTTCCATTAATTCTAAATCAGCAAGGCGATCACCGACGTAAATGATCGTTCCATATTTTTTTAACAACTGTTGCACATCGTATACGGATTTCATTTTCTTCACCTATGCGTATAAGCGTTTTCAATCTACATATTCTAAATGTATAAGGAAAACAAAAGGTCGTCAAGAACGGAACAATGACTTTGCTATATTTTTCACACTTTTACCGATCTGGATCTTTCGGATGTAAGACCGTTGGACGACGATTTTTTAACGGAATCGGAGAGCGAATAAGCACATCGCGCATTCCGCGATACGAAAATGGAATAAACGGCCATAAATACGGGACACCGAACGATTGCATGCGCGCAAGCATCATTAACCATACAGTAATTCCAACGACATAGCCAATGACGCCAAACAACGCTGTCACAACGAGCAATGCAAGCCGAACGAGCCTGTTGGCTAACCCAAGCTCATAACTCGGTGTCGCAAACGTCCCGATCGTGGCCATCGCAAAATATAAAATAACTTCGTTAGAAAATAAGCCAACTTCCACCGCAATTCCACCAATCATTAACGCAGCAACGAGCCCAAGCGCTGTAGCTAAGGCAGATGGAGTGTGAATAGCTGCCATCCGCAACATATCTAGTCCAAATTCGATGAGCAATATTTGCCCAAACAACGGAATGTTCCCTTCACTTGATTTTGCAACGAACGATAAAGCGTGTGGAACGAGTTCTGGCGTTTTCATCCACATATACCAAAGCGGCAATAAAAAAATAGATAACCATACCGCAAGAAAACGAACGAAGCGCAAATACGCGCCAACAATCGGCTTATTTCTGTATTCTTCTGCATGTTGTAAATGATGCCAAAACGTTGCTGGTGTAATTAACACGCTCGGAGATCCATCAACAAAAATAAGCACGTGCCCTTCATATAAATGAGCAGCAGCCGTATCTGGCCTTTCTGTATATCGAACGACAGGATATGGATTAAAGTGTCGGCCTGAAATAAATTCCTCCACCGTTTTTTCTCCCATCGGCAAACCGTCTGTATCAATTTTCGCTAACGATTGTTTTACTTCTTCCACAATCGTCGAATTAGCAATATCTTCAATATAACAAACACATACGTCTGTTTTTGAACGGCGACCAATTTGCATATATTCCATTCGTAATGAACGGTCGCGTACTCGTCGTCTCGTTAATGCCGTGTTAAATACAATTGTTTCCACGTACCCATCACGTGCCCCCCGAACGACACGTTCCATATCTGGTTCTTGCGGTCCGCGTACTGGATATGTGCGTGCATCAATTAAAATCGCCTTTGCCATTCCATCTACAAACAAAGCTGTCGGCCCTGCAAGCACGCCATCAATGACCTTTTCAAAATCATCTGTTTGATCTAGTTCAACATATGGAAGATGTGTTCTTAATAATTGATGTAGCGGTTGTTCATCTAACGAGCCATCCGGTAATTCGGACAACAATTTCATTAAGTAATGGAGAATATCGTCTTTGACAAATCCGTCAATCATAAATAATGCCATATCTTTTCCGGCATAATGCACGTCTAAATAAATAACGTCAAAACTTTTCCCGACTCCAAGCTTTTCTTTCATATATGAAACGTTTTCTGAAAGACGCGAAGATACTCGATTCATTCCGATCACCTACCTTACATTTACTACCATCCATCTTTGACATATCGACATTCATTCATACATATTTCCTTTTATACACACATACATTTTTTATAAATGTAAGCTTGACCGGAGGAATGAGATGAAACGTCTATTATCACTATTTATATTGCTGTTTGTGTTTGTCGTTATCATCCAAACGTTCGAGCGACCGGCTCGTGAAACGATTATGTTTTTTCCGATCGACCCGACTGTTCGCTTTACAGAGGCTCAAACAAAATTATCGTTGCACCCAAAAAAGAAAGAAACGCGCTATATGATCGATTGGATCGTCACTTCATCACTTGATCGAACCGCCTACTTACGACAAGATATTTCTTTGTTATTTGCTAATGGGCGGCTTATTGCTATCCAATCAAAGTGGAAAGAAAACGGAAAAAAACTCATTCAGCAAAAACAAATCGAGCAAAAAGGAAGTCGATTATTTCAAGCGATTTCATACCATCAAGGAGAGTTGCATAACGGCGATGATATTCGGAGCAGTCAAAAAATGAGCGGCGATGTATTGTATGTGATCGATTCATCTTTTGCCCCGCTTCAATCGTTTCGCAAACCGACGACAAACGAACAAAAAACATGGGCAAGCGCGTTAAATAAACAAACACAAGCTATTGTCAACAAAGCGGCTAACCAAATGGCAAGCATTTTGTCAAAAGATGATTATTACCATTTGTACTTAACTGAGCTTGTTCAATATAATGAACAGCCATTTATGGATTTAACGCTAAATGAAACAGAAGTGATGATCGGAAACTTATGGGAAGGATTATATAAAAATTATTTTTTAGGCATAAAAAAACAGAACGGTGCGATTGAATCCCCAATCGGCAGTACCGTTCCACTCATTTTAATTAAAAAAGATTACAGCAAGCTGTTTGTCGTGACAGAAGCAGCAGATGGAGAACTTGTCATATTAAAGCAATTGCTCGATTTCAAACAATAATTGTTTATACTGTTCATCGTCTGGATGAATCTGCAATGCACGCTCTACTGCTTGTTTTGCTTTTTCATAATTTTTTTCTTCTGCATACAATAACGCTAAATAATAAAACGCTTCATGAAAACGGTCGTTTTTTTCGACGGCAGCATATAAATACTGTTTCGCTGCATCGTAATCTTTTTGTTGAATACGAATATACGCACGTAAAAAGTCTGCTTTATATGCTTGCGTATCTTGTTCATTGATGAGTGTTAACATTTGTTCTGCTTCACCGTATTCCCGTTCATCAATATACTGTTTTGACAATGCAAGAATGAGTTGCGCTTGATCCGCTAGCGGTCGTTGAAAGCCAATATATAAACAAATCGCCGTAACGACCGCTGTGAACAAAGCGGCCAACCATTGTCCAAGACGAGCACGCTCTTTTGGGAGATGAACGATGCTTGCAGCTAAAAATCCACCGATTAAGCCGCCAATATGGCCGGCATTATCAATATTTGGAACAACGAGACCAAACGCTAAATTAATCCCAATGACCGTCAACACATTCATGCCAATTGTTCGAAAAAACAAATGTGGATGCGCCTTTCCGAAATACAGCAAAGCTCCAAAACAGCCGAAAATCGCCCCAGACGCTCCCGCAGATACGGACGGTGAAAATAAAAAGCTAGCGAGTGAACCTGAAAAACCAGCAAAAAGATAAATGAATAAAAAACGAAGCGAACCGTACAGTTTTTCAACGAGCGGACCTAAATAGTACAATGCAAACGTATTCATAAACAAGTGCACAAAACCGATATGCAAAACGATCGGTGTAAAAAAGCGCCACCATTCCCCTTGCAAAATGAGCGGGTTAAATTTTGCTCCGTATTCAATCAATGTTCGCGTATTTGTACTTCCGCCGTTCCATTCTAAAATAAAAAACATGACGATTTGTAAAGCAATAAATACGTATGTCCATCTCGCTTTTCCGCGCTCAAATATGCTCCGTTCCTTTTCATACATTCGCTCAGCAAACGATAATACGTGTTGTTTAAACGTTTGTAATTCATGTTGTAACATCGGAGAATCATCAGGTACATATACTTTCAATGATTGATGAAACAACATGTTTAGTTCATGTAGCACGGCATACATATTGTTTATATGCATCACAAATGTTTTCATATGTACTCGTTCAGTCGTTAACGGCCGATGAACGTACAGTTCCCAATCGTCAACAGGAGGGTACATCATAGCATATATGTTAACGACTTGAAGCTGCCGACGAAATTGTCGCCTCCGCCATTCATCAACGGCAGTCATGGCGCGTTGCATATCATTTTTTAACGATACGCTCCAATCCATGTCCGTACGAACGAGACGAACGAGTGGTGCCTTTCGCTCACGGGTAGATTGCAACCAAACTTCGCGTTCATCAGGCGATAAATACACGATTTCATAGTTCGCTTGCAAAAATTGAAACATCATTTGCCAATATACAAAGTCAAAGCGAATGCTCAACCTTCCCTCTCCCTTCGCTATCATACCCTTCTTTTACCACACTCTTTTACAAAGCGCAACTATTTGTACTTTTGTAAAAATAATGTTGGTACAAGACGTTGGCGAATAAATGGAATGGACATTCCCCATTGGATGACCCGCTTTTGAACCGCTTCTCGCTTCAATATTTCATTCAATACTCGATAGCGAAACCGATAAAGAACAAGCCCAGCGACTAAAGTGACAATCAATGTTTTTCCATTCAATATGATCACCCTCCTCACGTTTACCGTTCCCTTTTCCCATCAAAATTATAAAAAGGTTGCCTCATCATGAGACAACCTATTGCAACCCAACGCGTTTCATTACATCTTTTAACACATTGGCAGAGTGAGCAAATTTTTCTTTTTCTTCTTCGTTCAATTGCAATTCGACGACTTCACGAATCCCGTTACGATTTACGATCGCTGGTACGCCAATGTACATATCGTTTTGACCATATTGTCCTTCTAAGTAAGCCGAAACAGTAAGGACGCTATTTTCGTTTTGTAAAATCGCCTTTGTTAGGCGAACAAGTCCCATAGCAATGCCGTAGTACGTCGCACCTTTTCGTTCAATAATTTGATACGCAGCATCGCGTACGTTCACAAAAATGTTATCTAAATCTTCTTGTTTATATTGTGGTTTTTCTTTCATCATATCAGCAATTGGGCGGCAGCCGATAAATGCATGGCTCCAAACAGGCAATTCTGTATCGCCATGTTCCCCAATAATATAAGCATGTACGTTACGTGTATCAACATCGAAATATTCCCCTAGCAAATAACGGAAACGAGCTGTATCTAAAATCGTTCCTGAACCGATGACGCGCTCTTTCGGTAAGCCAGAAAACTTCCATGTTGCATATGTTAAAATGTCAACTGGATTGGTTGCAACGAGAAAAATGCCATTAAATCCGCTCGCCATGACTTGATCAATAATGTTTTTGAAAATTTTCGTGTTTTTCTCCACTAAATCTAATCGTGTTTCTCCCGGTTTTTGATTTGCCCCTGCTGTTAACACAACAAGATCAGCATCTTTGCAGTCTTCATAATTACCAAACCAAATTTTTGTTGGCGATGGAGCGAACGGCATACCGTGGTTTAAGTCCATCGCATCCCCTTCAGATTTTTCTTTATTAATATCAATAAGAACAAGCTCTTCTGTCACCCCTTGGTTTAAAAGGGCAAACGCATAACTTGAACCGACAAAACCGGTCCCAACTAAAACAACACGATTTACTTTATTTGACATATTCCTTCCACCTTTCATTATATATCATTTTACAATATGTGCATTGTTTATCTGTTTCACAATTACATTGTACACTGTTTCACAAAGTTTATGAGGCATGAATTATTAACATTTTGTTAATTTTTTCTCCTGTACAATATGAAAGCGCTTATGCTGTTTTATGTTTCGCTTTCACAAACGATTATTCCTTCATTCGTAATCATCTTTTGAACAGGAATATCATGTTGTTCAATCGGCAACATAGAAACAATTTGACAATCGTATGCAATAGAAAGGGTGTCGTTCGGAAAATCGACTAAATAACGATCGTAATATCCTCCACCGTAGCCAAGACGATACCCTTGCCGAACGAAAGCAAGACCTGGAACGAATAGTAGCTCCATTTCATGTTTTTGTACTTCTCTCGTTTCTTCTACAATCGGTTCATATAAATCAAAAAAAGTGCGTTCTATTTGTTGAAAACAATCAATTTCTCGAAACGTCATTTGTTTTGTTGCGACATCGCATTTCGGAATCGCAACCTTTTTTCCTTCTTGCCACGCTCGTTCAATAATACAAATCGTATCTACTTCAATTTGTCGTGAAATCGTGATACCGATCATCTGTGCCTTTTGCCAACCATGTTGCTGAAATAATATATCGTAAATGACGTTCTCTTTTTTCTTTCGCTCTTCTTTTGTCATATGTAAGAGACGTCGTTTCATTTGTTGTCGTAATTGTTTCTTATTCATTATCCTTCCCCCTATTTTATAAAAAAATAAGCAGCAGGAAAAAAATCCTACTGCTTACTTCGTTTCACGATGAACTGTTGCTTTTTTGTCTCGTGGGCAATATTTTTTCAATTCAAGGCGCTCTGGGTTATTGCGCTTATTTTTTGTTGAAATATAGTTGCGTTCGCCGCATTCTGTGCATGCTAACGTAATATTTACACGCATCGTTCTTTCCCTCCAAACAAAAGTATTGTAATCATACCTTTCCATCATATCATTTTTCTTAAACAATTTCCATATGAATTTTATACGTTTTGATATTGCCGAATTTTCTTTATATAGTATTTTGTATATTCTTTTGCTTTTTGAGCGTTTGTTGCTTGTGAATAAATCGTTAACGTCGGTTCATCTACCTTTGGCAAAATAAGCGTCCATGACCCATCTTCATGGTGCACTTTTACACCATCTGTGAAATCAACATGTTTGTCATACGATTCTTCTAACAATTTACGCATCACTGCTGCACGTTCATTCCACGGGCAATAAACATCGCGACATGATAAATGAAGCGTCGGAATAGACGAAATAACCGTGCGGAGAGAACAACGTTCAATAGCTAACAAATGAAACAGCTGCACACACGCATACAATCCATCAAAATAAAAATGAAATGGTTCATGGTGATGAGCAAACAAAAAATCTCGTCTCGCATCTTTCACATACACGATATCGCCGTGTAAACGTTCTGCTAACGTATGCAACATCGATGGAGCCCAAGAAGGAACAGCTACTTTTTTCGTTTCATGAAACAAAAGCGATACTAATACGTGTAATGAAATGACTTCTTCGTTCGTCAATGCCGTTCCTTGTCCGTCAAAAATTCGAAAACGTTCGCCTGAACGATCAAATGCGATCCCAAAATGAGCGTGCTCTCGTTTAATTTGCTTGCCAATATGTTCGTCATCTCGATGTTCTGTCCAAACGACTTGAATGGCAAACGACTGAAGTGTATGTTCAATGATTTCCCGCAGTAAAGGGGAACTACAAACAACGACTTTCCATTGTTCCGATGACGAAAAAGGAACCCATTGTCGTAAGGCACGAACGTACAATTCGTCTTTTTCCTTTTGTTTCATCGCTTCACCGATTGTTGTCACGGACACGTAACAAGCATGTTCATGTTTCATTTGTTGTTCAATGGCTCGTTCCATCGCTCGATCGATCGGGTAGCCGTATTCATCATGGATGTCAACGATCAATTCATCATGTTCATTCATCGTAATAAATACACCGCCATCATACTGTTTATGGGGCACAATATAACGAAAAGCTGGCAAATATCCACCTTCATATATATTTGTATGGATGCCATACATGTGTAAACATTCGGCAAATAACATGCCCATCGCTCTCGAAAATGGATGGCCGTCAAAGCCAATTAATATGCGGCTTTCCTTTTCACATAAGCTACTGTACGCGGAAGCAAGCCTCGTCATAAACAGCGGATGGGCATCAATATATGCCCGCACTTTCATTCCTTGTTCACTAAACGACGTTTTCGTATGTTGTTCCCCCCATACGATCGAATGTTTCACTTTCGTTTTTTCGGCAATTGTTTTATTCGGCCAAATTTTCGCTTCATGCTGCACTTTCACTTTATTTTCTAGTTTGCATTTTGTTCCGATGACCGCATAATCAAATATTTCATTTTTTTTGCCAATGTACACATCATTAGCAACGATCGCCCCGCGCAATTCACTATGTTGATCAATATATACGTCGGACCAAACAATAGATCGTTTTAACGATGCATGTTTACTAATGACTGAGCGTGGACCGATGACCGTGTAAGGCCCAACTGTGGCAAATTCATCGATACGAACATCATCCCCAATGATGATTGGCCCTTCTAATTTTACCTCGCGTGCAATCTTAACCCCTCTTCCCACCCATACATTCGGGACCATTTCTTTATAGTGAGAAGGAACGAAACGTTGATTGAGTAAATCGATATGTGTTTGATGATATTGCTCAATGACGCCAATATCGGACCAATATCCATCTGCTTGCCATCCGTATATCGGGTATTCGTGTTGAATGAGATATGGAAAAAGATGTTGGCTAAAATCGTAAGGTGGATGTTGTGGCATATGATCAAAAATAGCTGGATGACAAATGTAAATCCCTGTATTCACCAAATCGGTACACACTTCATTCCATTTTGGTTTTTCTACAAAATGAATAATTTTCCCATGTCGATCTGTTACAATTCCACCGTATGAAAGAGGAGTCGCTTCGTGGTGCATCAGAACGGTAACTAATGCTTGTTTGGAGAAATGGAAATTGATCGCTTGCTGTAAATCAATCGTCGTCAACGTATCTGCACTAATGACGACAAATGTATCGTCTAAAAACGACTGAGCATGTTTTACACTTCCCGCCGTTCCAAGCGGCGTCGTCTCTTCGAAATAATGAAGATGTACACCAAATCGGCGTCCATCCCCAAAATATTCAATAATTTCGTCGCTTAAATATTGAACCGTTACAGCAATGTTTGTAATTCCGTATTGTTTTAACCACTCAATACTATACTCCATCACAGGTTTATTCATAATCGGTACAATTGGCTTCGGAACATGGCAAGTTAACGGACGTAGCCGCGTTCCTCTTCCCCCTGCCATAATAACCGCTTTCACAACAAATCCCCCCCAAGTGAAAGCACACTTTTTTCCATCATATCATGACAACTACTTGCGGACAATAGATGAAAATTGTCGATTTGACACGAAAATGATGCATGATCGCTACATTCCTATGTATAATAAAGTGGGGTGAAAAACATGATCGAATATACATTTATCGGACTCGTTTCTTTTGCTATCATACTATTGCTTATTTCTTTTTTCCAAAGAGATCGGATGAAAGAAGTAGAAGAACAAGTAGAACAGTTAACATTATCGACGATGCAACAGTTATACGAAGTAAAAAAGCGCGTAAAAGCACTTGAAGAAGAATTGCTGATTGGAATTGAGTCGTTTTCAAATGAAGAGCAAATCGCCCACTTATATAAACAAGGCTGGACAAAAGAGCAAATTGCTCGCAAGCTCAACATGCCGATAGATGAGGTGAATATAATGATTGCGAGGAATGAACGATGAAAAGGACAACGCGTGCCTTTGCAGCTGGGATATTGTTTGCTACAACGATATTAGGTATCGTTTATTATACGAATCATAAACAACTACAACCCAACAAAATAAGCGAAAAACAATATGAACAGCTCGTTGCTGAACGAAATGAACTAGCGAATGCACTCGAAAAATTAAAAAAAGAAACGAAAAAAACAACACCGTCGCAAAAACAAACATACATTTATACGTTAACAATCGCTAAAGGGGAAGCTAGTCGCGACATTGCAAAGCGTCTACAACAAGCACATATTATTGATGACGCTCAATCATTTTTAACATATTTGGATGCACATGAATTAACGCGCGCAGTACGCCCCGGAACATACGTCATAACAAGCGACATGTCATACGAACAAATCGCACGAAAAATAACGAAATAAGGATGTCCGACGTTGGACATCCTTTTTGCTTTAATCGTTTAAGTCGTAATGTTTTCCTTTTACTAAGTAAAAGACGTTTTCCGCAATGTTTGTTGCATGGTCTGCAATGCGCTCAATGTAACGTGCTGTAAACGAGAGCTGAGTAATTTGCGACATCGCATCTGGATGTGCTTTTGTGCGCTCAAGCAGCTCTCGAATCGTTTCCCCGTACAGACGATCGACTTCATCATCCATATCAGCCACTTTTTTCGCAGCAACAACATCTTCTTCATAATACGCTTTTAACGTTAATGAAAGCATATTTACCGCAATTTCATGCATTTTTTCTAACTTATTTAACGGGATGACAAACGGCTGTTCACCGATGAGAATAGCGGATTTCGCAATATTAACAGCAAAATCTGCCATACGCTCAACATCTGTGGCAATTTTAATGGCAACAATAATGCGGCGCAAATCAATGGCAACCGGCTGTTGTTTCGCAATTAATAAAATGGCAAAATCGTTAATTTCCTCATCAAGCAAATCAATTTTTGTGTCGTTTTCAAGCACTTGTAATGCTAAATCGTTATTTTTTGTTTTTAACGCTTCAAACGACTGAGTTAGTGCAATTTCTGCAAGACTTCCGAGCTGTAATAGTTGATCGCGCAACGTTTGTAAATCGTAATCAAATTTTTCACGTACAGCCATATTCACTCCCCCTTTTATTTTGAAAAAATCGTGCGAGCACGCCCGCACGATTGTTTATCCGATTATCCAAATCGACCTGTAATGTAATCTTCTGTTCGTTTATCGTCTGGATTCGAGAATAGTTTGTCTGTGTCGCTATACTCGATCACTTCACCGTTTAAGAAGAAGGCCGTTTTATCAGAAATACGAGCAGCTTGTTGCATGTTATGTGTGACGATAATAATACTATAGTTTTTCTTTAGTTCTTGCACAAGCTCTTCTACTTTTAATGTTGAAATAGGGTCAAGCGCCGATGTTGGCTCATCCATTAAAATGACATCTGGCTCAATCGCTAAACAGCGGGCGATACATAAACGTTGTTGTTGTCCACCCGATAATCCATATGCATTCGTATGCAAGCGGTCTTTTACTTCATCCCAAATCGCTGCACCGCGCAAACTTTTTTCAACAATTTCATCTAAAATTTTCTTATCGCGAATACCGTGAATACGCGGACCGTATGCTACATTATCATAAATTGATTTCGGGAACGGATTCGGCTTTTGGAATACCATTCCAACTTGCGTACGCAATTCTTCTACACGATATGATTTATCAAAAATGTTGCGGCCGCGATACGTAATTTCTCCAGATGTACGCACGCTCGGCACGAGTTCAATCATTCGGTTTAACGTTTTAATATACGTTGATTTTCCGCATCCTGACGGACCGATAATCGCTGTCACTTCATTTTCGTAAATATCTAAGTCAATATTTTTTAACGCATGATGTTCGCCGTACCATAAATTTAAGTTTTTCGTGCGATACACAACATTTTTTTCGCTTCGTTCTTCAGCTTGTTTTTTACGTTCTTTCACAACTGTTAATTCCATTAATAAGTTCCCCTTTCAACGCGCAATTAATAACGTTTTTGAAACTTGTTGCGAATGAAAATGGCAATCGAGTTCATAAAGATTAACACAACGAGCAATACGACAATTCCAGCTGCCGCTACATGTTGGAAATCAGCTTGCGGACGCGACGTCCAGTTATAAATTTGCATCGGCATAACTGTAAATGTATCAAGAATACCACGTGGTAAATATGCTAAAAACGTCGGGATACCTAAAACGACAAGCGGTGCTGTTTCACCGATCGCACGAGATAATGCTAAAATGCTACCTGTTAAAATACCAGGGATCGCTGCTGGAAGAACGATGCGATAAATCGTTTGCCATTTCGTTGCTCCCATACCATATGATGCTTCGCGCAATTGATTCGGCACGGCACGAAGCGCCTCTTGTGCCGCAACGACGATAACAGGAAGAACAAGCAAACTCATCGTTAAACCAGCCGCCAAAATGCTACGACCTAAATTCAATTCACGAACGAAAAGTGTTAAACCGAGTAAACCGAATACGATCGACGGAACACCTGCTAAGTTTGAGATATTCGTTTGAATAAAATCTGTAAAACGATTTTTTTTCGCATATTCCTCTAAGTAAATCGCTGTTCCAACCCCAAGAATGAGCGAAACAGGAGCAACGATGACCATCAACCATAACGAACCGACTAACCCCGCTTTTATCCCTGCATTTTCAGGACGGCGAGAAGGAAAGTTATTTAAAAAGTCCATGTTTAGCCAGCCAATTGCTTGAGTGAATATCCGATATAGAAGGACGACGAGAACAATAAGGCCAAACAACGTTGCTAAGAAAAATAAAAATTTTAACACGTTATTTCTCAATAGACGGCCGTTCATATGTTGAACGACACGTTGTTTATCAATTAACTTTTCCATGATTAATACTCCTCCCTAAAGCGACGAGAAATGTATTGCGCGAGTAAGTTCATGGCTAATGTAAATACAAACAGCGTCATACCGACTGCATAAATGCTGTAATACACCGTTGTACCGTATCCGGCATCTCCTGTTGTCACTTGAACAATGTATGCTGTTAACGTTTGGATCGACTTTGTCACATCAAACGTAAAGACTGGAGATGAACCACCCGCTACTGCTACAATCATCGTCTCACCAACAGCACGAGAAATCGCAAGCATAAACGATGCCGCAATACCTGACGTCGCTGCAGGAAGGACGACTTTTAAAGCAACTTCTAACTTCGTTGAACCGAGGCCAAGCGCTCCTTCACGAATGGAGTTTGGCACAGAACTCATCGCATCTTCAGATAAAGAAGCAACCATCGGAATAATCATAATCCCCATGACAATTCCAGGGCTTAACGCGTTAAAAATCCCTAAATCTGGGATAATTTTTTGTAAAAGAGGTGTAACGAACGTTAATGCGAAAAATCCGTACACAATCGTCGGAATTCCCGCCAACACTTCTAATATCGGTTTTAATACTTTTCTTGCTTTTTCAGACGCATACTCACTCAAGTAAATCGCTGAAGCTAAGCCGATTGGAATCGCAACGACCATGGCAATCGCCGTCGTTAAAAGCGTTCCCGTCACTAGCGGAGCGACACCGAACGAACCTGTTTTTTCATCCCATGGAAGCCACTCTTTGCTCGTTAAAAATTCAACGATCGATACTCGCTCAAAGAAAATAAATGTTTCAAATAACAACGTAAATAAAATACCGATTGTCGTCAAAATTGAAATGGTCGCTGTCAATAATAACAACTTTGGCATTAACCATTCAACAAATTGTTGTCCGCTTTGCTTTTTCTTATTTTCTTTAATCATGTCACGGACGGAATATGAACGATTCCCATCTGTCATCGCCATAATATGAAAACCCCTTTCCAAATTCATGGCAAGATGAGAAGCGACCGTGGTGTCGCTTCTCATCTTTACGCTTCGTTATTTTAATCCTTCAAGCTTTTTCAATTGCTCGTCATATTTTTCTTGCGGAAGTGCGACATAACCTACTTCTTCAGCAAACTCCGCACCGTTCTCTAATAAAAACTTCGCGAAATCATACACTTGTGCTTTTTCTTTTAACGCTTTTACGTTCACATACGTAAATAATGGACGAGAAAGTGGTGCATATTCACCGCTTTGGATCGTTTCGTGGGTTGGCTCAACTGGACCGTTTCCACCATCAATTGGCACAGCTTTCAATTTATCTTTATTTTCAATATAGTACGCAAATCCGAAGTAACCGAGAGCATTTTTATCTCCTGCAATTCCTTGAACAAGCACGTTATCGTCTTCAGATAATTGCGCTGTTTTATTTAACGGTTGTCCATCTAAAATCACTTCATCGAAGTAGTCAAACGTACCAGAGTCGTGTCCCGGTGAGAACAATTTAATTTCTTCATTTGGCCATTCTGGACGAATGTCTGACCATTTCACTTTGTCATCACCGTTTACTGCACCTGATGTGAAAATTTTCTTTAACTCATCAACTGTTAAATAATCAACCCAGTCGTTATCTTTATTCACTAAAACAGAAAGACCATCGAACGCAACTTGAAGCTCTTCAAATTGAATGCCATTTTGCTCAGCGGCTTTCTTTTCTTCATCTTTAATTGGACGAGAAGCGTTTGAAAAATCTGTTTCCCCTTTTGTAAACTTCTCAAATCCGCCACCTGTTCCGGACAAACCAACAGATACTTTTACATCTGGTTGTTCACCCGCATACGCTTCAGCAGCAGCTTCAACAATCGGATAAACAGTAGATGATCCATCTACAACAACGTTTCCACTTAATTGTTCTCCGCCATTTTCGCCACCTTGCTCAGCGCCGCCGCCACATGCTGTTGTGAATGCTAATACAGCGCTTGTTACACCTGCGAGTGCAAACCATTTGTTTTTCTTCATCGTTTGATTTCCCCCTACTTTTTCAATTAATTTTGTCCCACGAGTTATAGAATAATGGAAAGGTATTAAATTCGTTTTAAACGAATGTTAAGCTTTTGTAAATTCGCTTTCTTTTATCTTTCCATTGTTTGTTCCTCATTATTCAACGGTTCAGTAGGAGATGGTTCACCAAATTGACGTTGCTTTTTCAACTCAAAATACGCGTCTAAAATTTTTCTTCCGATATAGTTATTGATCGGATAATGGTTTCTCGGATTTTGATATACCCACGGCACGACGACAGCAAACGCCACCTCTGGATTTTTGTACGGAGCAAAGCCAACTAACGTTAAATTGTATGTTGGTGTCATTCGTCTTGATTTGATCGGTCCATCGTAAAACGCCTGTGCCGTCCCTGTTTTTCCCGCTGGGTCATATGGAGCGTTGGCAAAAAACGCCCGTGCTGTTCCGTTTGAACCGTGCATGACGCGATAAAAACCTTCACGCACCCGCTCAATATACTCTGTTTTCATATCAATGCGGTTTAACACTTTCGGTTCAAATGAGTAGATGATGTTCCCCATTTGATCTTTTTCGCTAATCGGTTCACGAATTTCTTTGACAACGTGCGGTTGAATGCGATATCCACCGTTCGCAATCGTTGAAACGTATTGCGCCATTTGAATTGGCGTGTATACATCAAACTGTCCAATGGCTAAATCGAGCAAATGCCCTGGAAGCGTACTTTGTCCAGGCCATCCGATAATTTCCCCAGGCAAATCGATGCCTGTTTTCACCCCTAAGCCAAACTGATTAAAATAGCGCCGCATAATGGAAAACGCTTCTTTTTTAATCGGGAGCGCTTGATGTGGACGATACGTAGAACCTGCAATCGCAATCGCCGTTTTAAACATATAAACGTTTGACGACATTTCAAGCGCTTTTAAATCATTCATCGGTCCTGGACGAATACCGCTATGCGATTTTTTCGTCGGCGTCCCTTTAATATATAACGGTTCGTCAATCAACACCGTGCCCGGTTGAATGACACCCGTTTGAAACCCTGTTAATACGGTCGCTCCCTTTACCGCTGATCCCATGGCATAAGCAGATGTAATCGTTCCAAGGGCATAATCTTTTAACACGACTTTTCCGTTTTCATCACGCGTATACCGCTTCCCAGCTAACGATAAAATTTCTCCTGTATTCGGATCCATCATCACAACGAAAGCGCGATCAAGCAGTTCTGTTCCGCCGCGTCGCTTCATTGTCATGAGTTCTTCTTCAATAATTTGTTCCACACGTTTTTGTAACTCCATATCAATCGTTAAAACGATATCTTTTCCACGTTGTCCTTGCGACACTTCAATCGTTTCGATAATATTTCCCGCTTTATCAGTCACGTTTTTTATTTTTGCTTTTTGCCCGCGCAATACATCTTCATATTGTGCTTCAATGTAACTTTTTCCTACACGATCATTTCGACTATAATCGCGCGCTAAATAATAGTCAAGCTTTTCGCGCGGCACCCCTTCTTCTGACGATGTTATATTTCCGAGCACTGTACGAAACGTATCCCCATATGTGTATTGGCGGTTCCAATCTGTCGTCACATCTACGCCTGGTAGCTCTTCTAAATGCTCGCTAACGACTGCATATTCTTCATCTGTGACTCCTTCGTTTTTGATCATTTGCGGAGTTAAAGCGTATCCGCTATTCATTTCCCGAAAAATAGCAACAACCTCAAGCTCACGTTCTTTAATCTTTTGTACATCTTCTTCTGTAATGCGCTCAAGTTGCAATTGATAAATGTCTTTATCTTTTAATTTTTTTTCTCGAAACAACTTCCATTCTTTTTCTGTAATTTTTTCTTTTGCCTTCTCCTCGTTTGTTAAAATCCAATAATCTTTTATATCTCGCTCTGTGACACGTTCAGTCGGCTTTTCAATATATGCAGCTAACTTTTTAGCTACTTCAATCATTTCCGACGGCTTCGTTGTTTGTGTGCGTGTATACGTAATCGCATGAAGCGGCTCGTTATCGACGACGACTTGATAGTTGCGGTCATAAATTTTTCCGCGCGGTGCTGGTGTATTGACTGTAACGTTTTCTGTGCGCTCAACTTCTTTCCGATATTGTTCACCGTAAACAATTTGAATGACACCTAACCGTAAAATAAGCGCGGAAAAGAGTAAAAATACAATAAAAAATAGCACGTTTAACCGAAATGGCAACTGCATTCGTTTTTTCTTTTTCTTCGCTTTTTGAGCATGTTGTATTTGTTTCAAAACGCGCGAGCACCTCCTTTACTTGCTCCTTCCTCATTGTAAAAGAAACGCTCGCAAATTTCTACATAGAAAGTCGAATGCGACGCACAAAAAAATAAATAATGAAATGACCAGATCCAACAATTAACATTAATGATGGAATCGCCTCTTTTGCGTCAAATAACGTAATAGCTAATAAAAACAATAAAACAGACGTTGCGCGACCACCGTTTAAAAACAATTCCCGCATGACAATATATTCAATTCGCCATTCTTTCGCATGATTGCTTTGACCAATGACGTCAAATGTAAGCGATAAATATGGAACGAGTAAAATAGGATATCCGATGGCGATTAACGCACCATAGATAATTAACTTTACATACGATAAATCAAAAACAATGAAAAAGACGGAAGCATACAACAGTACACCACCGAACAAAATGGCACGCAACCGCCATTGTTGCTTCATCCACTTAGACGCAAACGAGTACGTCATAAACGAAACGACTGCATTAACAAATCCAAATACACCGAGCGATTTTTCAGTTCCTGTCGCCATAAATAAAAAAACGGAAACAATAAACACAAACGTTCCTTCACGAAATCCTTGAAAAAAATGGGCGTTTGTAATCATTCGCCAATTTTTATTTTTCTTTCGCTCATCATATACAGAACGAAGCGCAAATTGTCCTGCTGAACGACGGCGATGCAAAAAAAAGCTACATATGACAGCAGCAATAAATAAGCATAAAGAAGCTAAAAAAATCGCCATATACCCGGTAAACTTCTCGCTTGAAGCAATGACCCATCCTGCAAGCGGTGGGCCAATCATTCCCGCGACAGACGTCATCGCACCAAGCAATCCGTTAAATAAATCACGCGTATCTGGTTCAGTAATTTCAAACGTTAATACGTTAAATGCGAGCCAATAAAATCCGTAACCGATGCCGAGCAAGCCGCCGAGTAAAAATAAATGGTTCATCGCTCGATCTCCGCTAAATAGTACGACTAAAAAAAAGAACGCTAAAAACGTCACACCCATTCGTAAAACGATGACACGATCAATTTTTTTAGCCATTTGCCCAGCGACGACAAACGCCAATGGCTGCCATGTCACAATAGCTAAATTGTACACACCTAGGGCTTGAAAACTGTTTACTTTTTTCCAAACGTATACGTTTACAAACGTATTTGACAAGGCGATGCTAAGGGAATATAACCCGCCAATTGCTAACAAAAGAAACAATTGTCGATGTGTGCGAATATGCTCCACCATTCGTTTCCATCTATTCATAGGCAAACTTCCTTTCTTGACAAGTAGTTTGCCTACTCTTTTACAACGATATACAAAAAGAGCTCGACAAATTGTCGAGCCCTTCTTCATTATTTCGCTGCTGCGTAACGCTTTGCAACTTCGTCCCAGTTAACAACATTCCAAAATGCTGAAATATAATCTGGACGGCGGTTTTGATATTTTAAGTAATACGCATGCTCCCATACGTCTAATCCTAAAATTGGTGTTTTTCCTTCCATTAACGGTGTATCTTGGTTTGGCGTGCTTGTTACTTCAAGTTGACCGTTATGAACAACAAGCCAAGCCCATCCAGAACCGAAACGTGTTGCAGCAGCTTTCGAAAATTCTTCTTTAAATTTTTCGAAGCTTCCAAACGTACGATTGATTGCTTCAGCGAGTTCACCTGTAGGTTCACCGCCGCCATTTGGTGAAAGAATAGTCCAAAAGAGCGAATGGTTCGCATGTCCGCCTCCGTTGTTACGAACAGCTGTGCGAATATTTTCAGGTACTGCATCTAAATTCGCCATTAACTCTTCAATTGTTTTGTTTTGCAATTCTGGATGACCTTCAAGCGCTGCGTTTAAATTTGTTACATACGCGTTATGATGTTTTGTGTGATGAATGTTCATCGTTTCTTTGTCGATATGTGGTTCTAACGCGTCGTAAGCATAAGGCAATTGTGGTAATTCAAATGCCATGTTTCATTCCTCCTCATTCGTTATGTAATTGTTCACAAATGAAACCGATAAACTAGATTAAGAAACAGAAAAGTTTCATAAGTGAACCTACCTTAAGAGTACCAAAATACATCGAATGTTTCAAATTATTTGCAAAAAAAACCTCGCTCATTTACTTAGCGAGGTGAAATGGACCCTGCAGGACTCGAACCTGCGACCAGACGGTTATGAGCCGTCCGCTCTAACCAGCTGAGCTAAGGGTCCGCCATATCCGATGGTAATTTTAGCAAAAAAGATGGAGAGCGTCAATACGTGCAACATACGAAACAAAAAGGTTGTGTAGCAAATAGAAAAAGAAGTAGAATGAGAAATGATGATGTTTAAAGGATGTGAATGATGATGTGGAACCGGTTGTTACAAAGTCTTTATTCCCCTGTACATATTGCACGCTTTCGTTTTCATCCAATCGGAAAGGCGATTAGTTACGTGTTTTTTTTATCGCTGATTGCGACATTGCCAATTGCCATTTACTTTACAATGAGCATAAACAAAATGATTAGCTCAACACATCAATTATTAAAAGAAGAACTTCCTCCATTTGAAGTCGTCGATGGAATATTGACATCAAACGAACAAGAACCGATTGAGCTTACGCATCCGAACGTGACTATTTTATTCGATAGTACAGGCACACTGACAACAGAGGATGCAGAACGTTACACAAACGCGGTGGCATTTTTAAAGGAAGAGTTTGTACTTGTTGCTAATGGGCACGTTCAGTCATATCCGTATGCTTTGATACAAGCAGAACGTTTTACAAACGAAGATGTATATGAATTTGCCCGTACGCTTCAATCATTGCTTCCTATTGTGATTTCGCTATCGTTTCTCGTATTATACTTTTTCACATGCACAAGCAAATTTCTTTACGTTACCGTTCTTGCATTCATCGGTCTCATTTTTCGCGGCACATTAAATAAGCGTGGGACGTACCGTCATATGTGGAGTATCTCCGCTTATGCGATTACATTATCAACTATCTTTTTTACAATCATGGAATCGTTACAAATTGTTGTTCCTTATGCAGTTGCTTTAGACTGGTTCGTTTCTGTCACGATTTTGTTCGTTTCCATTAAAGAACTCCCTTCTATGAAAGAAGCAGGCTGATAGCCTGCTTCTTATAGTTTAAATGATGCAGTGATTGTAGATAACGATTGCGATAATTCATTTAATCGTTCACCAACACGATACATATCATTCATCTGCTTCGTTTGATCATACGAAACAGACATCATTTCTTCTGCGCTTGCTAGCGTTTGTTGAGCAACTGAAGCAAATGCCACCGTTACCGTCTCGATCATCGGTAATAATTGTTCAAACTGCTCCAATTCACCTTCCATTTGTGCTACGTTTCGATTCACGCGCTGAATTTCTTTTAATAAATGATCAAACGAGCGCTTCGCTTCATTTGCAGAGGTGAGTTGGTGTTGTAAATGCGTGACCATCCCTTCAAACTGATTTGTCGCATGAATGGACACTTCCTCCATCGCGAAAATAGATGATGTAATTTCTTCCGTTGCTTTTGAAGCATGTTCCGCCAACTTTCTTACTTCTGTAGCGACAACCGCAAACCCTTTTCCTGCTTCTCCCGCACGCGCCGCTTCAATTGTTGCATTAAGCGCCAATAACTTCGTTTGCTCGGCAATTTGTCGAATGACATCTACCACTTTTGTAATCGACATAGAATGGTGTTTCACACTTTGAATCGTGTCATTTACTTTTTTAAATTGCTCGGCAAACGAATGAATATCCGCGATTAAATGCGACAGCCTCTCTTCTCCACCTTTCGAAGACTGATTCATATCGCTAGTGCTTGCTGAAATGTTTTGAACGCTCACTAATACATGCTGCATTCGCTTTTTCATCTCATCTACACGATGAATGCTTTCGTCTGAAGCATTGGCCGTTTCTTCCGCCCCTTGTTTTACCGTAGAAATGGCTGCCATGAGCTGATCGTTCGATTCAAGGACATGTTCCGACACATGCTCTAAGTCGCCTCCTGTAATGGCTAGCTGTCTTGTTGTTTCGTCCATTTCACGAATGACATTTTTCATGCTCGTCAACATGCGTTGAAAACTGCGCGCAAGCGAATCGATTTCGGGCGTTGTTGAATAAATATGTTCGTCAACCGTTAAATCTCCACGCGACAATCGGCTCATGGCATGACGAAGTTGGGCAATCGGCTTCGTTAATCCAGTCACTAACCATTTAATCATGATCGTTGAGATAATGACACTAATCATAATCGTTACAATAGTTAGCTTGGCAAGCTGTTGAATCGGCTTCATAAATTGTTCATCTGGTACAGCGACAACATATGTTCCTTTTAGCTCTTGGATCGTTTTATACGCAAACGTATATGTACGTCCGTTCCATTCCAAATGCGACACACCGTTTTTTTGTTTTTTAATTGTTTCTTGGACCGATTTTGGTACATTGAGCTGTTCATTTCTTTCAAATGTTTTTACTTGTCCATCCTCAATTAAAAATATGTCTACGCTTAACCCGTCTTGCATCAGTTCCGCTTTTTGTTGTTTTACTACCGAACGCAAACTTTTTTCAAACATTTGTTCATTTCCAGCATGAATATACATAAGATTGCGAGCTACTTCAAACATCATCGTTGCCTCGCGCTCGAGGCGATTTTCGATCGCTTTTACGGTCGTTTGTTTCGCTTGATGATAACCAATCATCCCGACAGCACTTAACGAAAAAATTAACACGCTCAAAAATAAAATAAATAAGCGATTTTGTAAGCTCATTTTTAATAGCCATTGTTTTATTTTTGGTGATGATTGAAAGACAGGTACTCGGAAAAGCTTCTTTATATTTTCTAATCGCTGTTTTATTTGTGCACGCACGGCACGTCCCCCCTTCGACAAATACAGACAAAGAATACCAAAAACATGTCAACGTCATGTGAAGAACGTGTAAAGCAATGTAAAAGAAATGTAATTTTTACGCATATCTCGTTTGGACATGCCATATGGATAAAACAGAAGAAATAAACGGGGGAATGTCATGAAAAAAGTTTTCATTTTTCTCGTATGCATTGCGATATGTGCCATTGCTTATCAAGATATAACGAACGGAACGATTCGTACAATTCGTGCAGAAAAAACGATTGAACAAAAGAAGGAGCTTCCGTATCGCGAAGTGACCATTCAACGAGGGGATACGCTTCTCTCGATTGTTGAGCGTGAAATGAATGGAAAATTACCGGTTTCCATCGATCGGCTCATTACTGATTTTCAAACGTTAAACCCACATGTTAACGCCCATTCGCTTCAAATCGGAAAAACGTACCGCATCCCGTACTATAAGCAGAAATAGCAAAAACGTTGTCAACGAATAAGAAACATTGCTACAATAAAAAATGATTGAATTAATACGTTAAAGGAGCGATTGACGCGTGAGTGAAATCATTCATCGTTCAAAAACCCGCCCGGTTCGCGTCGGGAACATTACAATTGGCGGGAATAACGAAGTCGTCATTCAAAGTATGACGACAACAAAAACGCATGATGTAGATGCAACCGTTGCTCAAATACATCGACTCGAAGAAGCTGGATGCCAAATCGTTCGCGTCGCTTGCCCAGATGAAAGAGCAGCAGATGCGATTGCTGAAATAAAAAAACGCATCAATATTCCGCTCGTTGTCGATATTCATTTCGACTATCGCCTTGCTTTAAAAGCGATTGAAAACGGAGCGGATAAAATTCGCATTAACCCTGGAAACATCGGAAAGCGGGAAAAAGTAGAAGCGGTTGTGAAAGCAGCAAAAGAACGTGGCGTCCCTATTCGCATTGGGGTAAACGCTGGGTCACTTGAAAAACGCATTTTAGAAAAATACGGCTATCCAACTGCGGATGGCATGGTCGAAAGCGCTTTGCATCATATTCGCATTTTAGAAGACCTTGATTTCCAAGACATTATCGTTTCATTAAAAGCTTCGGATGTTCGTTTAGCGATTGAAGCATATGAAAAAGCCGCGCGCACATTCGACTATCCGCTACATCTCGGCATTACAGAATCAGGTACGTTATTTGCCGGAACGGTAAAAAGTGCTGCAGGACTTGGTGCGATTTTAAGCAAAGGAATCGGCAATACAGTACGTGTATCCCTTAGCGCTGATCCTGTCGAAGAAGTAAAAGTGGCACGTGAATTGTTGAAAACTTTCGGCCTTGCAGCAAACGCTGCGACATTAATTTCTTGTCCGACATGCGGAAGAATTGAAATTGACTTAATTCGCATCGCAAATGAAATTGAAGAATATATCGCCCAAATTAAAGCACCGATTAAAGTAGCAGTCCTCGGTTGCGCCGTCAACGGACCAGGAGAGGCACGCGAAGCTGACATCGGCATTGCTGGGGCACGCGGCGAAGGATTATTGTTCCGCCACGGAAAAATTGTTCGTAAAGTGCCAGAAGAAACAATGGTTGAAGAGTTGAAAAAAGAAATTGACAAATTAGCAGAAGAATATGCATTGAAAGGAAAAAAATAAGAGGGGAATATTCCCCTCTTATTTACCAAAATCGGACGAAAAAGCTTAAAATAATGGAAACAGCCCCAATTCCAATCGCCCAAGCCCCTAACGTTTCCGCTCCTCGACGTCGGGCAATAAAGCCGAAAACAATGCCGGCTGCCCCCATAATGACTGGCATTAAGAAAAGAGAAACAACCGATAAAGCAAGTGCAAGCCAACCAACGCCACGACCGTTTTCTTCACGATCGACTTTTCTTTCAGAAAATCGGATCGGCTCAGCAATTTCACCTGCTGTTTCTTCCATAAAATCTCGCTCAACATTCGGAACAGTATCTATTCGTTCATTATCATACGCTCGACGCTGACGTTCATTGTCCATGACAATTCCCTCGCTTTCGTAAAATGAGGAGCACTATTATTATGCAATAAGCGATACATCATTATAGATGTTACTTTATGTCAATGATATAATGGGCGAGAAAAGCACATCATAGAAAGGATGAACAAACATGATCAAACGGCGATTTGGGATCGATATTGACGGGACAGTAACATGTCCAAGTACGTTTATTCCATATTTAAACAAATCGTTCCAAAAAAATTTAACGCTTGATGATATTACGGATTACGATTTAGTTCCTTTTTTAGATACAACGGAAGAAAAATTAAATGAATGGATGGAACAATACGAACCGATCATCTACAGCGAAGCACCTCTTGCGAACGGAGCATTAGAGGTCATTAATAGTTGGAAAGATGAATATGAGTTGTATTACATTAGTGCACGAGGTCGCCACTTATATGAAATCACAGAAAAATGGTTTCAACAACAAGGCGTTCATTACCATCATATCGAACTGATCGGTTCACACGATAAAATTGAAGCCGTAAAGAAATATAAAATCGACATGTTTTTTGAAGATAAATACGATAACGCTTGCGATATCGCTGAACAATGTCTCATTCCTGTCATTTTATTTGATACTCCTTATAATCGCGGTCCGCTCCCAAAAGGCGTCATTCGCGTGTACAATTGGTATGAAGCAAAACAACGAGTAGAACAATTACTCACAACAACAAGCTGACATTACACGTCAGCTTGTTGCTGGCACATCGGGCATGTTCCGTACACTTCAAACTTATGCCCTGAAATCGTATATCCGTGCAAATCTTCCACTAATTCATTCATCGGACACGTTACAAGTTCTTTCGTTTTTCCGCACGACATGCAAATAAAATGGTGATGGTGGTGATGCACATTACATGTAAATCGAAAGCGCTTCTCTCCAGACAGTTCAGTCATTTCTAAAATGCCGAGCTCAACAAATAACGCTAAGTTGCGATAAACTGTATCGAAACTCAACCCCGGATACCGATCTTTCATTACATCAAGCACATCTTTTGCCGTTAAATATTTATCTGTTTTTGCAAACAGCTCAAGCATTTCTTCGCGCTTTCCTGTATACTTAAACCCCTTTTCTTTCATTAACCGTAGCGCTTCAGAAACGTTCACGCTTCGTCATCCTCTCTTCCATTTTTTCCACATGATCGCACCAATTAATATACAAACAGCTAACAACACAATCGTCCCGCCGGGAGCTAAATTTAAATAATAAGAAAGAAACAAACCAACAATGACAGCAAGCTCACCAAATAGAACGGACAACCATAACGCTTGTTTAAATCCCTTTGCGATTCGAATGCTCGCAGCAACAGGAAGCGTCATGAGTGATGAGACGAGCAAAATGCCGACAATTCGCATCGATGCTGCAATGACGAGAGCAACGAGCACGATGAAAACAAAATGAAGCGCCCTTACCTTTACTCCCGATGCTTGTGCATATTCTTCGTCAAATGATAAAATAAACCACTCTTTATAGAGCAGAAAAATAACAGCAAACACGATGAAAAAAATGATGCCAATGGTCCATACATCCGTCCGGCTCACCGCGCTAACGCTTCCGAACAAATATGAAAACAAATCGGTATTGAAGCCATCCGCAAGCGAAATAAAAATGACGCTTAAGCCGATGCCTCCTGATAAAATGATTGGAATCGCTAATTCTTGATAGTGCTTATATACGGTACGCAATTTTTCAATAAATAACGAACCAACAACGGAAAACGCCATGCCCACATAAATCGGATTGAATGTCGCTCCCATGAAAAACGTTTTTTGTACAAGTAAGCTGGCTGCAATTCCTGCGAGCGTGACATGACTTAACGCATCCGCAATAAGCGATAATCTCCGAACGACAATAAACACACCTAAAAGAGGGGCGATGAGTCCGATCAATATGCCGACAATAAACGCATTTTGTAAAAATTCATATTGAAATAACGCCTCTACCATAATCTCCCCCCTTTCTACGCATGGTCATGGGCAAGTAGGTGAAGATGATGCCCATAAAATGATGCTAAATCTTCTGTTTTTAGCTGCGCAAACTGTTGCACGCTCCCATGGAAATGCAAATGTTTGTTTAAACAAGCGACATGTGTGACTTTTTCCGTAATCGTTCCGATATCGTGCGTCACGAGAAGCAATGTCATATGATGTTGTTTATTCAATCGTTCAAGCATATCGTAAAAGCTTTGTACATGATGCACATCGACCCCGACAGTCGGCTCATCTAAAATTAAAAATTCAGGCTGCGACACGATCGCACGTGCGATAAATACGCGTTGTTGTTGACCTCCTGAAAGTTCGCCAATGTTTCGATGAATAAAAGGGCTCATGCCGACCGCATCAATCGCTTCATATACTGCTTTTTCGTCGCTTTTTTTTAATCGACGAAATAACCCGAGCTTTCCAGCTAAACCGCTCGCTACAACTTCATATACTGTCGCAGGAAATCCGGTATTAAAACTGTTTGCTTTTTGAGAGACGAAACCAATTTTATGCCAATCTTTAAACTGCTCAATCGGCGTGCCGAATAAAAAAATGCGCCCCGTTTGCGGCTTTAGCAATCGCAAAATGCATTTTAACAGCGTTGATTTTCCTGATCCGTTCGGACCAACTAAACCAACGAAAGCACCTTTCGGAATGTGAAAATCAATATGTTGTAGTACATCTTCATCATCATATCGAAACGATACGTCTTCTATCCGTAAAATATCGTCCATCGTTTGACCACCTTAATTCAAAATGATTCCGATTCATAGTATAACGCATTTATTTTCATTAATGAATAGCAGACTTAAATTTTGCTCCACGCACTTCTTGTGTGTTCATAATCGTAATAAACGCATTCGGATCAATTTCATATACAATTGATTTTAGCTTCGTCACTTCCAGACGAGTAACAACAGCATAAATCACTTCTTTTTGTTCGTCTGTATATCCGCCTTTTCCCATCAACTTCGTCGTTCCACGGCCAAGTCGATTTAAAATGGCATCTGATACTTCTTCGTAACGATCGGATACGATGAGCACTGCTTTTGTTTCATCTAATCCTTGAATGACAGTATCAATCGTTTTAAAAGCAATATAATAAGTTAAAACGGAGTACATCGCTTGCTTTGGTCCGAATACAAATGCCGCCCAAGTAAAAATAAAAACGTTTGTAAACATGACAAATTCCCCAACAGAAAATGGCAACTTTTTCGTCATTAAAATACCTAAAATTTCTGTGCCATCTAATGAACCACCATGGCGAATCACAAGCCCTACACCAGCGCCGAGAATGGCTCCGCCAAACACAGTTGCTAAAATGGAATCTGTTGTAAATGGAGATACATAATGAAACAACCGCTCCATGACAGCTAATACAATGATCGAATAGAGAGAGGAGAGCATAAACGTTTTTCCGATTTGTTTATAACCAAAATACATAAATGGCGCATTGAGTAAAATAACAAGCGTGGCAAAGTTCAACCATGCATAGTTTGGAAGAATGCGATCAAGAATAAGGGATATACCGATGACCCCACCATCAATAATTTCATTAGGCACTAAAAACAATTCGATCGATAAAGCAGCAAGCGTGGCACCGATCGTCATCATGACGACACGATACATTAAATGGCTAATCGTTTCTTTTTTATGTTGTCTTTTCAAACAAATCTCCCCCTTCATCTATTTCATTATACCATTGCACCCTTCCTTCTTTCCTCTCATATGGTAAATAAGGAGGGATGCTACGTGAATGTGTATCATAAAATCGTCCAGCATAAAATGAAATCGATTACCGCAAATGAATTAATGATGTATGCCAAGGAATACAACGTTCCACTTTCCCAAAAAGACGCCGAAACAATTGTTCAAATGATGCGCGAAAAAACGATCGATATGTTTAATGAACAAGCGAGGAAAAATTGGATTCGCGAACTCGCTCATCGCACATCACCGCAACTTGCAAAACAAGCTAATGAGTTTATTCGCCAATTTATACAGTAAGAAGGCTGCCTACGGACAGCCTTCTACTCGACAATTTTTTCCCGAACGTTTGGGTCAAACTGTTGCGCACGCAACATCGCGATTTCAAATTGATATGGCGGTTTCGCATTTTTTTTCTCCCCAACATATGGCGTTTCTAAAATTTTTGGCACGTGCATAAGTTGCGGGTGATGCACAATATAATTTAGCGCATCAAAACCGATATAACCAAAGCCAATATTTTCATGACGGTCTTTCCGACTTCCACACGGATTTTTACTATCATTAATATGCAATACTTTTAGACGATCAAGCCCGATAATGCGATCAAATTGTTCTAATACACCATCAAAATCGTTAACAATATCATATCCAGCATCATGTGTATGACATGTATCAAAACAAACAGAAAGCTTATCGTTATGCGTCACACCGTCAATGATTTTCGCTAATTCTTCAAAGCGACTGCCACATTCAGACCCTTTTCCCGCCATCGTTTCTAAAGCAATTTGCACTTGCTGGTCATTTGTTATCACTTCGTTTAACCCTTCAATAATTTTTGCAATCCCTGCTTCCACACCCGCACCGACGTGCGCACCAGGATGAAGGACGAGCTGCTTTGCACCAATCGCTTCTGTTCGTTCAATTTCGGAACGTAAAAAAGAAACGCCAAGAGAAAACGTATCTACGTTCATTGTATTGCCGATATTAATAATGTACGGGGCGTGTACAACAATTTCTTCAATCCCATGTGCTTTCATATGGGCAAGTCCTTTATCAATGTTTAGCTCCTCAATCGGTTTACGCCTTGTGTTTTGTGGTGCCCCCGTATAAATCATAAACGTATTTGCTCCATACGATACCGCTTCTTTACTTGCAGCTAATAACATTTCTTTTCCGCTCATCGAGACGTGCGAACCAATTTTTAACACATCTTTCTCTCCCTTATTTCTTTTTCGCTCTTTGTTTTTTCAACTGCTCTCGTAATTTTTTCTTATATCCCGGTTTGACTTTCTTTTGTTTTTTCGCTATTTTTTCAACGAGTTGCTCAACTTCATCTTTTTTCTCTTTTTTCCGTCCATTCCACGCATCGAGCTCAATCCATTCACCATGACGAAAATCACGATGAAGGAAATGAATTCCTTTTTTCTCTAACTTCACTAACGCATGTTGATCAGATGGTTCGTAAATCGTTGTGGCCGTACCAGCATAACCTGCACGCCCTGTTCGACCTGTACGATGTACGTAAAAATCTAAATCCGTTGGCAGTTCATAATTGATGACGTGGCTGACGCCTTCAATATCGATTCCGCGCGCGGCTAAATCTGTCGCGACAATGTATTGGAATTGTAAATCACGAATTGCTTTCATCATCTTTTTTCGCTCGCGCGGAGTTAAATCCCCATGTAACACGCCTACTTTTAATCCTTTTTCAATTAAACCGTTTGCCACTTCATCAGCTGTTTTACGCGTGTTTACAAAAACAATGGCTAAATATGGGTTGTAACTAACTAATATATCGTGTAAAAGCTGCAAACGATCGCGATGGCGAAGCGGGATTAAAATATGCTCAATGGTTGATGCGGCTACTTGCTTCGGAGCAATATGGATATGTGTCGGGTGCTCCATATATTTTTTCAAAAACGGCTTTAACTTTTCTGGAATCGTTGCTGAAAAGACGAGCATTTGCAAGTCTTCTGGCATGCATCCTGCCACTTGGTCGACATCTGTAAGAAATCCCATATCAAGCATAACATCTGCCTCATCAATGACAAGCATCCGAGCCGTATGAACAAATAGCGCTTGTTCACGAACGAGATCATACACGCGCCCCGGTGTGCCAATGACGATATGAGGTTGTGTTTTCAACTTTTCAATCGATCGTAATTTATCTGTTCCGCCGACAAAACAGCGCGCTGTAATGCGATGATCGTTTGGACAAAATTTCGTTATTTTTAATACTTCATGATAAATTTGCGTAGCTAACTCACGCGTCGGTGCTGTAATAACCGCTTGTACTTCGTCAACATGTGGATCAATGCGTTCGATGATCGGCAATAAATACGCATGCGTCTTTCCTGTTCCCGTTTGCGATTGCCCGATGACGCTCTCTCCACGCAAGACAGCCGGAATGACACGCTCTTGAATAGGTGTTGGTTTATGAAACTTTAAATGATGAAGCGCCTCTATAATAAACGGATGAAACGAAAAACGTTCAAACATAGTTTCTCATCCCCTTTCTTCTTCAGTAAAAAAATAGACCAGTTACATATTATATACGAACATAAACCGTTCATTCAACTATATGAGCTTTTCTGCATATCGTAGTATAGATGAAAAAAGCATAAACCTTCACTTCATACAGAAAGGAGGAACTTCATTGCGGCGTCCATTTATGTTTCCACCTTCACGTTCGCCTATGCCGCCTATGTGGTCGCAACCGATGATGCGTCAAGCACAAGGGGGCATGTTTTCACGATTGTTTGGCAACCAATTTCCTGCCCAAACGCTTGGCGCTGGCGGGGCATTGCCAAGTATCGATTCGATGTTAACAAATGTACAAAAAATGTTAAACATGGTCCAAACGATTACACCAATGGTGCAACAATACGGTCCACTCATTAAAAGCGTCCCATCGATGATGCGTCTTTTTCGCGAATTTAAACAATCAGACACAACAAACGAAGCAACTAAAACAGCAAGTGAAACGAACGAAACAGCACGCGCAACAAGCGCAGCAACGACAGAGCAAAAAACCCTAAAAAAACAACGACCAATTCCAACAAAAAGCGAACGAAAACAAGAAAAAACGAATGAAAAAGGGAAATCTGTGCCAAAACTATATATTTAACTTTTGTATGTTCGCCCCTTCTTTTATATAATGAATACGACAAACACGCCAAGAAGGAGCGATCCATATGGAAGTCATTAAAATTACGCCACGCGGATATTGTTACGGAGTCGTTGATGCGATGGTCATCGCTCGCAACGCCGCGCTCGATCCGACGCTGCCACGACCGATCTACATTTTAGGCATGATCGTTCATAATAAACATGTCACCGATGCATTTGCGGAAGAAGGAATTATTACACTTGACGGTCCGAATCGACTTGAAATTTTAGAAAACATTGACCGCGGCACAGTCATTTTTACCGCTCACGGCGTTTCACCTGAAGTAAAACAGCGCGCAAGAGAAAAAGGGCTTGTCACCATTGACGCTACATGCCCAGATGTGACAAAAACACACGAGCTTATTCGTGAAAAAGTAGCGAATGGATACGAAGTCATTTACATCGGAAAAAAAGGGCACCCTGAACCAGAAGGGGCTGTCGGCGTTGCGCCACATGCCGTTCATTTAATTGAAAAACCTGAAGATGTAGAACAACTGAATATTCAAGCAAAACATATTATTGTGACGAACCAAACGACAATGAGCCAATGGGACGTTGCACATATTATGGAAAAAGTAAGAGAAAAATATCCACATGTTGAAATGCACCGTGAAATTTGTTTAGCAACACAAGTGCGGCAAGAAGCGGTCGCTGAACAAGCAAAAGAAGCAGATGTCACGATCGTTGTCGGTGATCCGAGAAGCAATAATTCGAATCGACTTGCCCAAGTATCTGAAGAAATTGCGGGAACGAAAGCATATCGTGTCGCTGATGTGACTGAAATTGACATCGAATGGATTAAAGACGCCAAAAAAGTTGCAGTCACTGCCGGCGCATCTACACCAACACCGATTACAAAAGAAGTCATTGACTTTTTGGAACAGTTCGACCCGAACAATCCTGAAACATGGAAACGAGAACGAAAAGTGCCGCTCACAAAAATTTTACCAAAAGTGAAAAAAAGAGGCGAATAAGCCTCTTTTTTATATAAACGTAAACGGTTCCGTATGGGCTTGTGATACGTATATATCAACATCAAATTTTTGCTGCACAAACATCGTTCTTAATACGTTCGCTACCCCTTCTTTCATCACTTTTTCGACATGATGTCCCGGATCAACGACATTCAAGCCGAGCATGAGTGCATCATGTGCCACATGATAATATAAGTCGCCAGTGACGTACACATCCGCTCCCCTCATTTTCGCTTGATGAATATATTTGTTTCCATCTCCACCGATAACTGCAACTTTTCGTACACGACTCGTCAATTCGCCAACGACACGAACAGCTGGTACACGCAATGCCTGTTTGACATGTTCAGCAAATTGTTGTAACGTCATTTCCTCGCTTAATGTCCCGATTCGTCCAAGCCCATATGTCTCTCCTTTATTTTCAAGCGGATATATATCATATGCCACTTCTTCGTACGGATGTGCTTGCAACATCGCTTGAACAACTTTTCTTTGCAGACGCGTAGGAACAATCGTTTCTACACGCACTTCTTCCACTGTTTCTAACGTTCCTTGTTGCCCGATAAATGGATTAGCGCCTTCCTCTGGTCGAAACGTCCCGATTCCTTCGCTATTAAATGTACAATGGCTATAATTTCCGATATGTCCAGCCCCTGCATCACCAATCGCTTTTCTCACCGCATCGGCATGTGTGCGCGGCACATATACAACAAGCTTTTTCAACGGCTCTTCATACGTCGGAACAAGGACGTCAACGTTTTGTAATTGAAGCGCTTCAGCGAGCCAATCATTTACCCCGCCTTTTGCAATATCTAAATTTGTATGTGCTGCATAAATCGCAATATCATGTTTTATACATTTTTCAATCATACGACCGTACGGCTGATCGGTCACAATATGTTTAAGTGGACGGAAAATTGGTGGATGGTGCGCAATGATTAAATCAATGTTTTGTTCAATCGCTTCATCGACGACATGTTCTAATACATCTAACGTAATCATGATACGGCGAATCGGTTTATTTAGCGTGCCGATTTGCAACCCGATTTTATCGTCTTCCATCGCCAAGTGTTTTGGGGCAAACTGTTCAAATAGTTGAATGACTTCATATCCGTTTGGTGTCTTCATCGCTTCAAAGCCTCCTCTACCATTTGCAACGTGTCAACAAATTGTTGTCGCTTTTTGACTGCCTCTTCCGTTTTCGCATATTTCAATTGCTCGATGACGTTTTGCCAATGCTTCATTTCCATCGCCCATTTTTTTTCAAATACTTCGTTTCGTTCTTTTAGTAAAAACGGACCGAGCAATAGCTCAACATGAAGTTGCGTATACGGACGATAAGGATCGCCACGCTCTGCAACGAGCACTTCGTACGTTTGCCCATCTTCCTCTAAAATGCGTTCATTAATTAATTCCCACTCATTGTCTAGCAACCATTTTCGCACAATATGTGCACCGACATTTGGCTGTAAAATTAAACGTTGAACGGATGCCAATTTTTCCTTTCCTGCTTCTAAAATATTTGAGATAAGCGTTCCTCCCATCCCTGCAATTGTTACACAATCGACTTCATTCGGTGCTACTACTTGTAGCCCATCCCCTTTTCGAACGGAAATGACGTGAGACAGTCCGCACTTTTCGACTTGTTGTTTGGCAGAGCGAAACGGTCCGTCCGCTACTTCACCTGCCACTGCTTTTGTTATGTATCCGTGCAAATACGCATAACACGGCAAATACGCATGATCTGAACCGATGTCTGCTAATACGCTTCCTTTTGGAATAAATGAAACAACTGTTTGCAATCGCTTAGATAGCTGTAATTCGTTCACGATGATCACCACACTTTTTTCTTCAGTTTATCATGTTTTATAAGAAACGAAAAATCCCTTCACCGAAGTAAAGGGATCTTTCTTCTCCGTTTATTTTAATTCAGAAAGCCATTTTGCCATTTCTTCTGCTTGATCCGCAGGAACTAATCCAGCTGGCATGCTTCCGCGACCGTTTGTTATTACTTCTTTAATTTGGTCAACAGATAGACGATCACCGACACCTTTTAATGCCGGACCAACGCCACCTTCATAGTTCGCGCCGTGACATGCAACACAGCTTTTTTTGTAAATGTCTTCTGGCCCTGCAGCTGCTGTTTCTTCTGTCTTCGCGCCGCCTTCTTTCTCTTTCGCAACTTCTTTCATATCTCCGAGGCCTTTCACAGACAGAAAGAAAATGAGACCAATTCCCATCACCATAATAAGTGCAAATGGGATTAACGGATTGCGATTCATACTTTACCCTCCCTTATGTAATAAAGCATGTTTTTCAAAATGAAAACGTTACAAACAATTTTATTGTACTTTAAATTCCCATAAAGGAAAAGCCCTGTATGTAAATTTTTTTAAATGAAAAATGAAGAAAAAAGAAGAATGATGCCGACAACGCCCGAAATGACAAAATACATAAGCGAAAAACGCCAACCGATGAGCAGCCAAACAAAACAATTTCCCATCACCGTGAGCGCTAATGCACTTGTGCTCCCAGAAAAATAAACATCGCATGTACGAATAGAAAGTAGAAGAAGCGACAAAGCACCGATCATGAGAGCCATATGAACAACGATTTTATGTTTTACAAAAAAACGAACAGCAATAAAACAAATTATGACAAAAAGTGACAAAATGAGCGTTTGCAAAACGAACGACAATTCAGTAAAATAAATGACAAGAAGGGCGAAAGATAAACATATACCGATCATCACCGCGGTTGCTCGAATCGCCCACGCTGGAACTTGCTTTGTCGGTGTTTCAACATCATCGCGATTTCCTTCCGTGTACAATGCAAGCAAAAAATCACAATATTGTTCCGGCAGCAATCGCGTTTGTTTCCAATATTTAATTTCATTAATAATGATTTCTTTTCGTTTTTGTTCCATTGAATACGCATTCCTTCCTAAATAAAGAAATAGCTTACTTCCATTGTAAGAAGTAAACTATTTCTTGTAAACGGTTATTCTAAAAAGTCTTTTAAACGTTTGCTGCGGCTTGGGTGGCGCAGTTTTCGCAACGCTTTTGCTTCAATTTGGCGAATGCGTTCGCGTGTCACACCAAACACTTTGCCCACTTCTTCAAGCGTTCGCGTACGTCCATCATCAAGACCAAAACGAAGGCGAAGTACATTTTCTTCTCGGTCTGTTAGTGTATCTAACACATCTTCGAGTTGTTCTTTTAACAGCTCATACGCTGCGTGTTCAGCTGGAGATGTTGCATCTTGATCTTCAATAAAATCGCCTAAATGAGAGTCGTCTTCTTCGCCAATTGGCGTTTCAAGCGATACAGGCTCTTGGGCAATTTTTAAAATTTCGCGCACTTTTTCCGGCGTTAAGTCCATCTCTTCCGCAATTTCTTCAGGAGATGGTTCGCGACCGAGGTCTTGCAAAAGTTGACGTTGAACGCGAATAAGCTTATTAATCGTTTCGACCATATGAACAGGGATACGGATCGTACGCGCTTGGTCAGCAATCGCACGAGTAATCGCTTGGCGAATCCACCATGTTGCATATGTGCTAAATTTATATCCTTTGCGGTAATCAAATTTTTCGACCGCTTTAATTAAACCCATATTTCCTTCTTGAATTAAGTCAAGGAAAAGCATGCCGCGACCAACGTAACGTTTCGCAATGCTAACGACGAGACGAAGGTTTGCCTCAGCTAGACGACGTTTTGCTTCTTCGTCTCCTTGTTCAATGCGTTTCGCTAGCTCAATTTCTTCTTCTGCTGACAATAGCGGTACGCGACCAATTTCTTTTAAATACATGCGAACAGGGTCGTTAATCTTTACCCCTGGAGGAACGCTTAAATCGTTTAAATCGAACTCTTCATCTTTTAAATCATCGAAGTCTGGGTCGTCTAAATCAGCATCATCTAAATCGGACTCGGCGACGACTTCGATCCCTTGTTCATTTAAATACTCATAATATTCATCCATTTGATCCGAATCAAGATCAAATGCGGATAATCGCTCAGCGATTTCTTCATAGGTAAGAACGCCACGTTTTTTACCTAGCTCGACTAATTGTTCTTTTGCTTGTTCTAACGTTAAATCGGAATGTGTTGACTTTTCAGCCATTTATTCCCCTCCTTCCAAAATGCAAAGACTTTCGCAAGGCAATCATTTCGCTTGCAATGCGTTTTGCGCACTCATAATCTTTTTGCCGTTCGGCATCGCGCAACTGCGCTTCTTTTTGCTTGAGCAACTGCTCTTTTGGGTAGTTGAGCACGCATTGAATGTAATCTCGCAACTCAGCTGACGAGATGTCTTCGTTGATCGGCATCATGGACAGCTCTGTAACGATGCGTTTTAATTGCGGATCATGAATGCGTTCAAGTAACGAGCTTACATCGGGTTCGTGTCCTTCTTCGTAAAACGCATATAAATAGGCGGCAATAGCGCGATGTTCTTCGACGTTAAATGCGCCTTCGATCGCTTCTTGAACCGTGTATGCGATCGCTTTATCGCGCAACATATGAGCAAGTAACATCCGCTCTGCTTTTTGAAAAGCTGGTAACAATTTCGCTTTCACAGGTGCAACGACCGTTTCACGACGTTCTTGCTTTTGTTCGACTTGTTTTTTTCCATAAACCATCATTTGCTCGCGTAGCGCATCCATGGAAATGGAAAATTCATTAGCTAGTTGTCGTAAATAATAATCCGCTTCAATCGCATTAGATAATCGGCTAATTTCTTTCACCGCTTCTTCAATATAACGAAGACGCTCACTTTCGTTTTGTAAATGGCGGCCGCGCTTTAAATATTCAAGCTTAAACGCTGTCAGCGACAAGCTTGCATCAAGCACGTGATGACGAAAACGATCAGCACCATATTTTTGTACATACTCATCAGGGTCAAGCCCATCTGGCATCATCGCAACTTTTACATAACAGCCAGCTTCAACGAGCGTCTCAGATGCTCTCAAAGCAGCGTCGATTCCTGCTCGATCCCCATCATAACAAACAATGACCGATGAAGCATTGCGACGAAGCATGCGCGCCTGTTCTTCCGATAAAGCTGTTCCCATCGTTGCTACAGCATAGGAAATGCCAGCTTGCACAGCAGCGATCACATCTGCAAATCCTTCAAACAGTACAACTTGCTGTTTTTGACGCATCGGTAAACGCGCTTCATGAAAGTGATATAAAATATGACGTTTATTAAAAATTGGAGTCTCGGGGCTATTCATATACTTCGGCTCTTCGTTTCCGAGCGCTCTCCCCGAAAAAGCAACCGTTTCTCCTTGATGGTTATGGATAGGAAACATAATGCGATGACGGAAACGATCAAAGTATGAGTCCTCTCCCGATTTTTTCACAATGAGTCCGGCCTGTTCCATCAGTGGAAGTGAGAAGCCTTTGTTTGCTAAAAATGTGACGGTCGCATTCCAAGACGGCAAAGCATAGCCAATTTCAAACTGTTCGATGAGCTCGCGCGTAAAGCCTCGTTGAAGCAAATAGTTCAATGCTTCTTCCCCTTCATTTGTATGCATCAGCAAATGATGATAAAACTTTTTTAATAGCTCGTGCGCAGCAATCATCGTCGCTGTTTCTTTCCGTTCCGATGTCGGATGCGCATCAACGACGTGCGATAAATCGACATTTGCTCGCGGTGCTAATCGTTTCACTGCCTCTATGAATGTAATCCCTTCGATGTCCATCAAAAACGAAAACACATTTCCGCCTGCTCCACAGCCAAAACAATGATAAATTTGCTTTTCTGGCGAAACAGAAAAAGAAGGTGTTTTCTCCCCGTGGAAAGGACATAACCCAAAGTAGTTGCGTCCTTGCTTTTTCAGTGAGACATACTGTTGGATGATGTCTACAATATCGACTGAGCGACGAATGTGCTCAACCGTTTCCTCAGGAATGCGTTGTCCCATATTTCAACAGCTCCAAACATATTTCGACAAAACTTGTTTCTGAAATAGAAATGTTTTGTATGTTTTTATTCTCCATCGCGCGAAACAATCCTTCTTTTTAAGAAAAAAATATTGTCGAAAATCCCGATGCATTGTCACTTGACAATTAGCTATAAATAGTTTATTCGTCCTATGTTCAGTCTAAACCTGTTTTATCACAATTTTTTATTATAATATAAAAAACATCAATTGGCTATAAAGTTTTTTATAAAAAAGGAAAAGCACATATCACACGTTGTGACTGTGCTTTGACTGCTTATTTTTCCCTTTTACGCATAATATTCATAATGACGTTCGCTGTTTCTTCGACTGCTTTATTTGTCACATCAATGACTTCGCAGCCAATTTTTTTCACAATCCCATCAAAATATTGTAGTTCTTCTTTAATTCGATCAATGTTTGCATAAATGGCACGGTCATCTAATCCGAGCGATTTTAACCGCTCACGACGAATTTCATTTAGCTTTTCTGGACTAATTTTTAAACCAAAACATTTTTCCGGCGGCACTTGAAATAATTCTTCAGGTGGATCTACTTCTGGAACGATCGGGACGTTCGCCACTTTAAATCGTTTATGGGCTAAATATTGTGATAACGGTGTTTTGGACGTGCGCGATACACCAATTAAAACGATATCCGCTCTCAAAATACCGCGTGGATCACGTCCATCATCGTACTTCACCGCAAATTCAATGGCTTCGATTTTTCGGAAATAGTCTTCATCTAACACACGAACAGGGCCCGGTTCGCAACGTGGCGACATTTGTAATAACTTTCCCATTTGTTCAATAAGCGGTCCGATAATGTCGTATACAGGCACTCCTTCACGTGCCGCTTCAGCTAATAAAAATTGACGCATTTCCGGTACAACTAACGTAAATACAATAATGCCTCGATTCATTTTTGCTAAAGCGACGACTTCTGATAACGTCTCCACATCTTCGACATAAGGAACACGTCGAAATTGAACGAGCGCCCCCTGAAACTGGCTCGCTGCTGCTTTTACAACGAGCTCGGCCGTCTCCCCTGCTGAGTCGGATACGACGTATACGATTTGACTCATGATTTTCCCCCTTTAAAGCACGTCTTCTTTCGCTAACGCGACAAGCACCTTCGTCATATTCGTTTTCGTAATGCGCCCGACGACTTCGTACCCTTTGTCCACCTTTTTGACAACAGGCATCGCATCAATTTGTTTTTCGATTAATTTTTGGGCGACATCAATAAGCAAATCATCTTTTTCACAAAATGTAATATTCGGCATGCGCGTCATAATAATATTGACAGGAATAGATGTCAACTCTTGTTTTCCGATGCTCGCACGCAACAAATCTTTACGAGATAACACACCGACAAGCAACGACTCGTCATCTACAACAAATAACGTGCCAACATCTTCTAAAAACATCGTGACAATCGCATCATAGACGCTCACATTTTCATTAATAACAACAGGAATGGACTGATAATCGCTCACTTTCATTTTTTTAATTTTATCAGCAAGCAATTGCGTCCCTGTTTTTCCTGTATAAAAATAACCAACACGAGGTCTTGCTTCTAAGTACCCAGCCATCGTTAAAATGGCTAAATCAGGCCGTAACGTCGCCCGCGTTAAATTGAGCTTTTCCGCAATATGCTCACCTGTAATCGGCCCGTGATCTTTGACGATTTGTAAAATTTGTTCTTGACGTTTATTGAGTTCGATTGTCGCTCACCACCTTACAATAGGCTACACTATAAGACCATATTATAATTCATCTTTATATTTTGCAAACAAAAGTGGGAAGCGGACAACGCTACATTTGTCCGCTTTCACCTTTTAACGTATGGATTTGCTGTAAAAACCGTTTTGTTTTCAGCGAAAGACCTGAATATTCATCGTAATAAGCTGAAATGATCGTTTGTAGTTGTCGTTTCGTTTCTTGTTTGACAGCGATTTGACCGATGCGAGACAAATCAACGTAGTAAAATAGGCGAAGTAATTTTAACACCGATGGAGTCATCGGGATGCGGTGTGGATCGTGCTCAAAACAACGGTGGCAAAGAAATCCTCCGTGTGCAATCGAAAAGGCAAACGTTCCTTCTTTTTCTCCACAAATAGCACAGCCATCTAACTTCGGATATAATCCGAATGCCGGAAGCAATTTCATTTCATATATGTACGTTAATACTTCGGCATCGAGCCCTTCATTCATATACGTCAATGTTTGTAAAAGAAGTTCAAATAAATACGGATTTGGTCGTCTTTCTTCGGTTGCTTTATCTGTCAATTCAACAATGTACGAGGCATATGCTGTTAAAAAAATGTCTTCGCGTATATGGCGCATCGTCGAAAGCAATTCCCCTTGATGCAAACTACCAACACCACGACTTTTTTGAACAAGATATATGCCGTATGTAAATATTTGCGTAACAGAAGAAAGGCGGCTGCTTGGCTTTTTCGCTCCCCTTGCCATTGCAGCAACCTTTCCCCATTCGCGTGTAAATATCGTCACAATTTTATTCGTCTCTCCATAGTCAATCGTTCGAATAACAATGCCTTCACATTTTTCAAACATATAACATAACCTTCCAAAGTTAAAGGACGTGATAATCTCTTTCCGTTATATGATACGTGGAATCGCTGGCTTGCTCTTGCGTTTCGCGTTCTAGCTCCTTAAACAAAAGATACGTGTCAATATTCCCTGTTTGGCTGAACAATTTCCAGGTAAAATCGAGCATCGAACCACACCTTTCTCTCGTTAGTTGACGGTGATTGAGCAGCTCACTTGTAGTTTGCCCTTTTTGCGCTGTCGCAATGTCTTTTAAAATTTTACAGCATTAATACTCATCTTCACGATAGCCAAGGTCTCGCAACTGTGCCATTTTATTGCGCCAATCTTTTTGTACTTTTACCCATAATTCTAAAAACACTTTTGAACCGAGTAGCGCCTCAATATCCGCGCGCGCACGTTGACCAATTTCCTTCAACATTTGACCGCGTTTGCCGATAATAATTCCCTTTTGCGAATCACGCTCAACGATAATGGTCGCTGCAACATATACCGTATCGCCATTTTCGCGACGTTCAATCGAATCAATCACAACAGCAATGGAATGTGGCACTTCTTCTCGCGTCAAATGGAGCGCTTTTTCACGAATAAACTCAGCAATGATAAATCGTTCAGGATGATCCGTTATTTGATGTGCTGGATAATATTGTGGTCCTTCAGGCAAGTAATGTTTAATTTGTTGCAACAACGTTTCTACATTGTTGCCTTGCAACGCTGAAATAGGGATGACTTCGGCAAACGAATGGAGTGAGCGATATTGCTCAATCAGCGGCAATAAATCGTCCGGGTGCACTTCGTCAATTTTATTAATGACTAAAAACACCGGTGTTTGTACTTGTTTTAAACGTTCAATAATAAACTCATCACCGCGACCGAGCCCTTCTACAGCATTCACCATAAATAAAATTAAATCAACTTCTTGCAACGCGCTTTGCGCTACTTTTACCATAAAATCGCCAAGCTTATGTTTCGGTTTATGAATGCCCGGCGTATCAATAAAAATGATTTGCGCGTCATCTGTTGTGTACACACCTTGAATTTTATTGCGCGTCGTTTGCGGCTTATCGCTCATAATTGCAATTTTTTGCCCGATGACGCGATTTAAAAATGTAGATTTTCCTACATTCGGTCTTCCGATAATTGCTACGAATCCTGATTTATATCCTTCTCGAATCATAAAACCCTCCATCGCATAAAGTATGCTTGCTTTTTATTTTACCAAAATATGAACGCGATTTCACTACTATTTATGAAAATGTAAAGAATTTTTAAAAAATACATACATATAAGGAAAGAAAATGGAAATCCCTATGATCACGGATATAAAAGCAAACATAAGTACAGCGCCAGCTGCTAAATCTTTTGCTTCTTTCGCTAAGGGCCGATACTCATCCGTCACTAAATCAACCGTCCGCTCTATTGCGCTATTGACGATTTCTAAACTCATCACTGCTCCAATCGTCAAAAGCAACACAAGCCATTCCATTTTTGAGACACGAAATATCGCTGCAGCAACGATAACAGCAATCGTTGCTACGAAATGAATGCGCATATTTCGCTCATGACAAATGGCAATTCGAATGCCATTTAAAGCATATAATACGCTAGCGACAAATCGCTTCCAACGCATCATCGATCATCTCGTTAAGCCAAATTGTTGTAATATGAGCTCTTGTTTCGTAAACATCTCTTTTTCTTCTTCTTCTGTTTCATGATCATAGCCAAGCAAATGTAAAAAGCCGTGAACCGCTAAAAAACCGAGTTCTCGCATAAAAGAATGACCGTATTGCTCCGCCTGCTCGCGTGCTTTCGGCACAGAAATGATAATATCCCCGAGCACAGGTGGTACATCTACACCGACAATTTCAATCTCTTCTTCGCCCATTTCTTCAAGGGCGAACGAAATGACATCTGTCGGCTGATCTTTTCCACGATAATCGCGATTTATTTCCCGAATTTTTTCATTGTCAACAAACGTAATGCTCACCTCTGCACCATCTGGCACATTTTCTTCCTTTGCCGCATGTTGCAATAGTTTTTCAATTCGTTCTATTTGCTCTTCTGTTATTTCATTGGTTTCATCTATAAAGTCAATCACTAACATAAAATCTCCCTCTTTCTTCTGTTAAAGTGCAAAAAGGACCCACGTGAATATGGGTCGCATTTACATTCCAGCATCTTCGTACGCAGCGATAATTTTACCGACGAGAGGATGGCGTACAACATCAGCTTGCTCCAAAAAGACAAATGAAATTCCGCTTACATTCGTCAAAATGTCTTTTGCAATCGCAAGCCCAGAACGAACTCCTTTCGGTAAATCGACTTGTGAAATATCGCCGGTAATCACCATTTTCGAGCCGAAGCCGAGACGTGTTAAAAACATTTTCATTTGCGAAGGCGTCGTATTTTGCGCCTCATCTAAAATGACAAACGCATCATCTAACGTTCGCCCGCGCATATATGCAAGCGGAGCAATTTCAATCGCACCGCGCTCAATTAATCGTTGGGTATGTTCATGACCAAGTACGTCATGAAGCGCATCATAAAGTGGGCGTAAATACGGATCGACTTTTTCCTTTAAATCCCCCGGCAAAAAGCCTAAATTTTCCCCAGCTTCCACAGCTGGACGCGTCAAAATAATTCGCTTGACTTGTCCGTTTTTTAACGCTTGTACAGCCATCACAACGGCTAAATACGTTTTTCCCGTTCCTGCTGGACCAATGCCGAAAATTAAATCATGGCGCTGAATGGCAGAAACGTATTGACGCTGACCGAGCGTTTTGACCCGAATCGCTTTCCCTTTCGCATTTTTTCCGATTTCTTCATTGTACAATTCAATAAAGTAAGAAATTGTTCCATTTTTGGCCATTTTTAGCGCATAAAGCACATCACGCTCGCTAATGACAATGCCTTTGCGAATAACAAGCAACAAATGACGCAACAACTCATCAACAAGCTCAATATGTTGTTTGTTTCCTGACACGCTTAACGATTCTCCACGCGTCACAATCGACACACCAAGTTCTTGCTCAATGCGCTTTAAATGAACATCGTGCGTACCGAACAAAGCGAGCGCTTCATCTGCATTTTGTACGTTAAGGTGAATCGTGACAAACTGTTCCGACATTCCTCAGTCTCCTTGAATAATTGGTTGTGGTATCGCAATGTTTTCAATGACTTGGTAATGCATTTCTACTTTTACTTTACCATTCTCCTTCGCCTCATGCAAAACTTTTTCACCTTGAATGTTCGCATCCGCAGGTAATTGTCGCTGTAACTGCTCACGCGCAATTTGTTTCGCTACCGCTTTTGCTTGTTCGTACGAATACTCACGAACAGCGATTTCTTTTTCACGCCACACGACTTTTTCATAAACAATCGGTAACGTCCATGTGAAAAAGCGGAACGTTTTTTCATCTACTTGTTTTTCAAATTGTGAAAACTGCTCTTCATGATCCCAAAAAATCGGAATTTTCCACGACCAAAAACGAACGTAATGTGTTTCACGTTTTTTTCCCGTCAACATATAAAACGTCGTTTTCATCGGAACAGCAACAGTAGACTTGTACCACGTCTCGCCTAAAATTTGACCGCGCGCTGGCACGATCTCTGTTTGCCCTTCTTTCCCAATAAAGCCCGAAACGAGCAATTGTCCCGGAACGACATGATCATTCACTTCTACCACTGCTTGACCTTGTTCAACAAACATGTACGTAATGACCGCTTTTTTCTTCGCAACAAGATGCTGGGGAGTATTCGATTTCGTTTCTGTCGGCTGCTTTTTTTCAACGACTTGGCAATATAACGTCGTTCCACGCCACTCCACACCAATCCACGTAATCGCATCTATCTTGTTGGTTAGCGTTCGTTGAATCGCTTCAGGAGGTGGAGTAACAAATTGCAACGCACCGCGCTCAACCCCTATTTTTTTCAACTCCTGCCTAACGGTATGTTCGACTTCTGGATTCGCCCCTGTGACTTCAATGCGCCAAATCATGTTAGATAATATAAACACGATACATATAAATGTAACGACTCCGATAACGATGCCGCTATTTTTCCACGATGCTTTTAGCCAAAACGGCGCCCCCCGACGATCGAGAACATATAATTTACAACCGCTTTTTCGCATCGCCGCTCGCACATGATGAATGTCGCGAAGGAGCATATGGCATGTTAGCGAATCGTCCCGCTCTCGCCTGACGTTCCATACATATATCCCACGGCGTGTAAATTCATTTAATAACCGCTCTAATCCTTTTCCAACAATACGTACTCGCAAATTCCCAGTCAGCTGATGCACCCATTCGTTTTTCACACCCGCCCCCCCTATTCTTCCAAATATAAAACTTGACTAATTTTCCCCTCGAGCAAAATTTCTTCCGGCAAAATCGTTTTAATGCTAAACGATTCCCCTTTGACAAGCAGCTGCCCGTTTTTTAATAACAAACGTAGTTCGCGATCTGTAAACAGGAGCAAACCACGATGATTCTCTATGTAGATATGAATATGTCCAATCATCGTAATACGGGGGAGGTCAGCGACAACATCCGCAGGTAGTTCCATTTGATTCGTTAACCATTGTCGCATTTTGCTTTTCCACTTTCCGATCATAAACAAAACCCCCTTTCATCTCATATGTATGAGTGAAACGGGGGTTGTAGCACTTATTTTCTACCAAACGGACGCTTTGCTCGCGGTGGACCGAGCACTTCTGAAAAAATCACGCCTTGCACGAGCGGGTGTTTAGGTAATTTTCTCCTCTCCACTCGTTGCTCTTCCGCTCGTTGCGGTGCGATCATTTGCTCTTGTTCTTTTTTCATCGATCGTCTCGTTCGTGGTTCCACTTCGGCCATCATAACTGGTGATTTCTGTTCTTGTTCTTGTTGTTTTTCTTGTTGTTGTTTTCGTTCAATCGTTTCTTCTCCCGCTTTCATTCGTTTTCCAACCCATGAGACAAATGCTGCCAAAATGAAAACGACAAATATGTTGTTTAGGAGCCATTCAATTAGCGCCATCATGTATTCCTCACTTTTTCTCGTCATCCGGATGTTGTGTCAATTTTCCAATGGAATCGCGCATGTTCGTATCTGCCATAATGTTTTTTAAGTTCATGTAATCCATCACACCAAGTTTGCCGGAACGAAGTGCTTCCGCCATCGCAAGCGGCACTTGCGCTTCGGCTTCTACGACTTTCGCCTGCATTTCTTGCACGCGCGCTTTCATTTCTTGCTCAAGTGCAACTGCCATCGCCCGACGTTCTTCCGCTTTCGCTTGTGCAATCTTTTTATCCGCTTCCGCTTGGTCTGTTTGTAATTCAGCACCAATGTTTTTCCCGATATCAATATCAGCAATGTCAATGGATAAAATCTCAAACGCTGTTCCTGAGTCTAACCCTTTTGCTAATACGGTTTGTGAAATCATATCTGGATTTTCAAGCACTTTTTTATGATCGTCTTGCGACCCGATCGTAGAAACAATCCCTTCTCCCACACGTGCAATAATCGTTTCTTCTCCCGCACCACCAACTAATCGATCAATATTCGCACGTACAGTGATGCGTGCTTTCGCTTTCACTTCAATACCGTCCATCGCTACACCAGCAATAAACGGGGTTTCAATGACTTTTGGATTGACGCTCATTTGCACCGCTTCTAATACGTTTCGACCGGCTAAATCAATTGCCGCACAACGTTCAAACGTTAAATTAATATTCGCTCGCTGCGCAGCAATTAACGCGTTAACGACGCGGTCGACATTTCCTCCCGCTAAATAGTGGCTTTCTAACTGGTTCGTCGTCACATCAAGCCCTGCTTTTTTTGCCTTAATTAATGGATTAATGACACGCGACGGAATGACGCGGCGTAAACGCATCCCGATAAGTGTGAAAATGCTAATCGGCACACCAGAAGCAAGTGCAGAAATCCAAAGCATAACGGGAACGAACGAAAAGAATACAGCTAACAACACAAGCCCTAACGCAATCGCAATAATAAGTAAAAGTTGATCCGGTGTCATACGATTTCCTCCTCTTTTTTACATTCTCGAACGACGACTTTTAACCCATCTACGTGAATAACTTCAATCGGTCGATGTCGTTCAATATATTCTCCTTCTGTGACAACATCTACACGTTCGCCGTCAATGAGCGCCGTTCCTGCTGGCCGCAATACAGTGATGGCCACTCCGCGTTTCCCGATGAAATCCATGCGCGCTTCATGAGACACATATCCTTCTTCATTCCGCTGTTCGTCGGTAAGCACAATTTTTTCAAAAAACGCCATCTTCTTTTTGCTCACCCGGCTAAGCCATAAGCCCACCATTAGCGCACTCACGATCGCTACTGCTAACGATATCGTAACAAACGGGGAATGTTTGGCGGCTAAAAATAAGCTCCAGACGAGCGTACCGAGCCCAAGAAAGCCAATAACGCCACCTGGCACAAACAACTCAATGACTAACAAAATAAGACCAATAGCAAACAACATCATCGCCCCAACGGTTGTTAAACCAGCTGCTAAATGCGATGAGAAAAAAAGCAAAAAACAAATGATGCTTACAGTTCCTTTCCATCCCCAACGCGCATCGTACAGTTGCCAAACGAACGTGACGCTTCCGGCAATTAACAAAAGCGCAGCGAGAAATGGATGCGTGAAAGCAACAATGAGACCGGCCATCCTTTTTCCTCCCTTCATCTTTAGTACGTGTGAAAAGAAAAAAAGTTTCAAAAACAGAAAAACACCTTACGATATCGTAAGGTGTTTAACTTAAATGTTGTTGAACAAGTTTGTTTACGAGCGAGCCGTCAGCTTTTCCTTTCACTTTCGGCATGATCGCTCCCATCACTTTACCCATATCCGCTTTTGAGGAAGCGCCGACTTCGGCAATCGTTTCTTTCACGATTTGCACTAGCTCTTCTTCGCTCAACTGCTTCGGCATGTAAAGTTCAAGAACCGTAATCTCTTCCTTGACTTTATCAACAAGGTCTGTGCGACCAGCTTTTTCAAATTCTTGGAGGGAGTCTTTACGCTGTTTTAATTCGCGAGAAAGTACGGTTAATTCTTCATCTTCGGTCAACGTTTTGCCAAGTTTAATCGCTTCGTTTTGCAAAGCGGATTTCACCATGCGAATGACCGACAATTTGTCCTTCTCTTTGTTTTTCATCGCTTGCTTCATATCATTGTTCAAACGTTCGAGAAGACTCATAAATACACCCTCTTTTAATATTTGCGCTTTCTAGCCGCTTCAGACTTTTTCTTACGTCTTACGCTTGGCTTTTCATAGAATTCGCGCTTTCTTGCTTCTTGCAACGTACCTGTTTTTGAAACCGCACGTTTGAAGCGACGAAGAGCATCTTCAAGCGACTCGTTTTTACGAACGATCGTTTTCGACATCCTACTTCCCTCCCTCCGAACAAAACCGCTAATCCTTGGTACATGTGGAACATGTACTTTCAAAGTATAATATAACCAAGTTCATAAGTCAACTTCTTTTTATGAGCTTAATCGAACAGCTTCGTGATGATCATTCATGACACGTACAAATTCCCCTTCGTTATACGGATATCCAGCTTTTGTAATTTTCACTTTAACAAGTTGACCGACCATCTCTTCTGTTGCCGGAAATTTTACTTTTAAATAATTGTCCGTATAGCCAACATATAAGCCGCTCGCTGGATCTTCTTTGTACGGCTCTTCTGGAATGACTTCAAGCACTTGCCCTTCAAACTTCGATGCATATTCTTTTGCTAGTTGATCAGAAAGTGTAATTAAGCGATGAACGCGCTCATTTTTCACTTCCTCATCTACTTGATCTGGCATTCTTGCTGCTGGCGTGCCTGTCCGCTTCGAATATGGGAAAACATGCAGTTCAGAAAAACGCTGTTCACGAATAAACGCATATGTTTCCATAAACTCTTCTTCCGTTTCACCTGGGAAACCGACAATGACGTCAGACGTAACAGCTAAATCTGGGAATACTTCACGCAAACGCGCTAACCGTTCCGCAAAAAATTCCGTTGTATATTTGCGACGCATCCGCTTCAACACCGTATTTGAGCCCGATTGCAACGGAATGTGTAAATGGCGGACGATTTTATCCGACTGTTTTAATACATCAATGACTTCATCTGTAATTTGACTCGCTTCAATCGACGAAATACGCAATCGTTTTAATCCTTTCACTTGCTCATCGATGTCGCGCAACAACATGGCAAAATTGTAGTCTTTCATATCTTCTCCATATCCACCTGTATGGATGCCTGTTAATACAATTTCCTTATAGCCTGCATCAACAAGCTGTTGCGCTTGACGAATGACTTCTTTCGGATCGCGTGAACGCATTAAGCCGCGCGCCCATGGAATAATACAAAACGTACAAAAGTTATTGCAACCTTCTTGAATTTTCAGCGATGCGCGCGTCCGATCCGTAAACGCCGGTACATCCAATTCTTCATATACACGCGTTTTCATAATGTTGCGCACACCGTTAATCGGTTCACGCTGTTGTTTAAACTGCTCGATGTACTCTAAAATTTTCCCGCGATCTTGTGTACCGATGACGATATCGACACCTGGAATAGCCATCACTTCCGCTGGGGACGTTTGCGCATAACAGCCCGTTACACAAACGACCGCATCCGGATTGCGACGCACCGCACGTCGAATGACTTGGCGGCTTTTTTTATCCCCTGTATTCGTGACTGTACATGTATTAATAACATATACATCGGCATGGCTTTCAAAATCTTTTCGCTCATATCCTGCTTGTTTAAACAATTGCCAAATCGCCTCTGTTTCGTAATGATTCACTTTGCATCCTAACGTATGAAATGCAACCGTTGGCATGTATATCACCTCACTTAAGTTCCCATTCATAAGACACCGCTGATAACGCATATAACGGTGCCGTTTCTGCTCGTAAAATGCGCGGTCCAAGACTACATGCGATGAAACCATGTTGTTTCAATAACGTCACTTCTTGCTCGGATAAACCGCCTTCTGGTCCAAAAACAATTAAGAGGGAGTTCCCTTCATCCATCTTTTGAAGAAGATCGGCAAAAGCACGATGTTTTCCTTCTTTCGCTTCTTCTTCATAAGCAATACATGTATAATCCATGTCGCTCGCCCATGCAATGAGTTCCCGAATCGTCATCGGAGCATAAACAGACGGCATATATGCTCGGTGGGATTGTTCAGCCGCTTCTTTCACAATTTTTTGCCAACGTTCCACTTTTTTATCGCCTTTTTTCTCGTCCCATTTGACGATCGAACGGGATGTGATGAGCGGAAGAAAGCCTCTTGCTCCAAGCTCTGTTCCTTTTTGTAAAACGAGTTCGTATTTATCTCCTTTTAACAGTCCGCTTGCGACATAAATGTGCACAGGCAGTTCAACATTTCCCTCTATCCATTGTATAATACGGCATCGGACAAAATCATTGGAAATTTGTTCGATCTCACAAAGCATCGTTTCACTACGCTCATTACAACAAAGAAGGCGATCACCTTCATTCATGCGCATGACCCGCCCAATGTGATGGACGTCATCGCCAGAAATCATAACGTGATCGCCAACGATTTGCTCGTTACGTACGAAATATCGTTGCAACGCGAACACCCTTTTTATTGTTTTTTCGCAATAAATGCGATCCAATCTTCCATCGTTAACGTTTCTTCAATCGTGAAACCAGCGCGAAGAAGACCTTCTTTCACTTCTTGTTTTTTCGTTTGAATAATTCCTGATGTAATAAATACGCCTCCCGGACGCAACAAACGATACGCATCATCGACAAAACGAAGAATGATTTCAGCTAAAATGTTTGCAACGATGACATCCGCTTGTTCATCGATCCGATCAAGTAAATTGTTTTGCGAAACGGTGACGACATCGTGTACTTTATTTAATTTCACGTTCAATTTTGCACTTTCTACTGCGACAGGATCTAAATCGAGCGCATGAACACGTTTCGCTCCTAACATCGCAGCAGCAATACTTAAAATGCCTGACCCCGTACCGACATCGACGACCATATCACCTTGTTTGACCGTCTTCTCAAGCGCTTGAATACACATCACTGTCGTCGGATGCGTCCCCGTGCCGAACGCCATGCCCGGATCTAATTCAATAATTAATTCGTCGCTTGAAACACGTTCATACGTTTCCCATGTCGGAACGATCGTAAACCGCTCAGAAATTTTGACCGGATTGTAATACTTTTTCCACGCTGTCGCCCATTCCTCTTCGTTCACTTCGCTAATCGTAATTTTGTTTCGCCCAATATCGATGTTATATAACATTAAATTGTTAATCGCCTGTTTAATTTCTTCGACCGTTTCACCTAAAAAGCTATTTACCGGCAAATATGCCTTAATAATAACTCCTTCCTCGGGGTAATCGTCAGGATTGAGTTGGTAGATTTCCCCGTAAGTCGTTTCTCGTTCTTTCGTTAATTCAAACGGATCTTCAATGACGACGCCACCCGCACCTGCTTCGTGTAAAATATTTGAAATCGCCTCGACCGCTTCGTGTGTTGTATGAATGCTTATTTCAGACCATTTCATGATCTACCAACTCCTCCTTCACGTTACTCCCCTTTAAATGCTCGCTTCACTTTCGCAAAAAAGCTATCTTCTTGTCCATTCCCTTGACTGAGTTGTTCAAACTCACGCAACAATTGTTTTTGACGTTCGGTTAACTTCGTTGGTGTGACAACGCGAACGCGAATATGTTGATCTCCTTTTCCATAGCCATGCACATTCGGTACTCCTTTTCCTTTTAAGCGGAATTTCGTACCTGTTTGCGTACCTGCTGGAATTTTCAATTTCACTTTTCCATACAACGTCGGCACTTCAATATCCGCACCAAGCGCGGCTTGCGTAAACGTAATTGGCATTTCACAATAAATATCATCGCCATCACGTTCAAAAAACTCGTGCGGTTCGACATAGAAAACGATGTACAAATCTCCAGGCGGTCCCCCGTTTATTCCAGGCTCACCTTGACCTGCTAAGCGCAATTGTTGACCGTCATCGACACCGGCAGGAATTTTGACATGAATTTTTTTCCGTTTTTTCACACGACCTGTTCCATGACATGTCGAACATTTTTCTTTAATAAAATGTCCTGTACCGCCGCAATGATGACACGGGCGACGATTTACGATGCGGCCAAACGGCGTCGCTTGTTCAATCGTTAATTGCCCTGTACCGTGGCAATGTGCGCACGTTTCTTTTTTCGTTCCTGGCTTCGCTCCAGAGCCATGGCACGTATCGCACGTTTCTTCACGTGGAATTTCAATATTTGTTTCCTTTCCAAAAACCGCTTCTTCAAATGTTAAACGCATCGTATATTGCAAATCTGCCCCTGCACGCGGTGCGTTCGGATCACGTCGACGCCCACCGCCAAAAAAACTACTAAAAATATCTTCAAAGCCACCAAACCCACCGAAGTCAAAATCAGCCCCGCCAAATCCACCAAACTGTTGGTTCGGATCCGTATGGCCGAATTGATCGTAATGGGCACGCTTTTGGTCATCGCTTAACACTTCGTATGCTTCTTTAATTTCTTTAAACTTTTCAGCTGCATCGGGCGCTTTATTAATATCTGGATGATACTGCTTTGATAATTTTCGATACGCTTTTTTAATTTCTTCTTTTGTTGCGTTTTTACTCACGCCGAGCACTTCATAATAGTCTCGTTTACTCATGATCACCCACTCCCGACTCGTTCACATGAACGTAATTTTATCATTGTCTCAACTTGTTGCGCAATACATTTGATGTTTCCATAGCAAAAAAGTCAAAGCCAAGGCAGGCCTGACTTTGACTTTTTGTTTGTTTACTTATCTTCTTTCACTTCTTCAAATTCCGCATCGACGACGTTGTCGTCTTTTTTGCCTTCGCTTTGTTGTGCTTGCGCTTGTTTAGCCGCTTGGTCATATAGCTTAACAGAAAGCTGTTGCACAACTTCTTGCAACGCGTTTTTCTTCGCGCGAATGTCTTCGATATCTTTGCCCTCAAGCGCTGCTTTTAATGCATCTTTTGCTTCTTGCGCTTTTTTCACATCCGCTTCGTCTACTTTTCCTTCTAATTCTTTTAACGTTTTTTCTGTTGTGAAAATGAGATGGTCTGCTTCGTTGCGAAGTTCCACTTCTTCTTTTCGCTTCCGGTCTGCTTCTGCATTTTCTTCTGCTTCTTTAATCATGCGTTGAATTTCTTCTTCAGACAAACCAGAAGAAGATTTAATTGTAATCGATTGCTCTTTATTTGTACCTAAGTCTTTCGCGCGCACGTGCACAATACCGTTTGCGTCAATGTCAAATGTGACTTCAATTTGTGGTACACCGCGCGGAGCTGGCGGAATGTCTGTTAATTGAAAGCGACCGAGCGTTTTGTTATCGGCAGCCATCGGACGTTCACCTTGTAAAACGTGAATGTCTACAGCCGTTTGGTTATCTGCTGCCGTTGTGAAAATTTGCGACTTGCTTGTCGGAATAGTTGTGTTGCGCTCAATTAATTTTGTAAAGACGCCACCCATCGTTTCAATACCGAGCGAAAGCGGTGTTACGTCTAATAATACGACGTCTTTTACGTCCCCTGCGATTACTCCACCTTGAATCGCTGCACCGATCGCAACAACTTCGTCTGGGTTTACTCCTTTATGTGGCTCTTTGCCAATTTCTTTTTTAATCGCTTCTTGAACAGCTGGAATGCGCGTTGAACCACCAACAAGAATGACTTTGTCGATATCTGCAGGCGTCAATCCAGCATCTTTTAACGCTTGACGAACAGGTCCCATCGTACGCTCAACTAAGTGCGCTGATAATTCTTCAAATTTTGCGCGCGTTAACGTCATTTCTAAGTGAAGTGGACCGTTTTCGTTTGCGCTAATAAACGGCAATGAAATTTGCGTTTGCATCACGCCAGAAAGCTCTTTTTTCGCTTTTTCTGCCGCGTCTTTTAAACGTTGCAACGCCATTTTATCTTTTGATAAATCGATGCCGTGTTCTTTTTTGAACTCCTCAACTAAATAATCGATGATGACTTGGTCAAAGTCGTCACCACCAAGGTGGTTGTCACCAGCCGTCGCTTTTACTTCGAATACACCATCACCTAATTCAAGAATCGATACGTCAAACGTACCTCCGCCAAGGTCATATACGAGAATTGTTTGATCTTCATCCATTTTATCTAATCCGTATGCTAACGCAGCTGCTGTTGGCTCGTTAATGATGCGCTCGACTTCTAAACCAGCAATGCGGCCAGCATCTTTTGTCGCTTGACGTTGTGCATCGTTAAAGTAAGCTGGAACAGTAATCACAGCACGTGTAACAGGTTCACCTAAATACGCTTCCGCATATGATTTTAAGTATTGCAAAATCATTGCAGAAATTTGTTGCGGTGTGTATTCTTTTCCTTCTACTTGTACTTTATAGTCTGTACCCATATGGCGCTTAATCGAAATAATTGTATTTGGGTTTGTAATCGCTTGGCGTTTTGCCACTTCACCGACTAAACGCTCACCGTTTTTAAACGCAACGACAGACGGTGTCGTGCGACCTCCTTCTGGGTTTGGAATAACTTTTGGCTCCCCGCCTTCTAACACAGCGACGCAAGAGTTTGTTGTACCTAAGTCAATACCGATAATTTTGCTCATACATAATCCCTCCTCATTGATTTACTTTGACCATTGCTGGACGAATGACACGATCTTTTAATTTGTAGCCTTTTTGGAATTCTTCTATAACTGTATTTGGCTCATAGTTTTGATCATCTACTTGCATCACCGCTTGATGCACATGCGGGTCGAACGGTTTTCCAACCGATTCAATGACTTCGACCCCTTCTTTTTTGAGCGCTTCAATGAATGCGCGATAAACCATTTCCATTCCTTGCAATAACGACTTTGCTTTTTCATCTTCTACTTGCACTTGTAACGCGCGTTCAAAGTTATCTAAAATCGGCAATAAATCAGAAACTAAACTTTGCGCGCGGTATTTTTCTGCAGCTTCCATATCTAAACGCACACGGCGACGATAATTGTCAAAGTCGGCATGGAGGCGAAGAAAACGATTTTCTGTTTCTGCTAACTTCGCTTCCAATTGAGCAATTTTTTCGTATGCAAGCGCTAATTCGTCTTGCTCTTCTTGTTGTGTTTCTTCACTTTGCGCTTGCTCCTCTTGCACTTGCTCGTCTTGTACGTCTTCAGATTGTTCAACAGTTGCATCATATGTACGCTGTTCTTTCTCCATCTTCTCACCTCCCTAAAAAACTTGAAAAGCGGATGGGGAAATTCCCCATCCATAATATTGACATCGCTAATCTTTTTGATACCACATCGATAACACCTTCGACAAATCCGTCGCAACAAGGTTTAATAGTGAAATGACGCGCGAATATTCCATGCGAGTTGGTCCAAGAACAGCGATCGTACCGAGCTTTTCACCATCGACAGAATACGTCGCTGTAATTAAACTGCAGTTTTCCATTCCTTCTACATCGTTTTCTGTGCCAATTTTCACTTGAATGCCTTGTTGCTTATGCTTCCTTAACAAACGATAAAACTCTTTTTCTTGTTCAATGACATTCAGCAATGCGCGAAGCTTATCGATGTCGCTAAACTCCGGTTGACGAAGCATGTTCATTTTTCCGCTTAAAAACATTTGCGCAGGCGCGTTTAAATCTAAAGAAGACGAAATCATTCGCAACATGTGGTCGTAGCTTTGGATGTGTTCGCGAAGCACGTGCGCAACTTCTGTTTGAATTTTATCTGTTAAATCTTCTAAAGGAACACCTGTCAACCGCTCATTTAAAATGTTAACCATCTTTTCGACGTCTGATGGCGGAATAGACGGTGGGAGCGTCACGACGTGCTTTTCTACATACCCCGTATCCGTCACAATAATGGCAACGGCTGTTTCTGCATTTAGCGGAACGATTTGAATCGTTTTTAGCTTATGTTCCTTTACTGAAGGACCGAGCACAACGGTTGTATAGTTCGTTAAGTCCGATAAAATTTGCGCCGATTTTTGAATAAGCTTTTCTAATTCGTATATTTGCTCATGAAAAATCGATTGAATCGTTTGTACATCTTTTTGTGTTAACCGAACAGGCGGCAATAAATGGTCAACGTAATAACGATATCCTTTTTGAGACGGAACGCGACCAGAAGAAATATGTGTTTTTTCGATAAAACCAAGCTCTTCTAAATCGGCCATTTCGTTACGAATTGTCGCTGAACTAAACGTGATTTGCTCTTTTTTCGATAACGTTCGTGAACCAACAGGTTGCCCAGAACGAATAAAATCATCGACAATAATTTTTAAAATTAACAATTGGCGATCTGTTAGCAACGCTCATCACCTCTGTTAGCACTCTAACAAAGCGAGTGCTAAATCTACTATTAAGGTATCAAATTGCACTTGTCGTGTCAAGATGAAACGCCAAGAAACGATTGAAATACTTCGTTTCCGAGCAATTTGCCGCGATGGGTAAGAAAAATCGCTTCCTCTGTCTCTTCAAGCAATCCGTTTCGTTTTTGCAAGGCAATGGCTTCACCGAACACGTCATGCACCGTTTTTCCATATCGCATGAAAAATTCATTTTTATTTACCCCTTCTATTTTTCGCAAACCAAGAAACATATGCTCTTCCATTTGCTCTTCTTTTGACACAACATGCTCGTCTACATGTGGCCACTGCCCTTGCTCAATGAGCTGTATATATTTTTTAATCGGACCAGCGTTTACATGTCTTATGCCGTTCATATAGCCATGAGCTCCTGCACCAAATCCGTAGTAATCGTCGTTATTCCAATATGTCATATTATGGCGGCTATCAAACCCTTTTTGAGCATAGTTGCTTAATTCATATTGTCTATATCCATGTTGTTCCATTTGTTCCATAATCATTTCATACATATATGCTTCTTCTTCTTGACTCGGCAACGGCAACGTCTGTTTTTTCATCAAGTTGTAAAATACGGTTTTAGGCTCAATAATGAGCGAGTAGGCAGACACATGTTGAATCGGAAGCGAAAACGTTATGCGTAACGTTTCTTTTAGATGGTCGATCGTTTGTGTCGGCAATCCGTACATTAAATCGATATTTATATTATGAAAGCCGAGCTTGTGCGCGCGCTCAATCGTCTCGATTGCCGTTTCTTTCGTATGGGTACGTCCGATGCGTTGGAGCAATTCACGATCGAACGTTTGCACGCCAAAACTGAGGCGGTTCACTCCCCATTCCTTGAGCACGTATAACTGCTCATCGCTCACTTCATCCGGATTCGCTTCAACGGTGAACTCGACATCGGAAGCGAGCGAAACGATGCGGTGAATGGCACGCAATAATCGATCAAGCTGTTTGGCAGTCAACGACGTCGGTGTTCCTCCTCCGATAAATACCGTTTGCAATTGCGATGTCGGAACACGTTCAAACGTCCGTTCCATTTCGATGATTAACGCATCGATATAAGCGTCAACCGGTTGCTGATGTAAAAATACTTTATTAAAATCACAATAATGACAAATGTGCGTACAAAACGGAATATGAATATATGCTGCTTGAATCATTTACTTCACCCTTTTCTATGCAAAAAACCGCAGAAACATTCTGCGGTTTATTTTTGATCGTCCATCTTTAACACAGCCATGAACGCTTCTTGCGGCACTTCAACGGAGCCGACTTGTTTCATGCGCTTTTTCCCTTCTTTTTGCTTCTCAAGCAACTTCCGCTTACGTGAAATGTCCCCACCGTAACATTTCGCTAATACGTTTTTGCGCAACGCTTTAATTGTTGAGCGCGCAATAATTTTATTGCCGATAGCAGCTTGCACAGGTACTTCGAATTGTTGACGCGGAATTAAATCTTTTAACTTTTCAACGATGACTTTTCCGCGATCGTATGCTGAATCGCGATGAACAATAAACGATAAAGCGTCGACTTTTTCACCGTTTAATAAAATGTCCATTTTTACAAGTTTAGACGGCTTATAGCCAATCAACTCGTAGTCAAACGATGCGTATCCTTTCGTGCTCGATTTTAAAATGTCAAAGAAATCGTACACAATTTCAGCAAGCGGCAATTCATATGTGAGCGTCACACGTCGCTCGTCTAAATATTGCATATCGCCAAAAATGCCGCGTTTCTTTTGGCATAGTTCCATGACAGGACCGACGTAGTCGTTCGGTACCATAATCGTTGCTCTCACGTACGGCTCTTCGACGCGATCAATTTTTTGTGGATCTGGCATGTTTGACGGGTTATCGACTGCTAACTCTGTTCCGTCCGTTAAATATACTTTATATATAACACTTGGCGCTGTCGCAATAATATCAATGTTAAACTCGCGCTCTAATCGCTCTTGAATAATTTCCATATGCAAAAGCCCTAAAAAGCCGCATCGGAAACCGAAACCGAGCGCTTGGGACGTCTCTGGTTCAAACTGCAATGCCGCATCGTTTAACTGGAGCTTTTCTAACGCTTCACGCAAATCGTTGTAGCGCGCTGTATCGATTGGATACAAACCGCAAAATACCATCGGATTTAAGCGACGATACCCTGGAAGCGGTTCACTTGCTGGATTGTCCGCATGCGTAATCGTATCCCCAACACGCGTATCGCTTACGTTTTTAATCGATGCCGTTAAGTAGCCGACATCTCCGACGGTCAATTCATCAACGATTTTCGCTTTCGGTGTGAATACCCCGACTTCAACGACTTCAAATTCTTTTCCTGTCGCCATCATTTTAATTTTTTGACCTGCTTTCACCGTTCCTTCTACGACGCGAATATATGCGACAACGCCGCGATACGGGTCATAAAGCGAGTCGAAAATAAGCGCTTTAAGCGGTGCATCTGGATCTCCAGATGGGGCAGGAATTTTTTGAACAATTTGCTCTAAAATTTCATCAATTCCAATGCCAACTTTCGCTGATGCTAATACAGCTTCTGATGCGTCAAGACCGATCACATCTTCAATTTCTTGACGAACACGCTCAGGGTCCGCACTTGGTAAATCAATTTTATTAATGACCGGCAAAATTTCTAAATTGTTATCAATCGCTAAATATACGTTAGCAAGCGTTTGAGCCTCAATGCCTTGCGCCGCGTCAACGACTAAAATCGCCCCTTCACACGCCGCTAAACTACGCGACACTTCGTACGTAAAGTCGACGTGACCAGGTGTATCAATTAAATGTAAAATGTAATCTTCTCCATCTTTCGCTTTGTAATGAAGCTGGACTGCATTTAATTTAATCGTAATGCCACGCTCGCGCTCTAACTCCATTGAATCGAGCGCTTGTTCTTTCATCTCGCGCTCAGATAGCGCACCCGTCTTTTCAAGAATGCGGTCAGCAAGCGTAGATTTGCCGTGGTCGATATGTGCAATAATGGAAAAGTTGCGAATGCGATCCCTTCTTTTTAGTCTCTCTTCACGATTCATCTATGTTCCACTCCTATAATTTCCGAAATACGCTAGCTTTGATTATAGCAACAACGTTTGCAATATTCAACGCAAAATAATGAAAAGGCGGATCGTTATCCCGCCTTTTGCATAAATGAAAGCATATGTTCAACGAGCGAATGAACGAACGTCGCAAGTTTTTGTCCCGCTTTCGAAAACATGTTAAACGTTTCCATTTGTTGCAGCTTTTCTTTTTTTTCTTCAATCGATTGCCCAAGCACGATCGTTTCATCTTTTGATACGTGTACAACTCGCTCAAGCGATGGATCGTTATACCCTTTCATTTTGCGCATCCCTTCGTTCGCTTGCTGCATGCCGAGCAATACACCTACTAAAAAAATGACGGCGATGAGTAAACTTTGAATCGTAAATCTTACCATCTTACTCACCTACTTTTTTTCTGCCGGTTGTGTCGCATTTACTTTTTCTGCTTGCCAATAATATTCGCTAAATACATCTGCTACAGCTGATGCTGTTCGATACAATTCTTGAAACGTATTATCCACACCGCCAAATTCGATTAAAATCGCATTTTCCGATAAATCTTGATTAAATTTCCCGTTTGTTCCGACCCCTTTTTTCTCGAATGTTCCGCGGCTTAGCCCAGGATATTTTTTTTCAAGCAGTTCGTGCAATTTCGTCACAAGCTGTAAGTTTTTTTCATACTTTGCATTCTCGCCGCCGATAATAAACGACACTCTCGCATAGTCAACGCCGTTAATCGTCACCGTCGTATCATTGCGGCGTCGAGAATCACGATGAATGTCAATTAAATATTGAACGTCACGATTGTTTGCCATCGCTTCAACAACCGTTTTACGCGACATATCATACGCTTGATAATATTCCATATTATTTTTTAACAATTTCCCGATAAAATCGGTCGTATCAACAACAACACCGATGCCGCGCTTCTCTAGTTCTTCTCCTAATTTTTTTCCGACTTTCGTTACATTCACAGTCGGATGATGGGCGAAGTTAGGGTTCGTCACCCCTTTTAATGCAGGCAAATACGATTCTTGCGTATGTGTATGATAAATATAAACAACTTTCTTCCCACCTGTCGTTTGTGAAGGGGCAGGAGCAGGAGGCGTTTCTTCCTCCTGAAGCTGCTCTTGCGCTGCTTCTCGCTCAGCTAACAACACTTCTAACGGAGGGGGTGACTCGTACGGAATGTTTGTAAAGTTCGTTCCTTCACCAGCTAAAATAATTTCGCTATCATACAGTGAAAAGCCGGGTAACTCCCGTCCTAACAAACTGCGCGGATCGTGAAAATTCACGCTCGTTGTCATTTGAAAAAAATATGTAGAATACGGCAGTTGCTGTTTTTCTTTCGGGAGCATCTCACGAAAATACACATTTTCAAATGAAAGTACATATACAAGCGATTCTGCAGCAAAGCGATTCGTCATTTCATGAACAGAAGAAGAAGAAAGGCGATATGTCGACGTCGCTGTCATTGTCGCGACAACTGTTATCGTACTGATAAACGTAAACAAAATGAATATAATCCACTTTTTTATACTTGTTCCGTGAACGGTCACCATCATTTTCTTCACTTCACCCTTTCAAAGCTTGTCTACTCTATCAATATGACAGCGCTTTGAAAGATAGAACGAAAAACTAATGCGTATATGCCCCAACGTTTTCTTGATCAATGCGATGATGTAACGCGGCGTTCAAACCGCTCGCTAATATGTTTGCCATTTCCTCAATAAATACATCGACCTCTTTTGGTGTAACCATTAAATTATGGCCGATCGGTGCAAGCACTTCATAAATCAACTTTCTTTTTTCTTCTTCATTAAGCATGCCGACCATCCCTAAAAAAGCAGAACGATCTGACTCATTCGGTAAATCTTCTTCCGTCAACTTTTTTTTCTTTCCGAATACAAGACTCGCTGGCGCAAGAGCACGAGCTGCTCGATTGCCTTCTTTCATCTCGCGGCCGAGATGTTTTAACAATAAATCAATCGTGTCGCTTGCAATCGATACAGCATCAACGACCGTTGGGACGCCAATTGCAATAACAGGAATGCCTAACGTTTGTTTACTGAGCTCTTTTCGCTTATTCCCTACCCCAGATCCTGGGTGAATACCTGTATCAGAAATTTGAATGGTAGCATTTACTCGTTCAATCGAACGCGCAGCTAACGCATCAATTGCAATAATAAAATCCGGTTGAATTTTTTCAACAATGCCTGCAATGACATCGCTCGTTTCAATTCCAGTCATCCCCATTACTCCTGGAGCGAGCGCACTTACCGAGCGAAATCCGTCTTGAACACTTTCAGGTTGCAGTTGAAATAAATGGCGCGTCACGACTAAATTCGATACAGCTAACGGACCGAGCGCATCAGGGGTGACTTCCGCATTCCCTAATCCGACGACAAGACAACTTGCTTCTTTCGAAATGCCAAGCTGCTGTAAAAACGTATAAAAATGTTTGGCGAATAGCTTCTCCACTTTTTGTTGCAAATCCGTGTCTTGTGTTCGAATCCCTTGCGCCTCAATCGTTAAATATTTTCCAGCTTTTTTTCCTAACGTTTTTGCACCTTCCTCTGTTACTTCGACAAACGAAAAATGAACGCCATCTTCTTCCCAATCGCGAATAAATACCCCTTCAAGTGACGTTTGTTGTTCATTTTGCAATCGTTCTTCCATAGCTATTTCGTGCGCTTCAATGGCTAAATCCGTTCGGACATTATATGGACGTAAATCGATCATACAGTCTCCTCCATCATTTTTTATCATTTGTTTTATCCATTTTCCTCCTTTTTCATACAATCGCACTTTTCCGCCTTTGCCCTATTGCATAATTAAGAGCAGTTTGGTAGAATATCACTTGTTCTTATTGTTCATCGAACTGTCGCGTATTGAACGTATATATTTGCGATCGGTTAACGGAGGTGAAAAAAATGGCAAACATTAAATCTGCAATTAAACGTGCAAAAACAAGCGAAAAGCGTCGCGCTCATAACGCATCTATGAAATCAGCAATGCGCACAGCAATTAAAAAGTTTGAAGCGCTTGTTGAGTTAAAAGACGTGGAAAAAGCAAAAGAAGCTTTCGCATTTGCAACGAAAAAAATTGACAAAGCAGCTAGCAAAGGCTTAATCCACAAAAATGCTGCAAATCGCTATAAATCACGTTTAGCGAAAAAATTAAACAGCATTACAGCATAATGAAAAAACAGCTTGTCATACGCGGCAAGCTGTTTTTTCCATTTTGGGAGGGGATGCATATGTTTCATTGGGTCAAGCAACAATTAAAAATGATTTCGTTATTTTCCCAACTGTCCGATGAAGAATTGGAGGCGCTTGTACATATCGCAACCGTCCGGACGTATAAGCCGAAAATGCTTGTGTTTATGCAAGGAGAGCCGCTTGATCGCGTCTTTTTTATCGCTCGTGGGACGGTGAAAATTTACAAAACAGATGTAAGTGGAAAAGAACAAATTGTATCTATTTTACAAGAAGGGGATATGTTTCCACACACCGGCTTTTTTCGACGCGGCTCGTATCCGGCACATGCAGAAATGATGGAGGAAACGACACTGATTGTCATTCCGATTGAACAATTCGAACAAACGCTCATTTGCTATCCACAACTATGCATCAAACTGTTTCGCATCATGGGCGAAAAAATTATCGAATTGCAAACACGATTAGAAGAACTAGCCTTTCACAATACAGCTGAACAATTGGCGCGACTTTTCATTCGATTAGCAACAACAAACGGCGTGTATATGAACGGCCGTTATCGTCTGAAAACATTGCTCACAACGCGAGAATTAGCCAATATGATTGGCGCTGCGCGCGAAACGGTCAGCCGCGTACTAAGCCAACTCAAACAGCAAGGAATCATTACGACAGACGATGATGGCTACTATATGATCGATGTCGATGCGTTACAACAAAAGCGGTAGAGGAACGCTCTACCGCTGCAACTTTAAGAAAAACAACTGCAATAACAACTGCTTATCCATTGCGCTACTTTTTAGCGCATAATCCGTTTCTGCTAAATCGTATAAAATGCTCATAAGCTGTTGCTCTGAAAATCCGCTCGCATAACTTGCCGCCACTTTTACGCGAAACGGATGAACACCTAACATCGAGGCGATTTGTTGTTGACCGTATCCTGTTTTCATCAGTTCCTTCACTTCATAAATAAGCCGAAATTGGCTTGCTAATAGAGCAACAAGCTTAATTGGTTCTTCATTTTGGCGCAACAAATCTTGAAGCGTTTGCAACGCAGCTGGGACGTTTCGCTTAGCAATTTGTTCGACAAGGGTAAATACATTTTGTTCAAGCGTGCGCGACACAAGCAATCGAACATCGTTTACTGTGATGGAACGATGTTCAGCGAAAAGCATGAGCTTTTCGATTTCGCTAGCCAACGTAGCTAAATCCGTACCAGCTAATGTCAACAACATATCTAGCGCATCATCGTCGATTTGGCATTGTCCTTTTACCCATTGTTTTAATTCTTTTTCGTTGAGCGGTTTAGCAACGATCACATGCGCTTTTTTTAATAACGCTTTCGTCACTTTTTTCCGCTCATCTAACTTTTCATACGTTCCAACGAAAATGATACTAGAAAACGGCGCGGGCTTTTCTATGTAAGCTTCCAATCGTTTCATATCGTGCTCGACTTTTTCTTTTCCTTTTTCCGCCGTTAAAAAATACGGTTGCTTCACAATGACGATTTTTCGCTCACCGAAAAACGGAAGCGTCTCCGCATCTTCAAGCGCCACTTCAATCGGCGTTTCTTCACAGTCGTATGTACTAACATTCCATTCACGTTCTTCATCTGACAACGCTCGGCGAACAATTTGTTCATATGCTTGCTTCATTAAAAAATGCTCCGTGCCATATATGACATATAGTTGTTCCATGTTCTCTTCCCCATTCTTCATCCATTTTCTTTAAAGAACATACAACGTTTCGGAGCATTTTACAAGGGAGTTAGCAGATGAAAATCGCCAACTCCCATTTATTTAAACGTTGGAAAACAAGCCCTAGGAACTTATTTATCCAACGGGTATCTTTATCTTTTCCGATCTTGCACGAACTATTTGTGACAACTGTTGTCAACGATGTAGATTTTCTTTCTCTTTTCCCTTATACTAATGGTGAGAAAATAGGAGGGATGGTCATGAACGAATTTGAAAAAAACGTTCAATGTACGCGCAACGATGCCGTTGACTCGGCTGTTGGCTTCATCGTATCATTCGGCTTTTTCGCCACTATGTTCATTATTGCTACACTTGTAAAATTTTTTGGTGCATAATGAACACCCGAAAGAGATTGCATGTTGCAGTCTCTTTTTTCTTGCATTTTATGGCGAAAAGGTTTGAATGGTGCTTATCCGTTTCGAAAAACGAATGACGATCGCACCATGTTCATCGGTACGAAACGTACGAACGTGATAGGCGCGCAAACGATCAATCACTTCACGATGCGGATGACCGTATCGATTGCGACGTCCGACGGAAATAAGCGCCACTTTCGGACGAATATGTTGTAAAAACGGCTCAGATGTCGATGTATTACTTCCGTGATGCCCGACTTTTAATATGTCAACAGGCAATGAGCGATACATCGTGATGAGTTGTTGTTCCCCTTTTTCTTCTAAATCACCTGTAAATAGCCAATATACTCCTCCCATAAACGCATACAGCACAATCGAACCGTCATTTGTCGTCTCTTCATTTCCAAAAGGAGAAAGAATGTGAAATTGCGCTTGACCAACCGTCCAACGATCGCCGCTTTTCACTATTTGTACATGCGTCCCTTTATTGATCGCATGTGCCATGACCGTTTGCAGCAAATCATTTTTGTGCATACCGACAAACAGTTTTCGCACACGGACAGCATTCAATACATCGCTCGCATCCCCGATATGATCGAAATCACCATGTGTCACAATGAGCGCATCAAGAGCACGAACCCCTTTTGCTTTCAAAAACGGAACGATGACATCTTCACCGATGCGAAACGATTGCTTCCTTTTTCTCCACGGCTCATCGCCAAATGACATCGTTCCGCCCGTATCAATCATATAAATCGCCTTTCGATACGGCAGTTCGATATATATACTATCTCCTTGCCCAACGTCTAACATAACGACTTCAGCGCTCGGACGAAAAAACGGCCAAAGGAAATGAACGATGATGACAAAACTAAACGAAAAGCGAAAGACGATTTGTTTATACTCAAACGAAAGAAAAAAGAGAGCAATCGAGATCACATAAGCGATCAATAGCCACGTCGGCGGACGACCGAGGGTGAGCAAAAACGAATCTGCTAATGAAGTGACAAGCTTGTTTGCATGTTCAATCACAAACGTCAATACATATGTGATGATCGGGCTAACAAACGGCATAAAGACGTGGATAAACCACGCGAGAAATGAGAGCGGCAAAATGACAAAAGAATAAAGCGGAACAAACATGACGTTTAATGGAATCGATAAAATGGAAACTTCGTAAAAATGATAAAGCAAAAGCGGCAACGCGCCCATTTGTGCAATAAACGATGTCATAAACAACTGACGAATGACGGAACGTTCATGTTGAATAAACGAAGAACAAATAATTAACGCAAAACAAACGAGAAAAGATAATTGAAAACCGAGATGAAATATGATATACGGGTCTTTTAGTAGTAAAAGAAGACAAGCGACGCTTAATGCATCAAGCGTACGAAGGCGAGAGGAAAAGAGAAGGAAACAACTTGTCATGACTGCTGCACGCATTACTGACGGAGCAGCCCCTGATAAAATGACGTATAAAGGAATACAACATAATAAAATCACGGTTGCTCGTTCCCGTGTGATCCCGAAGCGAATGAATAAATAAAAACAACCACCAGCAAGCAATGTCATATGCAAACCTGAAATCGCTAGCAAATGAATAAGCCCTAACTTTTGATAGCTCGAAAGAACAGTTGGCTCTATATCGCTTCGTTCACCGTAAATTAGCGCCTGCATAAACGCGCTAACGTCGCGAGGGAAATGATCTTGAATGTAGCGAATGCCTTGTTGACGAACGATTTGCAATCGTTCCACCCATGTCACATGTGTGCGCATGCACCGTTCGAGTGAAGCTGGACGAACGATCCAATGGATGCGATGATAAAACAAATACTGGCGATAATTGAAAGCATACGGATTCGTCGGTAAAGATGGTTGTTCAAGCGCTCCTTTCACCAAACAGGCCGTACCAATTTGAAGGGCATCCCATTCATATTTTTCTTCTTCCGTACGAAGGCGATAAATAAGTTGCAGACGTTCATGCTTCCATTGTACAACCGTTTTTATTTGATCCCCATCGATATGAATCGGAGCAACAAATCGCACAAACAGCGCTGTTTCATGTCCTGAAAGCGTCGTCACGTTATGTCGATCGATCCAATTGCTCCATAACAGAAAAAACAAATATGCGCTAGCACAAACGATCAACAGCGCCCGCTTCCGCCAAAGCAAAAACAAATGGTACACGACCGAAAGCAAAAAGCAAACAACCGATTTTGTCAATATAGACAGGACGGCCAAAACGGCCGCCATTGCTACGTAAACGATACATCATCTCCCCTTCGCGTGTAAAAATGTCGGAATAGATTCCACATCAAAAGGAACGTGCTTGACCGTTACTCCTGCTTGTTCAAACAATTGCAAAGCAAACGGATGGTTTTTATAGTCGTTCGCATAATAAACAGCTTTTATCCCGCTTTGAATAATCGCTTTACAACATTGTAAACAAGGAAAATGAGTGACGTATATTTCCGCCCCTTCTGTTGGCACACCAAACTTGGCACATTGTAAAATGGCGTTCATTTCCGCATGAATGGTGCGCACGCAATGGTTGTCAATGACATAACATCCTTCGTCTATACAATGCGCTCCACCTGCGATTGAGCCGTTGTATCCCCCTGCAATGATACGTTTATCGCGCACGATCGTTGCTCCGACCGCTAGCCTCGTGCATGTGCTACGCAACGCTAATAAATGGCTTTGTGCCATAAAATATTGATCCCATGTAATTCGTTTCATGTTGTTTCTCCCCCTTGTCCATTATGCCTTTAGTTTATCGCCAATTTTAACGCACGACAATTTGTTCTTTTATTTTCTCAAACGATTTTTCCCCGATTCCGCTCACATTCAACAAATCTTCCGCTTTTTGAAACGGTCCGTGCTCTTCGCGATATGCAATAATGGCAGATGCTTTTGCCGGACCGATGCCTTGCAGCGTTTGCAATTGCTCTGCTGTGGCTGTATTAATGTTTACTTTTCCGTTTGATTGATCTATCGTATGCATGTCCGCTAGTTCGCTTATTTCTTCGCCTTTTTTTGGCACGTAAATGACCATTTCATCATGCACTTTCATCGCCAAATTGATTTTCGTTTCATCCGCTTCTTCTGTTAATCCTCCTGCCATTTCAATCACATCTCGAATGCGGCTTGTTGCTGCGACTTCATATACTCCGGCTCGTTTAACCGCTCCTTTTACATCGACAAAAACAGACGTTTCCTCTTCTTGTTTCTCCGCTTGTTGTTCTACTTGTTGTTCATTTTGTTCGAAAGGCAACGGTTGTATCGTCGTTTCGTCTTGTTGCGTCACCCAAATGATCACTCCAATGACAAGTGCCCCAATATATATCCAACGCTCATACGTTTTTATCCACTTCATACGTTCACCCTTTCATAAAACGTGTCATCGTCGCATACATATGACATATAGTGGTGACGGATAAGGGGGGAGTACCGTTGAATATAGGGTTTATCGGAACAGGAAACATGGGAACAATTTTAATTGAATCGTTTATTAACGGCAATGCTGTGAAGCAAGAACAACTATTCATTACGAATCGAACGCTTGAAAAAGCGTACAGTATACAACAACGTTATCCAAACGTTCATGTCATACAAACGAACGAAGAAATAGCAAAACATGCAACGATTATTTTCATTTGCACAAAGCCGCTACATATGCCAGCCGTTTTAAAACAATTACGGCCACATTTGACCGACCATCATTGCATCGTGTCAATTACGAGCCCGATTTCCGTTCAACAGCTCGAATCGCTCGTACCGTGTAGCGTTGCTCGCGTCATTCCAAGCATTACGAATCGGGCACTTGCGGGAAGCTCTCTCATTACCGTAAGCGAGCGTTGTACAAAAGAAGAGAGAGCGACAATTGAACGGCTATTCCGTTGCATTTCTCGTCCAATATACATAGACGAGCCTATTACGCGCATCGCTTCTGATTTAACGAGCTGTGGACCAGCCTTTTTCAGCTACTTAATTCAAAAATTTATTGATGCAGCCGTTCAACAAACAGCCATTACAAACGAACAAGCAACGATGTTAGCGACAGAAATGATGATCGGACTAGGTGCTTTGCTTGAGAAACAATTGTATACGTTACCGACATTACAGGAGAAAGTATGTGTCAAAGGTGGCATTACAGGAGCTGGCATTGACGTGTTAGAAAAAGAAGTCGGGGACTTGTTCGTTCATATTTTTCAAAAAACGCATGAAAAATTTGACGAAGAAAAAGAAAAGGTGCGCCAACAAATTGATCATATTCGCGATGAATAAAAAAAATCCTTCTAAAATAAAACGTCCCAAAAGAGAACACTTTTGGGACGTTTATTTTTGCGCAATGAAAAAAATGCGCTCGCTTTCATTTGTCGGCTGTTGTTCTGTAAAATCCGCCCATACGTGCAACAAGCGAAAACCAGCCTGTTTTAACCACGTCACGTATCGTTCAACATCGTACGTTCGCTGCACATGCATTTCGTCAACTCGCTCATATACCCCTTCTTCTAATCGAACAAAAAACGTCAATTCATGTTCGACGCTATGCGGCCACGAGCCCGGATAACAGTTCCATATATAGCTTACTTGGTCATCATTACTCGCAAACGTCCCATGGTGTAAAAAGACGTTTTCCATTTTAAATAAAGAATGAACGTCAAATAAAAACAACCCATCTGGCTTCAATTGATCGTATACGCGCGAAAACGTAGCGATCACATCTTCTTCTTGCAACAAATAATTGAGTGAATCGCAAAAAATGACGATCGTATCAAACGGCTCAAACGGACCAAAGTCGCGCATATCTTGCTGAAAAAATGAAAGATTAACTCCACGTTCTTGCGCTTTCATTTGCGCAATCGCCAACATTTGTTCCGATAAATCAACACCTGTCACATCAAATCCTTTTTCAGCTAAGCGAAGGGCGAGTTCCCCCGTACCGCATCCGAGATCAAGAATTCGCTTTCCCGTTCGGTAAGATGACACCGCCCGTTCGACGAGAGCACACCATGCATCGTATGGGGCATCGCTCATTAATTGATCATACCAACTCGCAAACCGTTCGTACGTCATGCCCCAAGATCACTCTCAATTTGTTCAAGCGGCGCATCGCCCCATAACCGTTCGAGATTATAATATTCGCGGTCTTCTTTATGAAACACATGGACGACGACATCTCCTAAATCCACTAAAATCCAACGCGCTTCGTCAAATCCTTCAACACGTTTGACGACAACGTCGTGTTCTTCCGCTTTTTCTTTAATTTCACGCGCAATCGCCTGTACTTGTTTATCCGAATTGCCGTGACAAATCATAAAATAATCAGCAACGAGCGAAATGCCCTTCATATTTAATGCTACAATGTTTTCTGCCTTTTTTTCATCTGCTGCTTTTACTGCGATGCGTAAAATGTCTCGTTCTGTCACGATGAAACCCCCTTTAATTTTTTTGCTATATCATTATACGTATGAAAAGTATCTGGGTAAATGGGCTCGCGTTTGTCCATTAAAAATTGAATCGTATTTTGAAGCGCACGGAAAAGCGCATGATCTAAATGTTCTCGCGCTAGCGCCCGCACTTCATCAACGCCCGGAAACGAACGATTCGGCTCAATATAATCGGCGATATACACAATTTTTTCAAGCAATGTCATATTTGGTCGCCCCGATGTATGATAACGAATCGCCTGCAAAATCTCTTCATCTTGAATGCCGACTTCCGTTTGTACTAAATATGCCCCAACAGGCGCATGCCATAATTCCGGACTATATGCCAACAAGTCTTGCGGCATTTGTTGTTCTACAATGATGCGCTTCATTTCTTCTTTCGTGCGAAATTTTGCGTAATCGTGAAAAATGGCAGCTAATTCCGCCTTTTGAACATCAGCTCCGTACAATTTTGCTAACTCAATAGCTGTTTCCATCACACCTACCGTATGAACGTACCGCTGTTCTTTTAATTGCTTGCGCACGATAGCTAACGCCTCTTCACGTTTCATACAATCGATTCTCCTTTATATATAATTGAACCGCTTCTGGCAACAAATATGTCACGCTTTTTCCGTTTTGGATACGTTCGCGAATGAGCGAAGAAGAAACCGCAAACGTCGGCACGTCCACTTCGATAATCGGATACGGCGTACAAAGCGAATAGCCCGGACGTTTCACGCCGACAAATTGAATGAGTTGAACGAGCTCATCAATGCGATACCAATGCGGCAAATATTCGACCATATCTCCGCCAATAATGAAGTAAAATGTCGTATGCGGATGTCTTTTTTTTAACAAAACGATCGTGTCGTACGTATACGATCGCTCTTTCCGTTCTAATTCAATCGTTTCAACGCGAAAATGTGGGTCATTGGCAATCGCCATACGCAACATATTGACGCGATGCACATGATCAGTCACCTTTTTATCTTTATGCGGCGGAATGTAGTTTGGCATAAACCATATTTCATCGAGCTTTAATTCCGTTCGTACATCATCCGCAATTAATAAATGCCCATAATGAGGCGGATCAAACGTCCCACCTAAAATGCCTACTTTTTTCACTGCATCGCTCCTATTTTGGTAACACAATTTGCTTTCGTTCACGAGACTCTTTGTATAATACAATCGTATGACCGATCAGTTGGACGACTTCCGCCCCTGCTCCGCTCGCTAGCTGCTCGGCAATCACTTCTTTTTCTTCTTCGCAGTTTTTTAATACGCTCACTTTAATCAGCTCTCTCGCTTCAAGCGCATCGGCAATTTGTTTAATCATATTGTCGTTCACGCCGCCTTTTCCGACTTGAAAAATCGGCGTTAAATGATGAGCTAAAGAACGTAAAAATCGTTTTTGTTTTCCTGTTAACATGTTTTTCCTCCTAACTGTTGCATCACAACTTGTTCCATTCGTTTTGTATCTGGAAAAATTCCTGTCCATTTTTCAAACGCTAGGGCACCTTGATAAACGAACATACCGACGCCGTTTTGCACGCGCGCACCCTTCTCTTTTGCTTCTTGCAGCCATTTTGTCATCAGCGGATTATAAATAATATCGCTGACGATCGTCCCCTTTTTTAACGTTTGAAGAGAAATAGGCATCGCATCGACATGTGGATACATGCCGACAGACGTTGTATTAATAATGATATCATACTCCCCTAAACGTTCCTCTGCTTCCTCAAGCGAGTAAACAGAAGATATTTGTTTTTCAATAAACGTCTCTGCCTTTCCTGCCGTGCGATTACATACATCAACGGCAGACACACGATGTTTCAAAAGAGTAAAATAAATGCCGCGCGCCGCCCCGCCTGCGCCGACAAGCAAAATGCGCGCACCGGACAATTCAATGTTCATTTGCTCACATAACGCTCGGACAAACCCTTCACCATCTGTATTATAACCAATCCACTTCCCATTTTCATTGACGACTGTATTGACGGCTCCCATTTGTTTTGCCGTTTCATCAAGTTCATCCATATACGCCATCACTGCTGTTTTATGCGGAATCGTCACATTAAACCCTGCACATTGTAATGCTTTTAACCCTTGCACCGCCTCTTTTAACAGGTGAGGCTCAACATGAAACGCATGATAATGCGCATCGATACGTAACGATTGAAACGCATCGTTATGCATAAGCGGTGATAAGGAATGATGAACAGGACAGCCGATTAGCGCAAATAATTTCAAGTTCCTCTCCCCCTCTTTGTTAAATGAGCGATCTGCGCAACATCACACCGACGCCTTTTGGCGCATATGCAACGACATGAGCGCCAGGTTCATGACATGTCACCCAACCGAGCCCTGAAAAAACAATATCTGTTTTCGGTTCTTTTAATGTGAAATGGTGGGCAACGAGCGGCGGCAATTGCTCGCAATAGCTTTTGCGCGGCGGCTGCAACAACTCCCCAAGATGTTTCTCATACAACTCATCCGCATGTTCACGCTTCGTTCGATGAATAAACAATTCATTTGACATATAACATACAAATGGACGTCTTCCACCGCTTACGTAATCTAACCGAGCTAGCCCTCCGAAAAATAACGTTTGTTGTTCATTTAATTGATACACTTTCGGTTTAATTTCTTTCTTTGGCGTAATGACTTTTAAATCTTTTTTATCGACGAAATGCGCCATTTGATGATGGTTAATAATTCCCGGCGTATCATAAAGAGCCGAGCCGTCATCAAGCGGTATTTCAATCATATCGAGCGTCGTTCCCGGGAAATACGATGTCGTAATGACATTTCCTTTTCCTGTCGCTTCTTTAATGATGCGATTAATAAACGTTGATTTTCCAACGTTCGTGCAACCGACGACATACACGTCTTTTCCGTTTCGATATTCATCAATCGCAGCCATCACTTCTTTCATTCCGTAGCCTTTATTGGCGCTCACTAAAAAGACGTCGCGTGGCTGTAAGCCGAGTTCGCGAGCCGATTGTTTCATCCAGCGCGTCACTTTTTCATGTTTGACGGATTTCGGCAATAAATCGACTTTGTTGCCGACAAGCAGCACATCTTTTTTCCCGACAAATCGATGTAGTCCCGGCAGCCAGCTACCGTTAAAATCAAAAATATCAACAATTTTCACGACTAATCCGTCTGCTTGTCCGATGCCGTGCAAAATGTTTAAAAAGTCGTCATCCGTTAACGAGACGTCCTGCACTTCGTTGTAATGTTTTAATCGGAAACAGCGCTGACAAATCACCGGATCTTTCTCTAGCGCTGAAGGGGGCGCATATCCGATTTTCGTTTCATCTTCCGTTTGAATCGTTACTCCACATCCAATACAAATCATTTGTTCACTCATCTTCATCACTCCCAATGAATCATACCTTTTTTTCGCATCATATTTAAGATTTTTCGTTCAATGTTTCGGTTTATACGAGTGAAAAAACCGTCTGTTTGTGCAACAGGAACGACTAAAATCGTATGTAACCCGAGCCGATTGCCGCCAAACACATCGGTGAGAAGTTGATCGCCAATGACGACAACTTCTTCTTTTTTCAACTTCATGTCGCGCAACGCTTGTTGAAACGCTCGCGTTAACGGCTTGCGCGCTTCGAAAATAAACGGAATGCCAAGCGGCTTAGCAAACGCTTCCACTCGCTTTTTATTGTTATTGGATACGACGGTGACTTGAATGCCGCTTTGTTTCATTTGTTCAAACCAACGAACAACATCAGGCGTCGCAAGCGGACGATCCCATTCAATTAACGTGTTATCTAAATCTGTAATAATTCCTTTTATTCCTTTTTGTTTTAAATGTTCTGGAGTAATTTCAAAAATACTTTTCGCATGTTCGTTCGGCAAAAAATATTTTAACATACGTTCTCATTCCTTCTCTCTTTTTTACATAAATAAACAAATTGTAAAATTTTTCGACAAAATCCGATGTTTTTCATATCATGTGGATAACTTTATGCACATGATCCACATTCATTTTTCAACATTTCCTCATCGTTATAAACAACAAATCCACAACTTATCCACCAACACATGTGGATAATTAGAACAATTGTTCTTATTTTTGATTTATGATAAAGTGAAGATAAACCTACCATTATATGTATACATTTTTCCGTGTATACCAAGGAGGCGAAAAAATGAAATGTTTGCCTGACGACTTGTTAATTGAGTCATACTACAAAGCAAAAGAATTACAATTAAGCAAAGAATTTATTCAACTCATTGAAAGAGAAATTTTCCGTCGCCGTCTTGACCATAAAATTAAACAGTCTTCGTAATGAGCCTTCAGTTACTGGCTCTTTTTCTTTTGCGCAAAAAATCCAAGACGTTGCCCCATTTTTACTTCAAGCGGCGGAATAATTTGTTCATCTAACGTAAAGGCGCCCTTTTCAAACAATAACACTACTGTTGAACCGAACGAAAAATATCCGATTTCTTCGCCTTTGTTCACATAGTTGTGTTCATGTGTTAATTCAATGCTGTTGACAAACATCGCTCCGACTTTCACAATGGCTGTATGCATACCATTTGTACACAGTTCAGTAATTCTTCTGTAATTTTTAGAAAGTGGATCTTTGCCATATTTCAATCCGAGACGGTTGACAGGGTATGACTTGCCACCGAGCTCCCACTGCTTCACAACTTCCCCACATATTGGGCTATGAATACGATGATAATGGCTCGGACTTAAATACAAAATAATAAACGTTCCATGCAAATACTTTTCAGCGATCCGATCATCGCCAAGCATCTCACGAATGGAGTACGTTTTTCCTTTCACGATGATTTCTTTTTTGTCTGTAATGATGCCGACATCTTCAATAACGGCATCGACAGGGCTTACGACACTATCTGGGTGTTCATCGATCGGACGAAGTCCTTTTTTTAGCGATCGGACGAACAATTGTTGAAGCGTTTCATATTCGTGCAACTTTTTTTCCATTTCTTCTTCATCTACTTTATATACTTTCGCATAAGATGGAATAACCCACCGACTCCATTTTGAGCGCGTAAACGAAGCAAGCCACTTCGATGTCAAAGGATGATTTGTTAATTCAATAAACAGGCGATATAGCCATTTGACCAACGACTTTCCCTCCTAAAGTAAAGAATGTCCTTTACTAGTTTGCTTATTATCAATAAAATATTAGTAACCGAGTGATATTTTTGGCAAGTGGGTTGTCACGATTTTAATAAAGGAGTGAACGTGTATGTTTTTATCCGATTATATTGATCATACCATTAAAAAACTTAAAGCGCATACGGCAAACGTATTGACGTTGACAAATTTAAGCCTAGGAGGCTTTGCGATTTTATTTGCGGTGAAAGGCCAGCTAAACGTCTCTGTATTGTTTATTTTTTTGGCAGCACTTGCCGATCGTTTTGACGGAACGGTCGCTCGGAAAATGAATATTGAATCTGACTTAGGGAAACAATTGGACTCAATGAGTGATATTATATCATTTGGAGTAGCACCTGCACTATTACTTTATCAAGGATTATTGCACGAATTTGGCGCACCCGGCTCATTTTTTACGATTTTTTATATCGGTTGCGGTGCTTTTCGCCTAGCACGATTTAACATTACGGAAAGCAACGGATATTTTACCGGTTTGCCGATCACGGCGGCAGGTTGTTTATTGACGCTTAGTTATTTAACAATTCATTACTTCCCACCTTACGTCTTTATTTTTATTATTTTTACGCTTTCTCTTTTAATGGTCGGTTCATTCCGATTAAAGAAAATGTAACCCTTGAAGCTTTCCACTTCAAGGGTTTTTTTCGTACAAATTTCCCTTTTCAAATACCCGTATAAATTATATGATAAATTTGGTTTTATTTTTCATTCTACAACTAGAGGTGATAAATATGGATCGTACGTCCTTAATCGGACTCATTCTTGGCATTATTGCGGTGGGTGTCGGAATGATGTTTAAAGGAGTAAGTCCGGCTGTGCTCATTAACCCTGCGGCGATTTTAATCATTTTGTTAGGGACAGCGGCCGCCGTCACGATCGCCTTTCCAACGAAAGAAATTGCGAAAGTGCCAAAGTTATTCGGGGTCATTTTTAAAGAACCAAAAACGCCAAAAATTGAAGAACTCATTCCGTTGTTTGTCGAATGGGCAAACATCGCTCGCCGCGAAGGGCTGTTAGCGCTAGAAGCAAAAGTGGCCGAAATCGATGACCCATTTTTACGCAACGGATTAAGTTTAGCCATTGATGGACAGTCACAAGAATTTATTCGTGACGTGATGACTGAAGAAATTGAAGCAATGCAAGAGCGTCATTTAGCAAACGCAACAATTTTTACCCAAGCCGGTACATATGCTCCAACGCTTGGGGTACTTGGGGCCGTCGTCGGATTGATCGCTGCCTTGCAGGATATGTCTGATATTGATCGTCTTGGTCACGCAATTAGTGCGGCGTTCGTTGCGACGCTCATGGGAATTTTTACAGGATACGTTCTTTGGCATCCATTTGCGAACAAATTAAAACGCAAGTCAAAAGAAGAAGTGAAAGTACGTCAAGTGATGATTGAAGGCGTGCTTTCAATCATTGAAGGACAAGCACCTAGAGCGATTGAACAAAAATTAGCTTCTTATTTACCGATGAGCGAACGTCAAAAACTTTTAGGACAAGGAGCTCAGAATAATGGCGAAAAAGCATAAAAAACATCATCATGAAGACCATATAGATGAAAGTTGGCTAATTCCATACGCTGATTTATTAACACTGTTATTAGCACTATTTATCGTATTATTTGCTAGTAGCCAAATTGACTCAGAAAAATTCCAGCAAATCGCCAAATCTTTCAATAGCATACTAACAGGAGGAACTGGGGCACTACAATATTTGAGCCCGATCGATAGGGAAAAAATAGATTCGGTCATTAAAGACTCTCCAAGTCAAAAGCCGTATGTCAAAATTTCAAAAAAAGAATACGAGGAATTAAAAAAGATTCAAAGTAAATTTAATGAATACGTCAAAACGAATCAATTAAGCGGAGAATTGTCTGTCGCGATGACAGAAGAAGGATTGCTTGTAACGATTGCGAACGATGTGTTGTTCGACTCAGGCAGCGCTGATATTAAGCCACAATATCGCGATGTCGCAAAAAAAATATCGAACTTGCTCGTCATGAATCCGCCGCGCAACATCGTCATTAGCGGACATACCGACAACGTGCCGATCAACAATGCGAAATTTGCTTCCAACTGGGAATTAAGCGTTATGCGCGCCGTCAACTTTATGAAACTATTGCTTGAAAATACAAGATTAAACCCGCAGTTATTTAGCGCAAAAGGGTATGGAGAGTTTAAACCGATCGCCTCAAATGCTACACCTGAAGGACGCGCGAAAAACCGACGGGTAGAAATTTTAATTATGCCGCAAGAACCTGCACAATAAAAGCGAGGGAGCCCCCCTCGCTTTTTTCATCCCGTCAATATATCGCCATTCGGATAACGAATATTCGTTTTTTTCGGCTTCGCAATTGAATATACGAGCGTTAACGGACCTAATTTCCCAAACAACATGACGAAAATAATGAGCATCTTTCCAATCGTTGATAAATGCGATGTCATATTCATCGAAAGACCAACTGTACCAAATGCGGATACAACTTCAAATAAAAGCGCAAGAAGCGAAGCATCTTCCGTAAGTGTCAATATCATCGTCATAACAAAAATAAACAACATGCTCATCGACGCAATGGCCAATGCTCGTAAAATAATCGTATGGCGAATCGTTCGCATCCAAACGACCGTTTCTTCTTTTCCTTTTAAAAAACTCATCACCGCAAAAATAATGACCGCAAACGTCGTCAGCTTAATTCCTCCGCCTGTCGACGTGCTTCCTGCTCCAATAAACATAAGGAAAATCATAAGCATCGCCGTCGGTTGTTCAATGGAACCGATATCAATCGTATTAAATCCTGCTGTTCTCGGGGTAATACCTTGAAAATAAGATGCCCATAGTTGCTCACGAAGCGAAAGAGAACCGAGCGTTTTCGGATTGTTATGTTCGAATAGAAAGAAGGCAATAATCGCCACAATATTCACAACAAGTGTCATGACTAACATCAGCTTCGTATGAATAGATAACTTTCTCCAACGTCGTTGATACAATACGTCAAATACGACCGTAAAACCGAGCCCACCGATGATAATTAATAAAGAGACGGTCACATTGACGATCGGATCATCGACAAAACGCGATAAATTATCCGGCCATAACGCAAATCCGGCATTATTGAACGATGCAATGGTATGAAAAACGCTGTAATATACCCCTTTCGCCCAGCCCATTTTCGGAACCCAATCGATCGCCAGCAACACTGCACCAACAACTTCCATAAATAAAGAAAACAACAGTAAATTGCGCGCCAAACGAATGACCCCACCGAGCGACGGTTGGTTTAACGCCTCTTGCATCAACATGCGTTGCTTCATCCCGATTTTTTTCCCGAGCACAATAACAACGAGCACCGCAAATGTCATAACTCCAAGTCCCCCAACTTGAATAAGCACCATTAACACAATTTCTCCAAATACGGTAAATGTCGAACCGGGATCAATTGGTGCTAAGCCGGTCACCGTTGCTGCGGATGTCGATAAAAAGAACGCATCAAGCCAGCTAATTTCCTTCTCTGTTGCGATCGGCAACTTCAACAACCCCCCACCGACAACGACAAGAAAGAGAAACATGCCCGCTAACAATTGAGGGGGAGTGAGCTTCAACGGTTTCATCATTGTCCTTCTCACGCTTCATCCTTCTTTCATATTTATTTTACATTCCTCGATTATACAAGATTTTCTTTTCACAAACAAAGGGGAAAAAAGAAAAATCATGTGTCCAAACACGAACAAGTTTTCTAATGCATATACATACATAAGCAACAAAAGACCACCTGCGAGGTGAACGATGATGGGTGCCATTTTTTCTGCGCTTGCTTTGTTTATAAAGGAGCTCGTCTTTTTCGTATCTTATGTGAAAAACAATGCCTTTCCACAACCGCTTGATGCAAAAGAAGAAGCGATGTATTTAAAGCAAATGGCAAAAGGAGATGAATACGCTCGCAACAAGCTCATCGAACACAATTTGCGCCTCGTTGCGCACATTGTAAAAAAGTTCGAAAACACTGGAGAAGACCCAGAAGATTTAATTTCAATCGGCACAATCGGCTTAATTAAAGCGATCGAAAGCTATTCAACAGGAAAAGGGACAAAACTGGCGACATATGCTGCTCGTTGTATCGAGAATGAAATTTTAATGCACCTTCGTTCGCTGAAAAAAACGAGGAAAGATGTTTCTTTGCACGATCCGATCGGGCAAGATCGCGACGGAAATGAAATTAGCCTACTCGATGTATTAAAATCCGAAGATGAAGACATTATCGACATGATTGAAAAAAATAATGAGCTTGAAAATATCGCTCAACATTTACACGTCCTTGACGATCGTGAACGACAAGTCATCGTTAGCCGCTTCGGCTTAAACATGCAACCTGAACGCACCCAGCGCGAAATCGCGAAAGAACTCGGCATTTCTCGCAGCTACGTTTCACGCATTGAAAAACGAGCATTAATGAAGCTATATCACGAATGTTATAAGCACGATAAAGGCAAAAAAGGATCATAACGAAAAGGTGTCCCGAAAAAACGGGACACCTTTCATACGCTCAGTTTTCGTTTATTGCGCATTCGTTTTTCGATGTAGTATGTGGGAACGATCATCACTGTCCAAATGGTAAAGTAGTGAAGCAAGACAAGCAGCGGGTTGTTGGTGCCGTGTTCTTTAAGGAATTTTTCATGGCGAAACGCTCCGTCCGGTGGGGTTGGCAGTGTGCCAACCGTCTTTCCAGCAAAGGATGGTGCGTTTTGTTCGGCAAATTTCGGTTTGAACTCTCCTTCGCTTGGCTTGACATATTGCGAACTCCAATACATCCCGCCAGCTAAAAGCGCAAATATCAACACGCTAGAAATGAACGCTCCTTTCCGCCACGTTCCGTCCTTTGCTTTGAACACTTTTTTACTAACACCCATGATCCATTGCCAATGCAAGCCGAGATGAAGGCCGACTAAAGCAAGCGTTGTGTTGGCGAAAAGGTCGTGAATTTCCCGTACAAAATGGTTCCCCTCTAGTGCGACGTTCGAAAACAAAACACGCGAAATCAAAATCCCCGATACAATGACCGCTGCCATCGAAACAAGCAACAAGATGTTTAAGGCAAAGCTGATCCTCGTTTTCTTCGGAAGTTCGGAAGAAAATATTTTTTTCGTCGTGTTGATTACCCAACGATAGTTTAATCCGATATGAACAAGAATCGCCACTCCGATTACAGTTCCAGCAATTTCATGAAACGGCAATCCATTAAACACTCTCGGATTCATTAACAACACAAACGCAATCGCCATTGAGACGTCCAATATGATTTTTACGATGTTTTTCTTCAACACATATCCCCCCTGATTCACCATATCATGTACTGTATACCGTAAGTGTACGAGTGAATGGTGAAAATTAGGTGAAAGGGGGATATTTCACCTACGTTTAGATAAAACATCACCTACCGTTTTAAAAAACGTTATGACCACTACTAGCTTTACATCCCACTACGTTCAGATAAAACCGAACCTTCGCACAATTATGCGCGATGACTATAAATTCCTTTACATCCCACTACGTTCAGATAAAACGGAAAATTAAGAATAAATGAGTGCAGAAAGAGCAACTTTACATCCCACTACGTTCAGATAAAACATTTAACACATCTGTGTCATCGTACTCGACAATCTGCTTTACATCCCACTACGTTCAGATCAAACAAAACAATCAAAAACAATGTTGACAAATAAACAACACTCTTTACATCCCACTACGTTCAGATAAAACATAAAGAAACAAGGAGGGAGCAATAATGTCGAGTATCTTTACATCCCACTACGTTCAGATAAAACACTATCATGGGATGGACGTTATCCTTGTTTATTTTTCCTTTACATCCCACTACGTTCAGATAAAACCGAGTATCGAGGTCAGACAATTCTGCAGGTTCAGCCTTTACATCCCACTACGTTCAGATAAAACGACACAAGCGGTTTAAACGACAAACACCGATTTTACTTTACATCCCACTACGTTCAGATAAAACAATACACATCGGACATTCAACCCCTAGCGGCTCAATGCACTTTACATCCCACTACGTTCAGATAAAACACTTTCGTCAAAAATAGTAGAAAAGCCGAAAGAAGAACTTTACATCCCACTACGTTCAGATAAAACTTGAGTTTCGACGCATAGTCCGCAACATAAGATAAGTCGATCTTTACATCCCACTACGTTCAGATAAAACCAATAACGCCATCCCCACAACTAATAGTTCCTATTATCTTTACATCCCACTACGTTCAGATAAAACAAAATCCCATTTGTTCAAGCTTCTTTCTCGCTTTCTTTACATCCCACTACGTTCAGATAAAACTAATTGTCGGTTCTCACACTCGAAACAATGTTCATGCTTTACATCCCACTACGTTCAGATAAAACTGTAGACGGCAGGTATAACTCTACACCATACGAAAGCTTTACATCCCACTACGTTCAGATAAAACCGCCACCTCATAGAACCCGATTGCGTTCCCGAATATCGCCTTTACATCCCACTACGTTCAGATAAAACGAAAAATTCGTGAGACGTTTGGATGCAAGTTGGTACTTCTTTACATCCCACTACGTTCAGATAAAACAATGGATTCCAAATGTGCGAAGATTTAGGCACAATTCTACTTTACATCCCACTACGTTCAGATAAAACGGAGAACATTGGTGCATTGATTGTGCAATTGCTCACTTTACATCCCACTACGTTCAGATAAAACTTAAAGATATTCCTAGCACATTAGCAACTAACTAATGCTTTACATCCCACTACGTTCAGATAAAACATTCGAGCGGAATTATTGAAATTAAACGGTGTTCGAGCAGCTTTACATCCCACTACGTTCAGATAAAACTGAATCGTTTAGCGCATCTTTCACGTCAACGACAACTTTACATCCCACTACGTTCAGATAAAACTGCTGACACCTTGCATTTTTAAATCAACCTGTTTATGCTTTACATCCCACTACGTTCAGATAAAACAATTCAAAAATCCGGGCGGGCTCCGACGATGGTTGTTCTCTTTACATCCCACTACGTTCAGATAAAACTTAGCCAAAATTTATAATTCTAATGTTGATTTTATTACTTTACATCCCACTACGTTCAGATAAAACTAAACGCCATTACTCCTATCCTTCAAGAAGTTGGTCAACTTTACATCCCACTACGTTCAGATAAAACATGGGTTAGCACTTAAAGAAGTCGCTAACCTCAGAATGCTTTACATCCCACTACGTTCAGATAAAACATTGCCAATTCCAAAAGACCAAGAAGGAACGCCAAACACCTTTACATCCCACTACGTTCAGATAAAACTGGAACGAAAGGACAAGCCGTTAATGTCCCTAGTTTCTTTACATCCCACTACGTTCAGATAAAACTTGAGAAAAGGAACGTTACTAATACAAAAGATACACCTTTACATCCCACTACGTTCAGATAAAACTCATTAAAAGCATGATTGCAAAAGCCTACCAAGACACCTTTACATCCCACTACGTTCAGATAAAACTATAAAATCAACCCGGCAACAATTTTGTTTGTGATGTCCTTTACATCCCACTACGTTCAGATAAAACGTGTTACTGAAAGAATGGAACAGCATGCAGGATCAGCTTTACATCCCACTACGTTCAGATAAAACGTTTTCTGTTTTCTCGATTCGGAAAGATGTATTGTTGCACTTTACATCCCACTACGTTCAGATAAAACTGAACAGCTTAAATTCGCAACGAAGCTCTACCTTCTTTACATCCCACTACGTTCAGATAAAACTTGCTCAAATTGAAATGACGATGCTGCGTTTATACGGCTTTACATCCCACTACGTTCAGATAAAACGACTTAATGCGTATTTATATTCATCTACAGGAGTTTTCATCTTTACATCCCACTACGTTCAGATAAAACCCCTAAAGTCTAAAAACACAAAGTACTGTCATATCAACGATTTTTTGGAAGTGTTGATATGACAAGTTCCTACTTTTTGCAGTGAAGCGTCAGTCGTGTTTTGTCCTTATTCCAAAAATACCGCATTTTTTGTTGATATATCAAGCATTTTTATTCATTTTTTAAAATTAGAGGTTCACTGCAAATATTAAAGAAAGAGTTCATCAAAGTTTTTCTCCTGTCCAAATACTTGCTTCTTGATATTCTTCGGATTAGCCACTTCGTAAATATAAATGGAATCCTCATCTTCATCAATAATTTGGTCTATCTCGTTCAAGCATTTCATAAGCAAACTTTTGGAAATCTCCCCTTCAAACACAGAGTTTTGGGTCCACGTTAAGTACTCCCTCAGCTTTTTACACACTTTATTTACACGTTTTTCTCCAACATCGTACGTAATGATTACAAACATAACTACCACCATGCCTTCAACGGTTTATAAGGTTCATCGCCAATGAAATGTTTAATGAGTTTGTAACATTCCAGACGAATAAAATAACGATAACTTACTTTTCTCTTCAGTTTCCGATGCTGTACTGTTGTTGATAGCTTCTCATCCCATTCTTTAATAAAACGCTTTTTTCCTTCCTCGTTTAGCAAAACCATTCCATCAAGAAAATCGAAATGTTTCTGGGTGATGATGCGATTATTAATGCACGAAATAATCACAACATCAACGAGTAATGGTTTGAAAATCTCCGCTAAATCTAGACATAAAGAAAATCTCTTCGTTGATGGCTCATGCAAAAAGCTAATAGTCGGATCTAATTGTGTTTTATAAATTTCCGACAAAACCGTTGTATAACAAAGCGAATTCCCAAACGAAATAAGGGCATTAAGCGGGTCTTGCGGCGGTTGTTTTGTTCGTTTTTCAAAGATAAAATCTTGTTTCAAAATTGCATTAAATGACTGATAATAATGTTGCCGAATGCGTCCTTCTATTCCCATCAGTTCTTGAATTGTCGTAGCACTATCCATCTTTTTCGCTTCTTCTTCGATGTTTTTTACATATTGCTCCGTTTTTTCTTTGTATCGTCGAATATTCCGCAACATATGATGCACGGCACTTTGCAAAAACGACCTCGCCATATATAACCGCTTCTCATGCTCAAGATAATGAACACTTTGTTGCACCACCGTAAATCCTGAAACTTTTTTATTTCGCGGACAAAACGTACCTGCATAAAATCCGTAGTAATTAAATACATGAAGATGAACATCATGCTGGCTCAGCAAATTTAATAGCGACGAGTTTAAATCCACTTCCCCAAATATATATAAATTATCCGTTTGATGAACAGGAAGGCTCTTTTTATTTTCTTGTTCGTCAAAAAAGTATAGCGTATTATCTTTTCTTTTCAGCCTACCGTTAGAAAAAATATAGTGATCCCGCAACATTTTAATCATCACCCTCTAGCGCAAAACAAAATTCATAATATGCGCATTTTGTACAGTAAGGAAGTTTTTTTAACCGCGGCGGAGAAGGAGATTGTAAAATGACATAAATCTCCTTTATCGCCTTTTCAATCGCGCTCTCATCTTTTTCTGTCAGTTCTACCTCTTCAGTTTTCCGCTCCTTCGTATAGCTAATCAATCCCTTCTTCGTAATGCCCCGTTTCTTTAGCTCATATAAGTAATACAACATTTGAAATCGATCGGCTTCTGGCATTTTGCTGGAGATCTTAATTTCGCGAACATACTCCTTATCTAAAGCATCTAACTTGAATGTATCATCAACTAAAATTTCCCTATCTTCCAAACGCGGATAAGCCCGCTCGTGTAAAATCTTTCCCTCAATGACACGTTCATGTTCATTTTCCATCGCAATTCCTTTTGAAAACAACCATAGCTTCCGCTTACACACTTTGTAATACTGCATTTGCACACCACTAACCATGAATATAAACTCCCTCTTAATATTGATTGGATGAAGGTTTGTCCAATAAAATCCCCTTTCCTTTCAACTGTTCACGATTAAAGTCATATTGAACATCGGCAATATATATGTGGTCAAATGGCTTTGGCAAACGCTCCGACACATATTTTTCCGCTACATATCGCTGAACGCTAACTGTCTTCTTTTCAATTTCCATTCGTAATTTCAACCGCTCTTTCCATTCTTTTTCTTTCTTATACTGCTCAAATAGATGCTCAATTTGATCATACATTTGCCGCGTGATGATTTGGATGTTTTGAATATCACGCAGTTTTTGTTGCGCCTCACGTTTATCCATTCCGTATGGATCAAGATTATCAAACATGTATAAGGCATCTTCAAACTCTTTCAAAAATGATGTTCCCTTTAGTTGTTTTCGATCATATAGCTGCTTTACCATTTCTACCTTGGCACGTTCGTCAACAATTTGGTAATCGTATTGCTCTAACAGCCGAATGCTCTCATTTACAAGATGTTCGTTATATACTCTCGGAATGCCGGAGATATTTTCAGTGAAAATATGAATATTGCAATGGTCATGGTCAAGTGCTCTTTTACGGTAACAACGTCCGAAACGTTGAAACAAGCTATCTAACGTTGACATTTCCGTAAACAAATAATCAAAATCAATGTCAATACTCGCCTCAACGAGTTGCGTCGTAATCCAAATTCCTCGTTCATTCTTTTCATTAAATTGTTTAATACGCTTTTCTAACAACTGGCGATCCTCTTGTGTGAATTGCGAATGGAGTAAGTAGATAGGAACTTGTGTATCACAATCTAAAAATTTATCATAAAGACGCATTGCCTTACGAACAGTATTGACAATGACAAGCACTTGTGACGTTTCTCCTAGCTCTAACATTTCTCCGATTGTTTCCTCTATACACTCGGAGCGCAAACAAATGCGGTGACGGTGAACATCTGTATCAATGAACTCCCCTGTAACAAATTCATCATCGTGAATCACATTTCGCTGTTTTAACTCTTCCAAATACAAAGTAGGGAGCGTAGCAGTCATAATCATAAATTTTCCACCTACATGATGGATCATTTCTAATGCTTTAATTAACATCGCTGCAATCCTCGGTTCATATGCTTGTATCTCGTCGATCACTATTTTTGCATTCGCCATCGCTGCCAATTCCTTTTCAAAACCTTTATAGTAAAATGGGAACTTTAAAATTTGGTCAATGGTTGTAAGCAATAGCTTCTTCGCATAATGTTCAGACTGTTGTTTTAATTCTTCCCAATTTTCCTCTTTGTCTACTAAATAATGCACGCTCGTAGAGTGTAACAATCCAACCGCATCATAACCCATTTTTTCTTTTATTCTGTCGTATATTGCATTAATGCTCACTCGAAGTGGCAATGTAAAAAATGCTTTATCCTCTCGAATCCATAAAAGCGCCGCTTCCGTTTTCCCCATTCCCGTTTGTGCAATAGCAATAACGTTCTTATCATGATGTTGTTCAGTAAATTGTTGCAAATCATTTTTATGGAATCCTTGTTTTTGCATATATTCATTTACATTTATGTAGACCGATTTTTCTACATCCCTTTCGACATCCATATGAGCAGAGGCCGCATGGTCTAAACGATGTAGTAATCCTTTAATCATGACATATTTCCAAAATTCTTCTCCGTCATGGTACGTATATCGCTTTAACAATCGATCAACGAATCGATATGAAAATTTTTCTGTCATTTGTAATCCCATATGTTCACTTAGTTGTGGCAACTGCTGTTTTATATCGTTTTCTAAAACATGACGAATCATTTCTTTCTCTGGAAGCTGGTCACGCTCATGATGATAACCGACCGCGTGAATAAGTAGTCGCTCTTCTTCTTTCGTGAGGTCTAGCTGTTTTAGTGGTATACATCCAGCTGATAAGTAATTGTGAGGTACATTTGTTTCTACATCCGTTTCTAACATCGATTCATGAATCGCCTGACGGATCTTGTTTTGAAATACCGTATTTGCTTTGCCGACATCATGATATTGCACAGCTATTTCTAACAGTTTCCACATTTGTTCGTCCATTAACATGAATTTGTGACCATAAGCGTCTTTTAATAAATTTAAATTATGAAGGAGACGATCCGTATGTTCACGAATCGTCTCTTTTCCTTCCGATTTTGCATAAAAAGCCATCATTGCCCCTCCTACAGATGATAAAAAACTAGTTCCCCGTCCTCATCTATCCATACTCCTTCTGGAGCCTCAACTCCTTTTTGAACATAACCTACATGAATTTTTTCCCACTGTCGAATTCCATTAACAATTTCATATTTCCAATTGAGTTGATAAGGAATACTTTTTGTTTCTCGATCAAGAAGATGTCTCGGAATATAGGCATCTCGCTGCAAAGTCAAGGTCTCATCTTCCTCAAGTTCTCGGACTTCCACGAGTTTATACTCATCAATCCGAACTAAATCTTCCCAACGCCCAAGGCTATAATGAGTGGTACTATGCTCGATAGCATGAATGATTTGCGTTAATATGTGTTCCTCTGCTTCGACATGGATTAATAAATGGACGTTGTGCAACAAATGTGTGTACATTGGCATCGTTGTGATTTCATTTTTATCGTAAGAAAATTCCATTCGTGCTAACCCATCTAGTACAAGTGGAAAGCTGGATAGTTCTCTCCTTTTGAAAAAATAATATCGCTGATAATCAAGCAACTTCGCTTCATACGTCCCTTGTACACTTAGACGCATTGGAATGAATTGGTTTGCATCAAGCAAAGCGTGAATCATTCCTTTTACTGTTGAATATGGCGGAAGCGGATACGTTTCCGCCACTTTGGAAGCAAACGGCTTTTTGTAGCACGCTGTTTCTTGAAATAACTTTAATCGTAACGCTTTCATATTTAAACACCGTAATACGCTTTGATTTGTTTTGAAACATATTGGAAAAACGGTTCGACAGGCATCACTTGCTCGTTGAATAAATCGTACAACTCTCCTTCATTTGCAAAAACACCGCTCAATATACCGATACGTGTATCTTTGCCGATCGCTTCCCCAGCAAATGTTTGTTCCATCGTTTCTTTAATTGGCTTCGTTTGAATGGCCCATCCGTTCCCTGTTACACTTAGTTGCACGCGCCCGAGGAAAAACGGATTGGCGACATTATACATTCCACCAATGACAAAAAGAGGAGATAAATTTTCTTGTCGCCCGCGAATGTTGCGGTTTAAAACTTTTAAAACTTCAAGAAGTTGAAGTACACGGTTTGCCTTTTCTTCGCTTGGAAGTTCAATCTCCCCATCTACACCGACACGGTTTAAATCGATGGTAATCGTATATGTGTAAAAACTATGATGTTGTTCAATATTGGCTAAGTTAGCATCTTGGCCAATGCGGCTTGCGAGCCCCATATTGTTTAGAAATTCCAAATCACTTTTGTATGGCTCAAGCGAAATCGCATGGCTCAGACGAACAACAGCAGGACGTTTTTGCGAATTTTTATCCGTTTTTAAGTAGCCAAATAAGTCCATTTCAACAGAGTCATTAATCGTGACATCTTTTTTAAATTGGACAACTCCACTCGCTTTGTCAACCGTATCTAAATTCCACCCAAACAGCTCGTTTCCGAGCCGAACAATATCGTAACGGATACTTTGCCGCGATGCATACGTATATACTTCACCGTCGCCGCGATGAAATTTTTTCAACTCTGAAATATTAGCAATTCCTTCTCCATAGTTTAATGAGTTTGCTTGAAAAATGACGGTCATTGTTAACGCTTTTTTCATGCTTGAACTTCCTCCTGTTCTTCTTTATATTGGTTTGCGAGTAATCCAGCAATAAACGCATTCGCCACTGTCGCAAAATCTAAATCCCGTTCATGTAGCGCATTTAAGAAAATAGGTGACATCGGACGATCTGTAGACATATAAATACGCAAAAGCGTATCCATAAAACTTTTTCGATTTCCGGCTTTTGCAGCATTTAATAAACGATAAGCAATGCTTGTCACTTTTTTCTCCGAACCGCTTGAACGGATGATCGCATCGCGAATTTCTCGCCCTTGCATAAACAACGCAGTTACTCTTTTGTCTGTTGTGGCCATATCTCTCACTCCTTTTTTAAACTGCAAAATTCGATTCCGCTCCCGAACGGCAATGTACGGACCGTTCGTACTTCTTTCATTTTTGATGCAATCGCGCAAATAGTGATAGATGACATGAATTGGATCCGCGCCGCGCAACACAGATTGCACAAACTGCTCACGATAGTCGTATGGTTTGATGTAATCAAGTCGATCAGCATGTTGCTTGAAATAATGGGCTAAGTACATAGGAAGGTGGTAATAATGCAAGTGTGTTTTTTTACTGTCGTAGTCCGAAAAGAATTCTAAGAAAAACAAATGATCGACTGTATATTCCGATTCTTTTTTCACGCTTTGAACAAGCTGACTGACGATCTTGTTAAAAGGTTCTCTTTTTTTCTTTAACTCCCTAAAATGATTGTTTTTCTGTAAAACTTCCGCAAAAGTGGCGTCCGTCTGAACGAAACCTGCATACAATCGTCGTTCTGTTTGTTCATTTATTCCTTCGTTTTTGTAATAAATGGTCGAGCCAATTGGTGCGAATAAAAGCACAAGTTTAGCTAATGAAGATAGTGGTCGAGGTTGCTCACCATTAAAATACCAACTAAAGTTAAACGCTTTATCTTTCGCAACTCCTATCGGAGAAAATACCATTTCTTCGAAGTTATAAAAAGCAAGACGTTCATTGAAGAGCAAACACTTATTTATTTCTGTCTTGACGTATTCTCGTACTTCTTCTAACGTTTTTTTCTTCCATGCCCGTTTTAATTGTCTAAACAGCTGATATTCACTCTGTTTTTCTAACAAAGAACTTATCTCTTCCATAGAGTGACTATCATTAATGACAGATTCCAAGTATAAATCATTTACTACAGGAAAAATATAACTATTGTAAAACTCTTCTACGTGACCTTCAAAATCTAGATTATTTTTTGACACATTTAAAAATGAAACTTGCCCAAAAAATAATGGCTTAAGTATAGCATGTTTAAAATAATTAAAAGTTAATTTTTCATTGATTTTCGGTTCACTATACACTTGCTTTAAAGTACGTATATGCTCTTCCAGCTGATGTACTTGCTCATATTTCTTTATTTCTTTTATCTGTTTTAATATACTTTCCAATGTTTCATGAGTGAAATATTTAATTATTTTAGTTCCTGTATCTGATATAACTTTCTTTATTGCTGTCAAATGATTTTTAAACTGTTCTTCATTCTTCACCTGTTCGATGTAAGCATCCAATCTTTCGCATTCTCTTCTGGCAACACTATACTCCTCCAACAAATACAAGAAATATGCTCTTGGCAATTGTGGAAGTACCTCTGTATCCAATTCAATTCCCCATGGTTTAACTGTCACGCTATGTTTGTGTTCTTCGCTAATTATTTCATGTTTCCGTCCGTATTCAAACACACGATATAGCCCGACAAGTCCCATATTAATCATCCATCCCCCCATGTGCAATTCAACCTTCATTCCTTCACCTCCTCCACTTCAAGCATTCCAAATCCTTGATTACGCCGTTTTGATAAACCGAGTTGATAAAGCAATTGTAAATCGGCAGGTTCTCCGCTCATATGAAATAAGCCATGATACGCAGTGAAGTATAAATGCTGTTGTTCCCCATACTTTTCAGTAAATTGATGATTAGATTCTTTTATGACCATCTTTTTAAATCGAATAGGTCGCACTGTCAATGGTTTATATAATCCCCTCCCGCGATATTCATATAAAATCGTATCGGCTAAGTAATTGATATGTTTTTCATAATTTGGATCATCTGGAGCAATGGGAATTTTCTTTTCATCTTCTATTAACAAAGGGGAGAGCGTTCGAAATATGACGACAGATGATGTAATCTTCTTTTCCTCTCCCATTACTATTTTTCTTCGAATAAATTCGTATCCTTTATATTCGAACCTTTTTTTACTTTGCAAACCATTATACAAATGAAGCAAAAATTCATAATCAGGTGAACTAATAACAACACGTAATTCATCTAGCTCAATTTCATTACCTTTTAAAGTGTCAAGGCCGATTATTTTTTCCCCAAAATCGCCGGTTTAAAATTCCCCAGAAGGACCTTTCATTGATCCTTCTGTTTTTCTTCTTGGAGCCTCTTTTCCCGTAATCGATAGCTTTCCCCCTTTAGGTTGAAAATGATGGAATGATGCAGTAATCGATCTAACATCGCGGTCGCCAATACCGAGTCTCCCACGATTTCTCCCCATTCCCCAAAGCTTTTGTTGGAGGTGAGGATAATCGGGGCATGCTCGTACCGCCGGGCGATCACTTGAAATAAGTAATGAGCGCTGTTCGGGTCCAGTTTTAGATACCCCATTTCATCAATAATGAGAATGGTTGGCTTCACAAACATGCGAAGCTTTTTTTCCAGCTTTCCTTCCTGGTCGGCTTTTCTTAACTGAGTGACCAAATCATGGGCGGTAATAAAATACGTTTTATACCCTCTTGCGATCGCCTCCATTCCAATCGAAATAGCCAGATGTGTCTTTCCAATCCCCGGCGGACCGAGAAAAAGAATATTCTCCTTTCGATCAATAAACGATAAGGTAAGCAGCTCTCGAATCCGGCGCTCATCCACGGAAGGCAGTGCGTTAAAATCAAACGTATCGATCGTCTTGCGATATGGCAGTTTGGACAGTTTGATGAGCGTTTGGATCGATCGTTCCTGTTTTTCGATGATTTCCGCCTCTAATAAGCGGAATAAAAACTCCGAATATGGTATATTATGAGTAGCTGCGTATTCTGTCATGGCGGACCATCGCTCCGCCATGACAGGCAAATGAAGACGGTGGCAATACTCGTGTATTTGTTCTTTCATGAGCTTTCCCCTCGCAGGAACGTGTCATAAACGGACAATGGACGAGTATCCACTTCCACCGAAACAGGCGAAATGGTGACGGCCGTTTCCGTCTGTTTCTTTTTGATTTTTTCGGCGAATGAAATCACTTTTTTCTGTTGGTTCAAGTAAGAAATCTCCTCCCCTCGATAATACAATCGAATATCCCCATTTAATCGCTCCTTCACCAGAATTTCTTTGCCCGCATACTCCGCCGATAGAAGCCATTGTTCCCCTTTGTAAGAGAAACTGCCATCCCAATGCACCTTCCGATAGGAAAGATAGCTCGTATCGTAATCGTTCAACGGGAGAGGTTTCAGCTGTTCCTCTGCCCAACGCTCTTGCGGAGGAATGCCGGTAGTGGCGTTTGGCTTCCGATTCGCCACTTGATCGAGCCAACGATGTAAAAGGAAATTTAATTCCTCGATGCTTTCAAACGCTGTCCCCACATAGAAGTGATCCATGATATACTGAATGGCTCGTTCGACTTTTCCCTTTGTCTGGGCCCGGTAAGGCCGGCACACTTTTGGAATAAATCCGTAGTAACTCGCAAATTCAGAAAATCGTTGATTCCATTTCACCACTCCTTGTTCCCGGCCGTCTGTAACGGTCTTCATATTGTCAAATAACACCTTCTTCGGAACCCCGCCAAAGTACTTGAAGCTCTGAATCAGGCATTCCATTAAGTGTTCCTGATCCTGGCTGGTCGTAAATACCGCGTATTTCATCCGCGAATAGCCTAACGTGGCCACAAATAGCGATAACTTGACTTTTTTCCCTTCGATCACGACCTCCCCAACTTCTTTCCAATCGACTTGCATTTGTTCGCCAGGAAGCGTTTCATAACGAACGGTGTATTTCTTTTTCGCCGTCTCTCGGAAAGGTTTCATATAGTCTTTTAAAATCGTCTTTCCTCCCATATAGCCCTGTTGTCGAATTTCAAAAAACAACTTTTCGCTATTAAACACCCCATCTTCTAACATTCGTTTTTGAAGATACGGCTTAAATGGATCTAACTTGCTTTTTCTTTGTTTTCGCTTGGATTTGGAAGGAGGATTGGGGGAGTGAATATATTTTCGGACGGTTTTCCGATCGATCCCCAATTCCCTCGCAATATCGGAAATACTCATTCCCCTTTCATACATCTCTTTGATCATAAAAAATTCCCCTCTCGTAATCATGAACCATAGCTCCTCTCATTGACACTATGGTTCTATTGTAAGTGGGGAATTTTATTCCGGCTATATTGGGGATTTTATCATCGGCTTTAACATAAAGAGAAGTTTTTTAAAAAAGGTGAGAAAACGAAAGGTTTTGTTTTTTGATTCATGTACAACTTTTCGTAATATTCCTCGCTAGATGCCCGTATACTTTCTTTCATGATCGACACAATTGCCATTCGATAATGAAGTGGGAGTTTTTTCACTTGGAATGAACAAATAACTCTCATAAGACACCTCCTTTTGCTTCATTTTATCGAAAAAGAGAAGAAAATGTTGTCGTTTTTTGTCAAATAAAAAGAAAATTCAATAAAATTTAACAATTCGAAACATAGCATATTCAATCATTATATTGATAAATTTGAAATCAAAAAACTCGCAAATATCCATCCATCTCCCACATTTTCTTGACATAATATTTAAATATACAAATAATAGGGAAGGGAGCAAAAAACATAAGGACTTGGGAGGGATCGATGTTGTTAAGGGTTCTATTATCGCTTGTTACAGCTTTCACTATTTTCTTTACTTCTTCTGCATATGCTCATCCTGGGAAAACAGATGCAAACGGTGGACATACTTGTCGAACAAATTGCGAAAAATGGGGACTAAAATATGGAGAATACCATTATCACGATAAAAATGGCAATATCATTCGTCAAACAAATAAAACTATTCATCCACCTGCCATTCGTGTTAATTCAAAACATGTCGTAAAAGTTATTCGTGTAGTAGACGGCGACACAATCGATGTTCGTTTTTCTAACGGCGCAACATCACGAGTTCGTTTCATTGGCGTTAATACGCCAGAAACTGTTCATCCTCAAAAACCAGTAGAGAAATATGGGAAAGAAGCGTCTAATTACACAAAAAAACGATTGACCAATCAAACGGTTACACTTGAATTTGATGTAGGAGTGAAAGACAAATACGGCCGTTTTCTAGCGTATGTTTGGGTCGGAAAAGAACTGTATAACGAAACGCTTGTCAAAGACGGATATGCACGAGTGATGACAATTCAACCAAATGTCAAATATCAACAACGCTTTATTACAGCTGAACGAAAAGCACGTCAACAAAAGAAAGGTCTTTGGAAATTATAGCAACATAAAAGCTGTTCCGAACAACACGTTGGAACAGCTTTTTTAATCCTTATAGGTACGATACAAACGAGAAGTGGCAATGTCACTGCTCCGTCTATTCCCCTGTTTCAATTCCTCATAGGTACGATACAAACCCCAAAAAAGTGTTGATATATCAACATACGGAAAATATATATAATGTCATTATACACACATTTGAAAATTCAGTCAATATGCTATATGCCTTGCTACATGTGCAAAAATCCCGGAAAATAACTTGTCGTCGATCCCCTGGGATTTTTGCAAGATTGGAGGTCGACGACAGTTGTGAAATTGTTCACAACTTTCGTATAAAAAACAGCCTCCGATTTGGAGACTGTTTTATGCTTCAGCGTTCACTTCCGCAATAATAACAAAGCCGATGACGGCTGTGATCACTAAGCCTGTAATCATCCACATCATCATGTATTCCCCCTTTGCCCATTTTCTTTTATTTTACACGTTTTTTCTTTATTCGAAAATGGGGTTTATGCGTCTTCTTCTATTTTTCGTACGTATGCGTTTGAACGGTGAGTGAAAAAGATCGAGCCGAGCATGAGAATAAATACTGCGCCAAGTACAAGTGGTCGTTTTGCTTCATCGATCGCGCCTGGGATGAGTGTGCCGATATATAAAAACGCACTAAGCGCAAATAAAACGAGACTGTATGCTTTATAGTCACGCGCTTTTCCTAACCAATTTCGCTTTTTTTCATCCAAAACAGTCATCCCCCTTCCTCCTTTCAATGTATCATAGAAAAGAAAAAAGGGGGCGATGTAATTTATGCCAACGCGTGCGCTAAATCTTCTATTAAATCGTCAACATCTTCTAATCCAACAGAAATGCGAATGAGACCGTCCGTAATGCCAAGTTCGTCGCGGCGCTCTTTCGGAATAGAGGCGTGCGTCATTTTCGCTGGTAACGAAATTAAGCTTTCTACTGCGCCTAAACTTTCCGCAAGCGTAAAGTAGCGAACGCGCGTCAATACTTGTTCGGCTTTTTCGCCGCTGCCGACGTCAAACGAAACCATGCCGCCAAAGCCGCGCATTTGTTTTTTCGCTACGTCATAGTTTGGATGAGACGGAAGCCCTGGATAGTACACGCGTGTGACCGCTGGATGGTTTGTTAAAAATTCAACAATTTTTCGTGTATTTTGTTCATGTTCTTCCATGCGAATGCCGAGCGTTTTCATGCCGCGCATTAATAACCATGAATCTTGCGGACCGAGAATGCCACCTGTTGAGTTTTGAATAAAATGCATCTGTTTCGCAAGATGTTCGTTATTGACGACGACAAGCCCCGCGACGACATCGCTATGTCCGCCTAAATATTTTGTGGCGCTATGAATGACGATGTCTGCACCCAATGCGATCGGCGTTTGCCAATACGGCGTGCTAAACGTGTTGTCGACAATCATCAATAGCCCATGACGTTTCGCAATGGCTGATGCGCCTTGTAAATCAGTAATTTTTAAAAGCGGATTGGTCGGCGTTTCGATATAAATCGCTTTCGTATTCGGTTGAATGTGTGCTTCAATGTTCGCTAAGTCGCTCGTATCGACAAACGTTGACGCAATGCCAAGTCGGTTTAATACTTTCGTCATCACGCGGTATGTGCCGCCATATACGTCGTCTGTTAAAATGACGTGATCGCCACTATTGAACAACATCATGACCGCTGTAATTGCTGCCATACCTGAACTAAACGCAAAACCCGCATACCCTTCTTCCACATCTTTAATAAGCTCCTCTAACGCATGACGCGTTGGATTGCCTGTGCGCGAATATTCATATCCTTTATGCACCCCGACGGCTTCTTGTTTATACGTGCTCACTTGATAAATCGGAACGGATACAGCACCTGTATGCGCATCTCCCGCAATGCCGCCATGAATGAGTTTCGTTTTTCTTCTCACGTTACATCCCGCCTTCGTAAATGTTTTTACTTAAATATCGTTCGCTACTATCTGGAAAAACAACGACGATGTTTGTTCCTTCTTTCGCTTGTTCCGCCTCTAGTAGCGCTGCATGAAATGCTGCCCCAGATGAGCTGCCGACAAGCAATCCCTCTTTTTGCGCAAGCTCTTTGACGCGGCGAAACGCATCGTCATCAAAAATTGTATAAATTGCATCAAAATAACGTTCATCCATATATGGCGGTAAACTTTCCATACCGATTCCTTCCGTTCGATGCGGACCAGGTTTTCCGCCGTTTAAAATGGAGCCTTCAGGTTCAACGATGACCGTTTTAATTGTTTCGTTTTTTTCCTTTAAAAATTTGGCTGTTCCCATAAATGTGCCGCCTGAGCCGGCACCGGCGACAAATACGTCAATTTGTCCGTTCAGTTGTTCCCAAATTTCTGGTCCGAGCGTTTTATAATACGTCTGTGGGTTCGCTGGATTTTCAAACTGTTGTGGGCAATAGGAGTTCGGAATTTCCGCAGCGAGCTCTTTCGCTTTGCGAATCGCTCCCGCCATCCCTTCGCTCGTTGGTGTGTGAATGACCGTTGCGCCAAGGGCGCGCATCAGCTGTTGTTTTTCGATACTAAATTTTTCTGGAACGCAAAAAATGACGCGAATATTTTTTCCGATCGCTGCAAGCGCAAGACCAATTCCGGTATTTCCTGCCGTCGGTTCAATAATCGTTCCGCCTTCTTTGATCTTTCCTGTCGCTAGTGCATCGTTTAACAGCTCTTGGCCGAGACGATCTTTAATGCTTCCGCCCGGATTAAAATATTCGAGTTTCGCAAATAGACGTACTCCTTTTGGAAGCGGAAACTGTGTAATTTCAACGATCGGCGTATGGCCGATTAATTCATGCACATTTTTCGCTACTTTCATGTTGTGACCTCCCAAAAGATAAAAAGAAGGAGAGGAAAACTCTCCTATTTGTTTAACTCGTTCACCATCCATTGAACAAGCTCAGATGAATGAAGGGCTGCTTTTTGTAAAAATTGTTCAAACGATACGTTCGACTCTTTGCCAGCGATGTCTGATAACGCACGAATGACGACAAATGGCACACCAAACTGATGGCATACTTGCGCAATCGCAGCCGCTTCCATTTCCACAGCATATAAGTCTGGAAATTGCGTGCGTACAAAATCAACGCGCGCAGGATCGTGCATAAATGAATCGCCTGTTGCGATTAATCCTTTTGCGACTTGTATATCGCGAATGTGCGCTGCGCTCGTTTCAGCCGCTTGTACTAATCGTTCATCTGCCTTATAGCGCGCTGGCATGCCTGGCACTTGCCCGTATGCATAACCGAACGCCGTAACGTCGACATCATGATGAACAACTTCGGTTGAAATAACAATATCGCCGACGTTTAACGATGGGGCAAAACCGCCAGCTGAACCTGTATTAATGACGACATCTGGCGCAAAACGTTCGAGTAAAATCGTCGTCGACATCGCTGCATTGACTTTTCCGATGCCTGATTTTAATAAAACGACATTCGCCCCATCTAACGTGCCGCTGTAAAAAGAACAATTCGCTACTGTCGTTTCTGTTCGATCGGCAATTTTTTCGCGCAAAATCGCTACTTCTTCTTCCATCGCTCCAATGATTGCTATTTTCATCGTTTCAACCTCTTTCACTTATTGTTTCACAGCCTCCATCAACCAGACGAAACGATTCATTGGCGTAAATGTGACGGTAAAACCGTGCATTGTAAACATATGTTCAAGCGCAGGAATCGTCGTGTAATATTCCCGTTGTAAATCTTCCGCTAAGTCAACGAATCCTTTTTGTTTCGCTTCCGCAATCATCGCCTCATGCGCTTCGCGGTCGATAAACGCTGTATCAGCAAACACTATTTTACCACCTTTACGAAGAAGTGCGCTATATTTGCCGATCGCTTCTTCTTTTTCCGCATCTGTTAAATGGTGAAACGCATACGTGCTCACGATCGTATCGATCGGTTCATTCGGCAACGGAAATTGCAAAAAGTCGCCGTCTTCAATCGACACGTTCGGAAGTTTTTCTTTCGCCAGCTCGCGCATCGGGGCAGACGGTTCGATGCCGTACACCGTTTTTTTCGCCTCGATAAGCTTTTTCGTTAAATTTCCTGTGCCGACGCCAAATTCTAGCACGACATCGCCACTTTTTTCAACGACTGTATTTAAAATCGTCTCATATCCGTCAAAGACGTCACGGTATTGTTCATCGTGACCGTATACAGACGAATCGTACGACTGTGCCCACGTTTCAAAGATGTCTAAAAACTCACGTCCCATGATGTCACACTCCATAAATATAATAATTCCTATAAGTATAGTATGAATTAAATGTATTGCTGTTCTCAATCTATCATATTTTTTTTAGATGTTCAATGGAAATGTGTTAAACTACGTGTAGAAAGGAGGAAGACGATGATTACGTTTGATCTCATTCAAGATAAAGTCGAGTTTTTTGAAGCGACAGATTTAGCGACATTAGAGAAAAAAATTAATGAACAAATTGAACATAACAAAGCGATTATGCTTGAAGTACATCATGTATCGTATCATATGCACTTGTTAGAAAACGGACAACGTCTATATAGTGCCATGGTGCATTTTAAAGCAAAAAAATAGAGCGTCACGGACGGCGCTCTATTTCTTTTAGTTGTTGCACTTTTGTCGGTTTCCATCCTTCGTCGGTCACCCATTCGATAAACACTTTATAATGTTCTGTTTTATCTTTTTTGGAGACGGTGGCAACGGCGTGGTTTGGACTGCCGCCATTTCCGATAAACCAGACGATCAAATCAGAAGAAGAAATGCCTGTCGCATAACTAATGGCATCGAGCATTTCTTTCCAATCAACAGAGTTTTTATCATATTGTGTCACATGCGGTTCCGATTGCGTTGTGCCGATCGGCTGCCATGACGGGTTAACAATTTCGCGAATGACGTTTGAATTCGGATCATCAACAACCGTTTCTTCTACGTTGTCATTCGGTTGTTCGTTTGTTTCTGTTTCCGTTTCGGATGGTTGCTCGTCGTTTGACGGCTCATTTGTTTCGACTTCAACTCGTACTGGTTGCGGAGAAGCGTTCGTTTCCTTTACGGATCGATCGTTGGCAAACAACCATTTCCATCCGAAAAATAAAATAAGCGCAAACACAATCGCAATGAACGTATTTAATAAGCGATTTACTTTTCTTTGTTTTGAACGTTTGGCAAAACGGCTGCTCATTCTTGGTACCTTCCTTTCTGTTCCAACTCGTATGTAGTACGAACGATATCGGCAAATACTTTGTTCGTGACGGCGGCAGATGACGTTGTTTCTAATTGTACCACAACGAGCGCATATTTTGGACGGTCAGCTGGAAAATAACCTGCAAACCATTTGTTCACTACGTCTTTTTTTCCTGTTTGCGCTGTTCCTGATTTTCCTGCTACGGCATAAGGCAACGATTGAAACGAACGGCCAGTCCCTTCCGGATGCGTCACAACAAGTTGTAACAGTTGTTGCAGTTCGTCCACTGTCTCTTTGCGCAATGAATCCATCGTTAACCGTTTCTCATCAAATGTGAAAAATGTCGTTCCGTTTTTATACATCATTTTTTGAACGATGCGCACTTGTTTCACCTCACCACCTCGCGCAATCGTTGCCATTATATTCGCTACCGCAAGCGGTGAGACGCGCACATCTTTTTGTCCAATCGACGTTTGTGCGACAGCAAGCGGAATATGTTTATCCCGTTCATCTCCCCAAATGTTCCCTTTTTTCTCTTCATGAAGCGGACGAAACGATGGAAAATGATAAACATCTCCCTCCCAACCAACGCGTGGCAACAATCCAAGTTTTTGTGCATATGTCTCAAACACGTTTTTATCTATCGCTATCAACTGTTTTCCTAACTCTCCAAACGTCCTGTTGCAACTGATGGCAAAACTATCTTCAAACGTGCGCATCCCTTTCTTTTTTTCTTCCAGCTCACCGTTAATTTTTTGATCACAGTTAAACGTCTGTCCGTGAATGAGTCCATGTTCAAGCGCAGCAGCTGCAACGACGACTTTAAAAACAGATCCCGGCACTTGAGGAAGAAGCGCCTTATTTTCCATCGCTCCATCTTTGTACGGATCTCGTTCATCAATGGCGGGAGCGCTCGCTAACGCAAGAACGTCATTCGTTTCGACATCAAGTAAAACGACAGCCCCTTTTTCCATGCCATGTTGCGCAACAATTTGCTCAACACGTTGTTGCAGAGTATGATCAATCGTCGTTTGTACCGTAATCGGATAAAACGGATTCGCCTGCTCTGTATATTTCACATCCATGCCAAACAACGGCTCACCACGGGCGTCTACGTGATACAGTAGCTTCGTCTCCTCGTCTGGAATTAAAAATTCATCAAATGAACTTTGTAAGCCAGACACCCCTATTTTTGTTTTTGGAGATAAATTTCGATCCGCATAGCGTTCTTTTAACACTTTCTCACTTTCTCCAAGTAAACCGATGACGTGTTGCGCATATTTTTGTTTGAGTTCGTACTGTTTATGAACGGCAATCACACCAGGGATGCGCAAATCATTAATCCGTTTCATTTGCCAAGGTTGCAGTTGAATCGGTTGTTGCCCATCGTGCAAAATGATTGGGCCTTTCGCCGTTTCAAGCTGTTGTTTTATCGTTTCTTTTGGCACGGAAACAATCGTTGCGATTTGATCAATGGGCCAATCCATTTTCTTTAAAAAAGGAAATAACACGAGCGTTGGGATGTATTCATATGTGAGCGGCTCGCCGTTTCGGGCGACGAACATGCCGCGTCCGTTATCAATCACAAGCTGTTCCGTACGCTGTGCGACGCTTGCTTCTATTAAATTCACCCCATGAAACGACTCAGTGCTAACTAGTTGTAGTTGAACAAGTCGCCCTGTGAGCACAAGTATCCCTAATTGTATCATCGTTAAGATGACGATGATTCGTTTTTTTATCATAAAAAACACCTCGTCTTCATTGTCGACGAGGTGTTACATTTTAAAACCTATTTTACTGCAACGATTTTTACAACCATATCGCCACCAGGCGTATGAACAGTCACTTCTTCACCAACGCGGCGACCGATCAGAGATTTGGCGATTGGAGAGTCGTTTGAAATTTTTCCTTCAAACGGATCTGCTTCCGCACTACCAACGATCGTATACGATTCTTCTTCTCCATCTGGAAGCTCGATAAATGTTACCGTTCTTCCAAGCGATACGACGTCTGTGCTTTCTAAATCTTCTTCGATAATTTTCGCATTGCGAATCATATTTTCAAGCATTTGAATGCGTGATTCGACGAACGCTTGCTCATCTTTTGCCGCATCGTACTCCGAGTTTTCTGATAAGTCCCCGAAGCTGCGCGCGATTTGAATGCGCTCTACCACTTCTTTTCGCTTCACCGTTTTTAAATATTCCAGTTCTTGCTCGAGTTTCTCCTTCCCAGCTTTCGTCATTGGGTATTCTTTTTCCATTGACATGTGACTCACTCCTTTTTATTTATGTATGGAAAATGTACGAACGAGCTGTTCGTACAAAAGACAAAAAGTTTACATATTATCTATGCTATGGTATTACAAAATAGACTTTTGTTCAAGAATCGTTTGAATTTTTGTAACCATTAAATCAATCGCTACGTGATTATGGCCACCTTCTGGAATAATAATATCGGCATACCGTTTCGTCGGCTCGATAAATTGATTGTGCATCGGACGCACGACGTTGACATATTGTTCGATCACCGACTCAAGCGTGCGACCGCGTTCTCTAATATCGCGCAATAAACGGCGAATAATCCGAATATCTGCATCTGTATCGACGTACACTTTAATATCCATTAAGTTGCGCAATCGTTCGTCTTCTAATACAAGAATGCCTTCTAAAATAATGACATCTTTCGGTTCGACGCGAATCACTTCATTTGAACGTGTATGAAGCGTGTAGTCGTATACAGGCTTATCAATTGGTTCGTAATTTAAAAGCTTATGAAGATGCTCGATTAATAAATCATTGTCAAAAGCGAGCGGATGATCGTAGTTTGTTTTTAATCGTTCTTCAAACGGTAAATGGCTTTGGTCTTTATAATAAAAATCTTGTTCAAGCATTAAAATCGAATGTCCTTGAAAATGTTCATAAATCGCTTTTGTGACGGTCGTTTTCCCCGAACCAGAGCCGCCTGCGACTCCGATGACAACCGGTTTCTTCCTCATGTTAGTGCCCCTTTCTCATCATGTTGTATGGGAAAACTTCTCGATCGACTTTAAAACGAACGATTTGGAGCGGATGGCGAGCAGCGTCAAGCTCGTTTCCTTCTTCATCCCAAATGTTTTCAATGACTTGTGTAAAGTTTTCAATTTCAGGTCCGAAAAATTCTACTTCATCGCCTGGTTTAAAGAAGTTGCGTTGTTGCAACGTCACGATGCCTGTGTCTTTATCATAGTCTAGCACGAGACCGACGAAATCGTACGTCGTCTTTTTACTATGCACGCCAAACATTTGCTCTTTATAGCCAGGAACACCTTCAAAAAAGGCTGGCGCGGTATCACGGTTCGCACATTTATCGAGTTCATCTAGCCACTCTTTACGAATGACAAAGTTGTCCGGATCAGCACAGTATGCATCGATGACTTTTCGATAGACGCTAACGACAGTAGCGACGTAGTGGATCGACTTCATGCGCCCTTCGATTTTCAAACTATCAATGCCGAGCTCAATCATTTTTGGAATGGACTGAATTAAGTTTAAATCTTTCGGGCTCATCGCAAACGGGTCGTCATTTTCATCAAACAACGCCACCGCTTGATCGCCTTCAAGCTTGTACAAATCGTAATCCCAACGGCACGATTGACAGCAACCGCCGCGATTTGAATCGCGCGCAGTCATATGGTTGCTTAATACGCAACGACCAGAATAGGCGATACACATCGCACCGTGAATAAACGTTTCAATTTCAATATCCACTTTTTCTTTAATTTCACGAATTTCTTCCGCACTTGTTTCCCGCGCTAAAACAACACGTTCTAGCCCTTCTTCTTTCCAAAATTGTACGGCTTTCCAGTTCGTGAGTGACTGCTGTGTGCTTAAGTGCACTTCTAATTTCGGTGCGACGCGACGTGCCGTTTCAATAATGAGCGGGTCAGCAACGATAATGCCGTGCACGCCAACGCTCTCTAAGCCGCGCAAATACTCTTCTAACCCTGGAATGTTTTCATTATGAGCGTAAATGTTTGTCGTGACGTAAATTTTTGCTCCATATTGCTTTGCAAATTGTACACCTTCTGCCATTTCTTCAAGCGTAAAGTTGTCGGCATTTGAACGAAGGCCATATTCTTGTCCACCGATAAAAACGGCATCCGCTCCGTAATGGACAGCTACTTTTAGCTTTTCTAAGTTACCAGCTGGCGCAAGCAACTCAGGTTTTTTTACAATGACACGCTTGCCGTTGATGATTTGTGATATGCTCATACGTCTCCCTCCTTTTCGTTTAATATACAGTTTCTTTAAAGAAAAAGCCGGTATCTAACGGACGATGTGTTGGCTGAATGGCTTCAATGCGCGCAAGCAACTCGCCTTTTTCTTCTTCGTATTGCTCGCGATTTTCTGCGCACAAATCGATCGCACGACGATATAGTTTTGTCACTTCGGTAATATACTCTGGCTCATGAAGCACGCCATCAATTTTAAAGCTATCGACGCCCGCATCAATCATGTCTTCGAGCTCATCAATAATGCAAATGTCATTTGGACTCATAATATGCGTACCGTTTTCATCTTCAAAAATCGGATATTTATTGTCGCGCTCTTTATCGTATAAAAAGAGCCCTTTCGCATATTTCATTTGTTGTACTTCCATAAACTTTCCTTGATATTCAAAATAGTTGCCGATGAGGGAACGCTTCGACTGAAACATGCACGTCATGCCGTGTACTTGCACTTCAATTTCCACTTCTGCATGATTTTTAATATCGATAATTTCTTCCATGTTTAACTCTCGCGCTAAGACGGCACGTTTCGCTCCCTTTCGTCCCCAATAGTTGCACGCATACCAGTTTGTTGCTGTCGTTTCTGTGTTCCAATGCAGTTTCATATGCGGTGCGACTTCTCGCACGGTCATTAACACCGCTGGATCGCCAAATACGATGGCATCCACTTGTTGTTCGGATAAAAAGCGAACGTAATCACTTAGTTCATCTACTTTGTCGTTATGAAAAAGCGCGTTCATCGCAACATATACGCGCACATCGTACTTTCGTGCCACGTGCATGGCATCGATAATATCTTGTCTTGAAAATTCCCCCGCTAAGCGTAAGCCGTACCGTTGTTCCCCAATCATTACAGCATTTGCTCCCGCTTGAGCAAGTTGTTCCATATGTGCAACGCTCGTTGGTGTAACAAGCAATTCTGGTTTTTTCATGTCATTCACCTCTTTTTCTCGATATCGCCATTCCATCACCGATCGGAATGATGACCGTTTCATAGCGCGGATGCGCCATTAGCCATTCGTTATATGCTTGGATTTTTTTAATAAGCTGGCGAATGCGTTTTTGTTCAATCGGTTCATGTGTAGCGACAAGTCCCTTAAATAGTACGTTATCCGTTATAATCATCCCCCGCTCGCTTAATAGCGGCTCGTACAATTCAAAAAAGCGGCGATATTGTCCTTTTGCCGCGTCAATAAATAATACGTCAAAAGGAGCATGCTTTTTCACTTCGTCGCCCATTTCGAGCGCATCGCCAAACAATAACGTCACTTGCTCTTTCGTATTCGTTTGTTCTACATAAACGAGCGCTTGTTTATAGCGCTCTTCATCGCGTTCGATCGTGACAATGTGTACATGCGGCAACGCTTTCGCCATTCGAATGGCAGAGTAGCCAATCGCCGTGCCAATTTCTAAAATGCGCATCGGTTGAACGAGTTTTAACATGTGCAACATCGTTTCGATGCTAAGCGCATCCATAATCGGAACGTTATGTTCACGCGCATATCGTTCCATCGCTACGATTGCTTCTTCTTTTTTTGGTAGTAATCGTTCTAGATATTGAATCATTTCCTGATTTACCAACGAACTGTCCTCCTCGCAAAAACAAGAGTTCAAACGAATTGAACTCTTGTTTCATCACGATCCATAACTTTATATATACTACCATAAATCAAAATAAAAAGCGAACGTTTTATTGCTTTCCGATATATTTTGCTTTTTCGCGATTATGTTCGTCAAGTGTTTTTGTAAAAATAACATCACCCGTTGGTGTCGCTAAAAAGTAAAAGTAATCTGTTTCAGCTGGATGAAGCGCAGCATGAAGCGACATTTCACCAGCATTTGCAATTGGGCCCGGTGGAAGTCCTTTATACATGTATGTGTTATACGGTGAGTTTACTTCCAAGTCTTTGTAATATACACGTTGTTTATGCTTTCCGAGCGCATATAAAACCGTTGGGTCTGTTTGAAGCGGCATACCTTTTTCCAATCGATTGTAAAATACACTTGCGATTTTTTCGCGATCTGCTTTTTCTGTCGCTTCTTCTTCAATAAGCGATGCCATCGTTAACAATTGATGAACCGTCATCCCGCGCGCTTCCATATCTTCCGTATATTTTGCCAATATTTCTTCCGTTTTGGCGATCATTGTTTCAATCATTTCTTCAAGCGGCGGTTTTTCTTCCGTAAATGAATAAGTTGCTGGGAATAAATATCCTTCAAGCGCATAGCGAATATTTTTATTTAAAATGTCTGCTGTTAAAACAGAAGGATATTTTTTCATTAACTCTTCAATGTATGTTCGGTTTGTTAATTTCGCCATAATGTCTTCTGTAGAGTAGCCCGTTTTTTGCGAAATAATCGTTGCAATTTGCGTTAGCTGTTTTCCTTCTGGAATCGTTATTTTTAATTTCGCTTCTTTCACGATTTTTCCTGTTTTTAGCTGCTTTACAATTTGTTCAAATGTCATTGCTTTTGTAAACGTATAATTGCCCGCTTGAAAATCGGCATGGTTTTTAAATTTTACGTAATACCGAAAAATCGTCGCATCTTTTACGACACCTTGTTTTTCTAGTATAGTCGCAATGGTAGATACAGATGAGCCAATCGGAATTTCAACTTGAATTGGTGTTTTATCGTTCGGATCAACAGGCTGCAACGCTGAACGAATGTATACAAATATACCAATGCACGCGGCAACCATTAACAATAACAAAGGTGCAGTAATATATAAGACCATTTTACGCACCGTTTTCGCTTCATGTTCTTGTAACATACGCTATCCTCCCCTCACTTTTGACATTATACTACAAACCACGACATGACATAAATAAAAAAAAGAAGCTGACGCGCAGTCAGCCTCTTACTCTTCCTCTTCTTCCTCTTCGCCGAGGAATGTGTTTAACATTTCTTCGATCATATCCCATTCTTCTTCTGTTTCGATCGGCTGCAATTCTCCTGCTTGCCCATCTTCTGCTGGGATAAAGGAAGATGCGTGAATTTCGATTTCTTCATTGTCATCTTCTTCTGCACCAATTGGGTAGTACAAAACATAAGATTTTCCAAATTCCTCAGATTCAAACGTAAATAATACTTCACAAAGTTGCTCGTCGCCGTTTTCATCAACGACTGTAATGTGTTTTTCACCGTGTTCCATCATGTTCACCTCAATTGTTTATGGTCCAAATACGATTGTAAAATCATCACTGCGGCCATTTTGTCGATCACTTGTTTTCGTTTTTTTCGACTGACGTCCGCAGCGATCAACATCCGCTCTGCCGCCATGGTAGACAGCCTTTCGTCCCACAAGACGACAGGAAGTGAAAACGTTTGTTTCACTTGTTCTGCAAAGCGTTTTGTCGCCTCACCGCGCGGTCCGATCGTGCCGTTCATGTTTTTCGGAAACCCGACAACGATTTCTTCGACCGCATATTGCTCGATCAATTGCCGCAAACGGTCAAAACCATATTCGCCATGTTCTTCATCGATGCGAATCGTCTCGATGCCTTGAGCCGTCCATCCTAATTCGTCGCTTACGGCAACGCCGAGCGTTTTCGTTCCAAGGTCTAATCCTAAAATACGCATATGGCTATTCCTCGCGATGTGTTCGTAAATAGAATTTCACTAATTCTTCAATTAATTCGTCACGATCAACTTTGCGAATTAAGTTTCTGGCATCTTTATGGCGAGGGATGTAAGCTGGATCACCAGACAATAAGTAGCCGACAATTTGGTTAATCGGGTTATATCCTTTTTCTTGCAACGCGTCGTATACAGTAAGCAATACTTCTCGAACATCGACGTTCATCGGTTCTTCCGAGAAGTTAAATTGCATTGTGTTATCAAACGAACTCACCGTTTTTTGCACCCCACTCTCACGTTCCGAGAAATCTGGCATATCCATCCTTACATCCATTGTACACGATTTCCACCGTTTATTAAACAGATTTTACCCACTGCTCGACAAATTTCAATGCTTCGTCTACTTTATTCGCATCTTTTCCGCCTGCTTGTGCCATATCTGCTCGGCCACCGCCGCCGCCGCCGCAACGCGTCGCCACTTCTTTAATGAGTTTTCCAGCGTGATAACCGCGGTCGATTAAGTCGTTTGTGACACCAGCAATTAAGTTTACTTTATTTTGTTGTACAGAAGCAAGCACAATGATTGCTGATCCTAATTTTTGTTTTAAATCATCGACCATCGCACGTAAGCTGTTCATATCGGCGTTATTCACTTTGCTTACGACAAGTTGAACGCCATTGATTTCTTTTGCTTGATTAACTAAGTTTTCTGCTTCCATATGGCTTAAACGAGCAGCAAGCGATTCGTTTTCACGCTGCAATTCGCGCATGTCGTTCATGAGCGTATCAATGCGCATAAGCACATCTTTCGGGTTCGTTTTTAATTTTTCCGCTACTTCTTTTAACAAAGCAATTTGATCGTTCATTAAACGATACGCTGCTTTTCCTGTGACCGCTTCAATGCGGCGTGTACCTGCGCCAATGCCCGATTCAGAAACGATTTTAAACAAGCCGATTTCCGCTGTATTTGTGACATGGCAACCACCGCAAAGTTCTAAGCTATAATCGCCTACTTGCACAACGCGCACAATGTCACCGTATTTTTCGCCAAATAGCGCCATCGCCCCCATCGCTTTCGCTTCATCAAGCGGCTTATAGTCAATGTTGACAGGAAGATTGCGCCAAATTTGTTCGTTGACAATCGCTTCAATTTGTTCAAGTTCTTCTTGTTTCACTTGACCGAAATGAGTAAAGTCAAAACGTAAACGATCAGGTGCAACGAGAGAACCGGCTTGGTTCACATGCACGCCAAGCACATCTTTTAGCGCTTGATGTAATAAGTGTGTCGCTGTATGGTTTTTCACGATATCGACGCGCGCCGCTTCATCGACATGCGCTGTATATGTGCCGTTCGTTTGAATGACACCTTGTTCGACAACGATATGATGTAAATGTTGACCGTTTGGCGCTTTTTGTACGTCTTTGACATACGCTTTTCCTGTTTCTCCTTCGATCCAACCGCGGTCAGCAATTTGTCCACCGCTTTCTGCATAAAACGGCGTTTCACGTAAAATAACTTGTGCTTCTTCCCCTGCACGTACTTCATTAACAAGTTGACCGTCTTTTACGATGACTTCTACGACAGAAGAAACAGAAAGTTGTTCGTAGCCGACAAACGTACTTTCCACTTTAATGTCGCCTAATACGCCGCCTTGAACTTGCATCGAATCAACATCTTGACGCGCAGCACGTGCTCGCTCACGTTGACGATCCATTTCACGTTCAAAACCGTCGTGGTCGACTTTCATTCCTTCTTCGGCTGCATACTCTTCCGTTAATTCAACCGGGAATCCGTACGTATCGTACAAACGGAATACATCTTCGCCGCTAATCGTGTCGCTACCACGTTGTTTTTCTTTTTCGATGACGCTCGCTAAAATCGCAAGGCCTTCGTTTAACGTTTCATGGAAGCGCTCTTCTTCGTTTTTAATTACTTTTTGAATAAATTGTGCTTTTTCTTTCACTTCCGGATAATAGTCGACCATAATTTCGCCGACAACAGGAACGAGCTCATACATAAATGGACGTTGAATGTTTAATTGTTTTGCATAGCGAACCGCACGGCGCAATAAGCGACGCAAGACGTAACCGCGTCCTTCGTTTGATGGCAGCGCTCCGTCGCCAATGGCAAACGTGACTGTACGAATATGGTCGGCAATGACTTTAAATGCGACATCTTTTTCTGCATCGGTGCGATATGTTTCACCTGAAATTTGTTCCGTCGCCCGAATAATTGGCATAAATAAATCCGTATCGAAGTTTGTCGGCACGTCTTGTAAAATCGAGCACATCCGCTCTAGCCCCATGCCTGTATCAATGTTTTTCTTCGGAAGCGGCGTATACGTGCCGTCAGGGTTATGGTTAAATTGAGAAAAGACGAGGTTCCATACTTCTAAATAACGTTCGTTTTCTCCACCAGGATATAATTCAGGATCGTTCGGATCGTTACCAAATTGTTCCCCGCGATCGTAGAAAATTTCTGTATTTGGACCGCTTGGGCCTTCCCCGATATCCCAGAAGTTTCCTTCCAACCGAATAATTCGTTCTTCTGGCAAACCAATTTCGTTATGCCAAATGTCAAACGCTTCTTCATCTTCTGGATGAATCGTAACAGAAAGACGGTTTGGATCAAAGCCGATCCATTTTTCGCTCGTTAAAAACTCCCATGCCCAATGAATGGCTTCGCGCTTAAAATAGTCACCGATTGAAAAGTTTCCGAGCATTTCAAAAAACGTATGATGGCGCGCTGTTTTTCCAACGTTTTCAATATCGTTTGTGCGAATCGATTTTTGCGCATTACAAATGCGCGGGTTGTCCGGAATGACACGGCCATCAAAATATTTTTTTAACGTTGCGACACCGCTGTTAATCCATAACAAAGATGGGTCGTCAATTGGAATAAGCGATGCGCTCGGCTCAACTGCGTGACCTTTTTCTTTAAAAAAGTCTAAAAACATTTGACGTACTTGAGCAGATGTTAGCTTTTTCACGTTTCCTTCCTCCCTTAAAAATATAAAAAACTCCCATCCCTGCTCAGGGACGAGAGCTTGCTCGCGGTACCACCCTGTTTATGGACAAAACGTCCATCACCTCAACCGCCGTAACGTGGCTTCGTCGGCAGGGTTTGCCTGCACTCCGGATTAGCGTTCTGTTACCCTTCATCTGGAATTTCTTTCAGCCGCGGAAATTCCTCTCTGTGCGCCGAAAGCGCTTTAAGATGGACTGTAACATACTCGATCCTTCATCGTTTTTGTATGTATTACTCTTGTGAAAATTATAGACAAGCCCCTTTTTTTTGTCAATGCACCATTGTTTTCAACGTACGAATGTGCGTAAATGTCTCCTTTGCGATCGCAACAATTGGAACAGCGACAATTAAACCGAGCACTCCACCTATTTCTCCACCGACAAATAGCGAAAACATAATGATGAGCGGATGTAAATGTAAACTTTTCCCTACGATCAAAGGTGATAAAATGTTTCCCTCAATAAACTGTAATAAAAAAACGATGCCGACAGTAAGAAACAACATGTTTACTGACATCGTCGCGGCGATAATGGCGGCTGGAATCGCACCAATAATGGGGCCGAAATAAGGAATGACATTTGTCGCACCGACGATGATGCCAAGCAAAAGCGGATATTTCATGCCGATGAGCCAAAACGCAAGTGTGGCAGCCGTCCCGATCAATAAGCAAACAAACAATTGGCCACGAATATAGCCACCGAGCGTTCGATCGACGTCGCGCAAAAATTGAACACCTTGCTTTCGCCATCTTTTTGGTGTTAAATCCCACGCGGCTTTTTTAATCAGTTCCACATCTTTTAACATGTAAAAAGCGATAAACGGGATAATAAAAAAAATGATCACTCGATTAATAATCTGTTTCAGCCCGATAATCGCACCTGTGACCGCCTCGCTAATAAATGATTCCGCTTCCGCTATCATCGCCTCGATGCGTTGATGAACATCATAAGGCCACGTTGCCGTTTGTTCATGAATGGCATTCGTCCATTGTTCGTATGTGCGAACAAACATCGGCAAACTTTTATTTAAGTCTTCCAACTGAGCGATAAATAACGGTGTCCCTTTATAGACGGCAAAACCGATTCCTCCAAAAAATAAGGCGTAAATCGAAAGAATAGCAAGCGCCCTCGGCATGCCGCGTTGGTGAACGTATTCAACGACCGGATGCAATAAGTATGTAATAAACGCAGCGATGAAAAAAGGGGTCACAATTTTTATAAATAAGTGTAAAAACGGTAGCCATACGGACTTGAGCTTTACAATAAAATATAGGCAAACTAAAACGAATAACAATTTCGTGAAACGAACGAAAAAATGAAGATGTGAATGTTCCAAGATGATCCCTCCCTTTGTTTATAGTGTAGGGTGAAAAGAAAGATGTTATACAAAAAACGGCAACCTCAAATGAGATTGCCGTTTTTCGTCAAATAAATGGACGCAACATTTGTTTGCCGACTTTTCGCACGTTGCGCATATTCATGCCACCGTTTCGTTGCGCTAATTGATATGCGGCTACTCCTGCACCGATCGCAATTAAAGAAGCGATTGTTCGATTCATCGTCATTCTCCTTTCATTACGAAAACAATGTTCGTTCTTGTTCACTAAACAAATCGTCGAGCGAGCTAAGCGTCCCGTCTTCTTCAACTTGGTGCGTATGGATCATACCTTTTTGAACGGTTAGCTCAATAAAACAGTTCCAACAATAATACTGATTCACACCGATTTTCCCTAAATCTTTACTTTGACAATTCGGACACTTTAACATAAAAGGACACGCTCCTTTTTATTTTTTCTTCTATCTTTGTCATTTTTTTACGCAAACATACGTCACGGAAAGAAGGAGCGTGCGAATATGTGTGTCCGTCATTATGTTACGTCATTTTCCATAAAGTCATACGGGGTAACACCTTCCATTCCGATGTTCGCATCTTCCATCGGAAGCAGTTGTTGTTCAGGTGAAAGAGCAGCGATTAATTTTTCGTATAATGTCGTCTGTCTCGTTCCATCTTCTGTTCGCATCACTCCGAGTTGGAATGCTTCTTCTTCACCGCATAAAATTAAATATTGCTTACTGCGCGTAATCGCTGTGTATAATAAATTGCGCCGAAGCATACGATAATAGCTTTTTACAACAGGCAAAATGACGATCGGAAATTCACTTCCTTGGGATTTATGAATCGAACAACAATATGCATGCGTCACTTGATGCAACTCTTGTTTTGGGTACGTCACTTCATTCCCATCAAACGAAACGACGACAAGGTCTTGTTTTTCAACATTTTCGTTAGCGTAAAAAATAGCAACAATTTCACCAATGTCACCGTTAAATACGTTTTCGTCTGGCTGATTGACGAGTTGCAACACTTTGTCACCCACGCGATAAACAACATCACCAAAAACAAGTTCACGTTTATTGTCACATTTCGGATTAAATAGTTGTTGAAGCGTCTCGTTAAGCCGATCAATTCCTGCGTGGCCTCGATACATCGGCGCAAGCACTTGCACATCTTTTGCGCGATATCCTTTTTGTTTTGCATTTTCAGCAACTTTTTTTACGACGTCAACGACTTGTCCACTCGTACAACGAATAAATGAGCGATCTTTTTGTGGAGACGTCAAATCGTGAGGAATGTTTCCATCTTTAATTGCATGAGCAAGCGAAATAATGGATGAACCTTCTGCTTGACGATAAATGTCTGTTAGCCGAACGGTCGGAATGACGTTTGCGCGAAGCAAATCTTTTAACACTTGTCCCGGACCGACAGAAGGTAATTGGTCTTCGTCGCCAACGAAAATGACTTGCATCGTTGTTGGGACAGATTTTAATAACTGATTAGCTAACCATGTATCAACCATCGACATTTCATCAACGATTAATAGTTTTCCGCAAATCGGTTCATCTTCTCCACGCTGAAATCCGTCACCGCTCCAACCGAGCAAACGATGAATCGTCATCGCAGGCAATCCTGTCGATTCCGTCATGCGCTTCGCTGCACGTCCAGTTGGAGCAGCAAGCAAAATAGGGAATGGCTCTTCCGCATCATAGCTCGCCGGATCAAGCGATAGCCCATGCAATTTCGCAAACAAATGAACAATGCCGTTAATGACCGTCGTTTTTCCTGTGCCCGGTCCGCCCGTTAAAATAAATAAAGGGGAACAAAGTGCTTGTTGAATCGCTTCTTTTTGCTTTTGCGAGTATTGAATGTTTGCCTCTTCTTCCCATTCTCCAAGCGCAAGTAAAAATTCAGCTTCAGAAAACGTAGCCGTGCCCGTTTGCTCAAGCAGTCGCTTTACGTTTGACACAATGCCTTTTTCGGCAAAATATAGCGAAGGAATGTAAAAACGATCTTCTTCAGCGATTAACTTTCCTTCCTCAGATAAATGAACGATTTCGCGGGAAATACAAGCGATGTCGACGAGTTCTTGACGTTTCGCTTCTAGTAGTTGTTTCACTTCCGTAAGCAGTTGTTCATACGTCATGTAGACGTGCCCTTCTTGCATACAATGTTGTTCAATAACATATAAGCAACCTGCGCGAATACGATCAGGGTGATTGCCCGAAATGCCAAGCTGCAAACCGAGATCATCTGCTCGGCCAAATCCGATCCCTTCAACGTCTTCTACAAGCTGATACGGATTTGTGCGAATGATTTGTAACGTTTCATCTTTGTACACTTGATAAATTTTCATCGACAACTGCGGACCGAATCCGAATTGTGACAAGGCGATCATAATTTGTTCTAGCCCTTCATGTTCGCGCAACGTTTCATACAACTGCTTCGCTTTTGCTTTTGTCAATTTTGGTACGTTTGCAAGCACATCGGGGTCTTCTAATATTTTAGAAATGGCCCTCTCGCCTAACGTTTCTACGATGGCGGCGGCTGTTTTTTTTCCGATTCCTTTAAACATGCCACCTGATAAATATTGAATAACTCCTTCTTTTGTTTCAGGAAACTCTTTCCGAAAATGCTCGACAACATATTGTTTCCCGAATCGTGGATGTTCTTTAAACGAACCGAAAAACGTATATGTGTCATACTCTCCGAGCAAAGGGAAATAGCCTGTTACAACAACGTCTTTTTCTATATGCGCTTCATTTGTCTCTTCCACGCGTACACGAATGACAGAATATAAATTGTCTTCGTTATGAAAAATCGTGCCAATATGGACGCCTTTAATAAACGATCGCTCGTCTAAATCTAGCTGTTGTTGCAACGCCATCTCCCCCTTTTTTATTGTAACGCTCGTTCCATTAGCTTTTTCCCGTGTCCTGCAAGTAAATGATCCGGCTGAATAGCAAGCGCCTGTTCGAACATCGCATGGGCTGTTTGTGGATCGTCCTTATATGCGTATGCGACACCTAAATTGTAGTAAGCATCTGCATGTCGATTGTTTAATTGCACGGTGCGTTCAAAATAGGTCATCGCCTCATCCACAAACTGCAATTGTGCTAAACAAAGCCCAAGTTGAAACGTTGCTTCCACATCGCGCTCGTTTAGTTCTACGGCCCGTTGTAAATACGGCATCGCTAAACGCGGCTGCTCTAAGTACATAAGCGACATACCGAGCATAAAAAAGACATCGCCGTCTGTTAATCCAGCCTGAATAGCTCGTTCAAATTGTTCTTTCGCTCGTTCGAACTGTTGCTGGTTATAATAAATGGATCCGAGACCGTAATATGCTGTCGCTGCTTTTTCATCAAGTTCAAGCGCTTTTTTAAAAAAACGAATCGCTTTTTCTTCTTCTCCAACCGCTGCCAACACGTTCCCAAAATTAATGTAGCCAACAGGATCGTTCGGGTTTTGTTCAATTGCTTCATGAAAACATTTGACCGCTTCTTCATATTTACGTTGCTGCATATATTGAATGCCTTGTGCATTGTAATCCATTGATCTCACCTCATATGCATATTATAACAAAAAAGCCTTCAACTCGTCTGTCGAGTTGAAGGTTAGCCAACGTATGTGAGTCGATTGCCATCGCGAAATACTTGATCGATCGTACCGCCACCGAGACATTGTTCACCATGATAAAACACAACCGCTTGTCCCGGCGTCACTGCGCGCACGCGTTGGCTAAATGATACACGCGCTGTCGTCTCGTCAATCATTTCTACAGTAACTGGCACATCTGGTTGACGATAACGGAATTTCGCCGTACATGAAATCGGTTCGTGCGGCTTTCGATCACTTACCCAATTGACATTCGTCGCAATAATGGCATCCGAATAAAGCAATTCGTTATCAAATCCTTGTGCGACGTATAAAACATTTTCCTTTAAATTTTTTCCGACAACAAACCATGGCTCTCCGCTCCCGCCGATGCCAAGTCCGTGACGCTGTCCGATCGTATAATACATGAGCCCGTCATGCGTACCTTTTACTTCTCCATCGAGCGTTTGCATCTTGCCCGGTTGTGCAGGTAAATAATTGCTTAAAAACTGTTTAAAATTGCGTTCACCGATAAAACAAATGCCCGTGCTATCTTTTTTTCCTGCTGTTGCAAGCCCCGCCTCTTTTGCTATTTCACGCACTTGCGATTTTTGCAATTCTCCAATCGGAAACAGCACTTTCGATAATTGCGCTTGTCCGAGCTGATTTAAAAAGTACGTTTGATCTTTATTCGCATCTAATCCGCGCAACAATTGATATTCACCATCGCGATAAGCGACGCGCGCATAATGCCCTGTCGCTAAATAGTCGGCTCCAAGCGCCATCGCATGTTCTAAAAATGCTTTAAATTTAATTTCTTTATTGCACATGACATCTGGATTTGGCGTACGTCCTGCTTTATATTCTTCTAAAAAATACGTAAATACTTTCTCCCAATATTGCTTTTCGAAGTTGACGGCATAATATGGAATACCAATTTGGTTACATACACGCACGACATCTTCGTAATCTTCCGTCGCTGTACACACCCCGTTTTCATCTGTATCATCCCAGTTTTTCATAAAAATGCCAATCACATCGTATCCTTGTTGTTTTAACAATAGCGCTGCGACAGATGAGTCGACACCGCCAGACATTCCGACAACAACTCTTGCCATTCGTCTCCCTCCTTTCATGCTTTCGTTAGTCGCTTCACAATTTTTACAATGTCATAGGATGCTCGTTCTACTTGTTCCAACGTATTTCCATACCCAAAACTAAAACGAACAGATGAGCGAATGCGCTCCGATTCATTTCCGTACATCGCTACTAACACATGTGACGGATCAATCGAACCCGCTGTGCACGCCGAGCCGCTTGACGCGGCAATGCCTGCTAAATCTAAATTGACAAGCAATGCTTCCACATTTGTTCCGAAAAACGACACATTTAATACGTGTGGTAAACGATATGTTTCATGACCATTGATTGCGTAATGAATCCCTTCTTGTGCAAACGTCTTTAACATCACTTTTTGAAACTGTTCATATAACGCTCGTTTTTCAGCCATCGTTTGCTGAGCGATCTCTGCCGCTTTTTGCAATCCGACAATACCGGGTACGTTTTCTGTTCCTGCACGTCGTTTTCGTTCTTGTTCTCCTCCGTATATGTGCGGGGTAAGACGAACGCCTTCGCGTACATATAAAAAGCCGACTCCTTTTGGCCCGTTAATTTTATGGCTAGATACGGAAAGTAAATGAACGCCAAGCTCACGAACGTCCATCGGAACTAAACCGTACGCTTGAACGGCATCCGTATGAAAATAAGCCCCATGGTCACGAAGCAATTGCCCGATGTCATAAATCGGTTGCAAAACGCCCGTTTCATTGTTGCCAAACATCACAGATACGATAATCGTATCATCGCGCAACGCGCTTTTTAGCTGTTCAACCGAAATGATGCCATGCTCATCAACAGGTAAATACGTCACATCAAACCCTTGTTTTTGTAAATATTTGCACGTATTTAATACGGCATGATGCTCGACAGACGTTGTAATAATGTGGCGACCTTTATCGCGATTCGCCATCGCTACGCCCACCAACGCTAAATTATCCGCTTCTGTTCCGCCACTTGTAAAAATGATTTCGTTTCCTTTTGCTCCAATTGTTTTCGCGATTGTCTCCCTCGCCTCATCAAGCGCACGTCGACTTTCACGGCCGAACGAATGAATGCTTGATGGGTTCCCAAAATATGTCGTCATATACGGAATCATTGCCTCAACGACTTGTGGATGAACAGGAGACGTCGCTGCATGATCGAAATAAATGCGCTCCAAATATATTCTCCTTTCTTAAATGTAAAACATATATGCGTCACCGTGATCGTCAGTATGGCTTGCTAAATCTTCAAGCGTCGTGCTATCTAATACTTCTTTTACCGCATCGCGAATGCGCATCCATAATTCACGCTTCGCTGGCTCTTCGTCTTCTAGCTCTTCGACGACTTGCAACGGACCTTCTAACACACGAATGACATCGCCTGCCGTAATTTTCGACGGTTCATTTGCTAAAATATAGCCGCCATACGCTCCGCGAATGCTTTTCACTAAACCAGCGTTTCGCAATGGGGAAATGAGTTGTTCTAAATAATGTTCCGATAAATTGTTCATTTGAGCAATCGACTTTAATGAAATTGGCCCCTCTCCATATCGCTTAGCCAACTCAATCATAATCGTTAAGCCGTATCGACCTTTCGTAGATATTTTCAAACGAATCATCCCCTTATTTACTATCAAAAGAAACACAAGCCATTATAACATAAAAGTGCAGAACAAAGGAACGTTACTGCTTTTTTCGTTCATTGAGCCGCTCATAGACGGAAGCAAGCTGCTTTTCTTCTCCGTTTCGTTTCGGTTCATAATATCGCACACCGATTAAATCATCAGGCAAGTATTGTTGTGCCACCCAACCGTACGGATAATCGTGTGGATATTTATACCCTATTCCGCGTCCAAGATGTTTCGCGCCCGCATAGTGAGCGTCTTGTAAATGAAGCGGAATCGACTGTCCTTTTCCGCTTCGCACATCCGCAAGCGCTTGATCTAACGCTTCATATGCGCTATTGGATTTCGGTGATAAGCACATTTCAATCGTCACAACCGAAAGCGGAATGCGTGCTTCTGGCATCCCGAGACGCTCCGCTGCCTCTATTGCGCTCATGACCTTCACACCGATGAGCGGATTCGCCAATCCAATATCTTCATAAGCAATGACCGCAAGGCGACGGCACACTGCGGTCATGTCTCCTCCCTCAAGAAGCCGCGCTAAATAATGAAGCGCAGCATCTACGTCGCTGCCGCGAACACTTTTTTGCAAAGCTGAAAGTAAAGAATAGTACGTATCTCCTTGCTTATCATACGTCAACGCCCTTTTTTCTACGCAAAACGAAACGGTATGTGCATCAACAACCGCACGATGCTCGCCCTGTTTTGTTGCATATACCGCTTCTTCTAAAATCGTTAATGCGACGCGCGCATCCCCGTTTGCTCCTTCGGCAATGAGGGCAAGCGCCTCATCGCTAATGTCAATATGCCACTTTCCTAATCCGCGTTCACGATCCGTTAAAGCGCGATGCAATAACTCGATCGTCTTCTCTTTTGTTAATGGTTGTAATTGTTTCATTTGTCCTAAGCGGCTCCGCACAGCAGGGTTAATCGAATGAAACGGGTTTTCTGTCGTCGCCCCTATGAGCGTAATGAGTCCGTTTTCGACATGCGGCAATAAATAATCTTGTTGCGCTTTTGTAAACCGATGAATTTCATCAATAAATAAAATGACGTTCCCTTCAAAGCGGGCATCTGCCACTATTTCTTCGATTTCTTTTTTCCCTGCCGTCGTTGCATTTAACGCATAAAATGGACGTTGCATCGTTCCCGCAATCGCATAAGCGAGCGACGTTTTGCCAACGCCGGGTTGTCCGTAAAGTAAAAGGGATGGAACATATCCATTTTTAATCATTCGATATAATGCTGTATGTGGACCGATCACATCGTCTTGTCCGATCACTTCTTCGATCGTGCGTGGACGCATCCGATAGGCAAGCGGTTCTTGAGTAAACATCGTTTTTCACCTCACAACACAAGCGCCGCACGTAAGGCAGGAACGAACTGACGCATGTCGCTTTGTTGTAAATATAAAAGAAACGCTTCAACAATCGCTTTCCGCGGTTCCTCTCGTTCCATTTCTTCTTTCAATTGTTTCAACAATTCCATCGTATGATGATCACGTGCTTCCTCAACCATCTCATCAATAAGCAGAAGCGCGCGCGCTTTTTCTGCTTGTGCATCGTGCCGAATGAGCGGTATATCGTGCTGTAAACTATCGACAAGAGCGTCCAATCGCTCCATTAAAAAAGGGGCTAAACGTTGAAAAGAAAACGGTTGTTTTTCGAACAAAGCAAAAAATAAATATTCTTTTAACATGCCATTTAACATAATGGCACAATCAAGGACAAACGGACGAATACGTTCTCCGTACATATCGATGAATGACTGAATGTACCAATCAAATAAATGAGAACGGATGCGTAAAACGAGCGCATGAACGTCTTCACTTACTTTTTGCGCATGATCTCCCATATGCATTTGCACAATTTCTTTATGTTGTTCAAACGCTTCAATTTGTAAAGAAAGTTGCTTTAAAAATTTTTCACGCGCCGTCAACGAACGGTCTGAAGCAATGCGCGCAAATTGTTGAAACAACTGATCGTAATGATATTGAAAAATAGATAAAACAATCTCTTCTTTTGACTTAAAGTAGTTGTATAGCGACCCTTTCGCTAAATGGCTATGTTCAGCAATTTCTTGCATCGATGTCGCATGATACCCTTTTTCCGCAAACAATTTCATGGCGACTTCAATAATTTGCTCTTTTCTGCTCATTCGCCCTCATCCTTATTGTTTTCTCGTTTTATTATAACACAACAGGCTGACCGAATTTCAGCCAGCCTGTCACCGATTATACTCGACGTTCTTTTTTCGCTTGACGGAAGAAAAACAGTTCATACACAACAGGAACGAGAATTAGCGTCAACAATGTGGATGATGTCAATCCACCGATGACTGTAATCGCTAATCCTTTCGAAATGAGCGTTCCTGATGATTTCGTGAGCGCAAGCGGAATGAGTGCGGCAACTGTCGCAAATGCTGTCATTAAAATTGGGCGTAGCCGCGTTTTTCCTGCTTCAATTAACGCTTCGCGAATCACCATTCCTTTTTGTTCGCGATTTTGCCCGATGCGGTCAACGAGAACGATCGCATTCGTCGTGACAATTCCGATGAGCATGAGCAAACCGATCATGACGCTCACAGACATCGGCTCATTCGCAATAAATAAACCGAGCAATGAACCAATTGGGACGAATATGAGCGACGATAAAATGATAAACGGAATACGCGCTTTTCCAAACGTAATGAGCATTGTAATATATACGAGCCCAATGGCAACAGCCATCGCTAAGCCGAGCTGTTGGAACGTTTCAACCGTTTCATCGCTTCCGCCGCCCCCTTCAAGTGAGACGTCTTTTGGTAACTGTACGTCTTGTTTGACGCCATTAATGACGTCTTGTGTGACTTTTTGAATGTTATCGCCTACGATTTGAGCAGAGACGCGCGCAAATACTTTTCCGTCTAGTTTTTGAATCGATGTAAACGTATCTACTTCTTTTACGTCTGCTAACTGTTTGACTGGAACAGGGCCAAACTTTGTGAAAATAAGCGTGTTTTCTAGCTGTTCCATCGACGTCATTTGTTCGTTATATGACAATTGCACCGTCCGCTCTTCATCGTTAAGTTTTAACGTTCCCACTTGCACCGGACGAGTTTGATCAGCGATCGTACCAAGAATTTGGAAGCCAGAAACTCCGTATTGTGCTGCTTTTTGCGGATCAATGTTTACAATGACTTGCTTCTGTTTGTCTGCAAAGTTGTTTGTCACATATTTTAAATCGTCACGTTTTTTCAAATAAGACTCTACATCTTTTGCTGCTTGTTGTAATGCCGTTAAGTTTGTCGAGTATAAGTCAATGTTCACGTTATTGTTGGATGGCGGTCCACCAGATTGCAATTCTTGAACGCCAACTTTCGCCGCTTTCACTTCCGCTTGGGCAATGTCTTCCATTTCTTTTTCAAGCTCTTTAATAAATTGAGAAACGTTTACGTTCTCTTCTAACGTAATGAAATAGTTCGCTTGATTTTTTCGTTTTAAACCGCTTCGGAAGTCGCGCGTGCCAATTCCAGCAGTCACTTCTTTAATTTCTTTCTTCTCATCAAACATTTTCTCGACTTGGAGCGATACTTCATTCGTTTTTTCTAACGGCGTCGAAGAAGGAAGTTCGACGGCGGCGATGAGCGTTTTTTGTTCTTCGTTTGGAATAAATGTAAAGCCTAACTTCGGTACGATGGCAAATGAACTACCGAGCAATACAACAGACACGAACAACACCGTTTTTTTATGATCGAGCGCCCATTCAATCGCTTTGCCGTAAGCTCGTTGCAACGCTCCTTCTTTTTCTTCTGGCGGCACTTTTTTAAATGAGAATTTTGCTAAAATCGGAACGATCGTAATGGCAACAATAAGCGACATTAAAAGCGAAAATACGATCGTTAACGCAAATGGTAAGAAAAACTCACCTGTCACACCGCCAACAAGACCGAGCGGTAAAAAGACAACAACGGTCGTAATAGTCGATGATGTAATCGCCTTTAAAATTTCTTTTGTTGAATCTTCGACGAGTTCATCTGTCATTCCCGTCTTTGACTTGCGAACGCGACGGAAAATGTTTTCAATAACGACGATGCTATCATCTACGACACGTCCGACAGCAACCGCCATTCCCCCAAGCGTCATAATGTTTAAAGAAATATCCATTCGTTGTAAGAAAATCGATGCCACTAAGAGCGAAAGCGGAATAGAGACAATGGCAATAATTGTTGCGCGCACGTTACGTAAAAAGACGAGCACCGCGATAGATGCAAACAATGCTCCAAGCAATCCTTCACGCACAAGCGTTTCAACTGACTTTTTAATTCCCTCTGCTGAATCAAATCCGATCGCATAGTCGATTTTGTCTTTATATTTATCAAGCACGTTTAACACTTTTTCTGCCACTTCAACCGTATTCGCATCTTGCTTTTTTGTAATGGCCATCGACAGCGCTGCATTTAAATTGTAGCGCGTGATTTCGCCTTGTTCGGTAACCGGTTCAATTTTCGCGACATCTTTTAAAGTAATCGTTGTCGGCGCTTCTTGTCCGCTTGCTGGCGCACCTGGTGATGCGTTCATGATCGGAGAAGATAATGGTAAATTTTCAAGCTGTTCGATCGTTTCAATTTTTTGTTGAACGCGAATCGGAATTTGCACCGTTTCCGTTTGAACGTTTCCAGCTGGAAATGCTAAAAACTTTTCGTTAATTTGTTCTTTAATTTGCGTTAAGCTAAGCCCGTATTGCAATGCTTTTTGTTTGTCTACTGTAATTTGAATGAATTTTTCTTCCATTCCGCCGACGGAAATCGAGTTAATTCCATTAATCTTTTTTAACTCTGGAATAATTGTTTCATCTAATAGTTGCTGTACGTTCGTATCTCCTTTAGCAAATAGAGAAATATTATAAATTGGGAACGTACCGAATGAGAAGCGATTCACTTTCGTTTGCACGTTTTCTGGCAAATTTGCTTCTTTCATCAGCGATTCAACTTGTTGCTCAACTTTTTCCATATCGGTGTTAAACGGAAATTCTAAATTGACAATGGCGATGCTTTCAAATGACGAACTTTGAAGCTTCTTTACTCCTTCAATTGCTTTAAACTTTTCTTCTAGCTTCGCTGTCACTTGTTCATTCATATCTTCTGGTGAAGCACCCGGATAAATGACTTCCACAGACAATTGTGGAAACTCAATGTTTGGAAGTAAATCTACTTTTAAAGAAGAAAATGAATATAATCCGCCTAATATAAGTAAAAATGAAATGATAAATACGGCGACTGCGTTTTTTAAACTAAACCTCGTCAAAAAATTCATCCCGCTCTTCCTTTCTTTCTTGAAATATGACCAGTTGGTCGTTTTATTACGACCGAACAGTCACACTTTCACTATAATTCAATTCTTTTTCATTTGCAACTAATAATGTGCGACAAGAAAAGCGCAAAGGATTTCCCCTTGCGCTTACTGTTGATCAACACGTTGGATCGGGATGTCTTTTAATAATTGTTGCACGACATATGCTGCCATGATGAGGCCAGCGACAGATGGAACGAACGCATTCGACGACGGCGGCATTTTCGCCTTCCGAATCGTCGCCTCATCGTTTCCTACTTCTTTTCGCACATCTTCGCGAATGACGATTGGACTTTCATCTGAAAAAACAACCGTGATGCCTTTTTTAATTCCTTCTTTTCGTAATTTTGTACGAATCACTTTCGCAATCGGATCTGTATGTGTTTTTGAAATATCCGCAATGCGGAAACGAGTCGGATCCATTTTATTTGCAGCACCCATGCTCGAAATAATTGGAATATTGCGTTCTAAACATTGTTTCATTAAATGAATTTTATATGAAATCGTATCTGATGCATCAATGACATAGTCAATATCGTACGAAAAAATTTGTTCATACGTCTCTTCCGTATAAAACATTTTTAATGCAATGACTTCGCACGCTGGGTTAATGTCAGCGATCCGCTCTTTCATCACTTCCACTTTCGGACGTCCGACAGTTGATAGCAACGCGTGAATTTGGCGATTGACATTTGTAATATCAATATCGTCTTTATCGATTAAAATGAGGCGTCCAACGCCTGAGCGAGCGAGCGCTTCTACCGCAAACGATCCGACACCGCCAATGCCAAGAACAGCCACTGTACTTTCACTTAATCGTTTTAACCCTTCTTTCCCGATCGCTAATTCGTTACGAGAAAATTGATGTAACATATTGTTCCTCCCATATGTAAGTATTTCAATCGGATATACATGCATTATGGCACAAAAAAAGCCCCAACGTAAAGCATGTTCTTTACGTTAAGGCTTTATTCGTTTTTGTTTCTTAAGTCCCAATCGTGCCGTCGCTGATGGCCTTTGTTTTGAACCCGCTCTCTCACAGGTGGGTGCCCTGTTTCAAGCTTATGTACGTCCTCTTTATGTAAATGAGGCATGTACGCCACTCGAAAACCCGGGCTCCCGTATCACACATTGTTCGGTCAAAACAATAGGTGATACGACAAACACATCAGGACTTGTTGTTACTTGTATGTTAGCACACTTTGCATGCATTTGCAACGTTACAAATTTAGTCTACTTTTTGAACGTCCTTCACGAGCAAATGCAATTCGTCTAATTGCGCTTCGCTTACTGCGCTCGGCGCTTCTGTTAACAAGCAGCTTGCGCTTGCTGTTTTCGGAAAGGCAATCGTATCGCGTAAGTTGGAACGGCCCGCAAGCAACATAACAAGTCGGTCTAATCCGAGCGCGATACCGCCATGCGGAGGAGTGCCGTATTCAAACGCCTCAAGCAAAAATCCAAATTGTTCGCGTGCTTGTTCTTCAGTAAAGCCAAGCGCTTTAAACATTTTTTCTTGTATGTCGCGTTCAAAAATACGAAGCGATCCTCCACCTAACTCATACCCGTTTAACACAAGATCGTATGCTTGTGCACGCACGCTTGCTGGATCTGTTTCAAATTTTGGCACATCTTCGCGCACAGGCATTGTAAACGGATGGTGCGCTGCATAATAACGTCCTTCTTCTTCATCGTATTCAAAAAGCGGCCAGTCTGTAATCCATAAGAAATGGAACGATGATTCGTCAATTAATTTTAAATCTTTTCCTAATTTTAAACGCAACGCGCCAAGCGAATCGGCAACGACGGATTTTTTATCCGCTACAAATAACAACAAATCGCCGACTTCCGCTTCAAGCGTTTGCATCATTTGTTTTTGCTCATCTTCGTTAAAAAACTTCGCAATTGGCCCTTTTAGTCCATCGTTTTCGACTTTCAACCATGCTAATCCTTTTGCCCCGTAGCGAGCCACATATTCCGTTAACGCATCAATATCTTTGCGCGAATATTTATCCGCCGCCCCTTTCACGTTGATCGCTTTCACTTGTCCACCGTTTTGCACTGCGCTAGCGAACACTTTAAAGCCACAATTTTTCACTTGCTCAGATAAATCGACAAGCTCAAGCCCAAAACGCGTGTCTGGCTTGTCCGAACCGAAGCGTGCGATCGCTTCGTCATATGACATGCGCGGGAATGGAATATGGATGTCAATCCCTTTTGCCATTTTCATGACGCGTGCCATCATCCGTTCAACCATCGCTAAAATATCGTCTTGACTCATAAACGACGTTTCAATATCGACTTGTGTAAATTCCGGTTGGCGATCGGCACGTAAATCTTCATCGCGGAAACAACGAGCGATTTGATAATACCGTTCAAAACCGGCGACCATTAATAATTGTTTAAAAATTTGAGGTGATTGTGGCAACGCATAAAATTCTCCAGGATGCACGCGGCTCGGCACTAAATAATCGCGCGCCCCTTCTGGCGTGCTCTTCGTTAAAATTGGCGTTTCTACTTCTAAAAAGCCTTCTTCATCTAAAAAGTCGCGAATGGCTTTCGTCACTTGATGACGCAATTGAAACGTTTGAAACATCACAGGGCGACGTAAATCTAAATAACGATATTTTAACCGAACATCTTCAGATACGTCCGTTTTATCAGAAATCGGAAACGGCGGTGTTTTCGCTTCACTTAAAATCGTTACGTGCGTCGCATGCACTTCGACTGTTCCTGTCGGTAAATTCGGATTGACTTGTCCTTCTTCGCGTTGAACGACTTTTCCTTCTACGTCTAACACGTACTCGCTACGAATCGTTTCCGCTACTTGTAACGCTTCTTTCGATACATCTGGACTAAATACAATTTGAACGATACCTGTTCGATCGCGCAAATCAATAAAAATAAGTCCCCCTAAATCACGACGTTTTTGAACCCATCCTTTTAAACGAACCGTTTGCCCAATCGCTTGATCCGTTACTTCTCCACAATAATGCGTCCTTCCAAACATGATTTCCCCTCCTATTGCAATACGTTTTTCATATGTGAAATAAATGTATGAAGCGATACTTCTTGCTGTTCTCCTGTCGCCATATGTTTAACGTTAATGACGCCTTTTTCGAGTTCATCTTCACCTAAAATAGCAACGTATGTCGCCTGTAAACGATCAGCTGCTTTCAGCTGTGCTTTTACTTTTCGATCTTGATAATCTTTTTCTGCCGCGATGCCTTCTTGACGAAGGGCAGCAACGAGAGCAACCGCCTCTTCTTTCGCTTGTTCTCCTAACGCAACAACGTAACAGTCGATTCCTTCAGAAATTGGTAGCGAAATACTTTCTGCTTCTAATGCTGCAAGCAAGCGCTCAATGCTTAAAGCAAATCCGATACCTGGCGTTTCAGGTCCGCCAATTTCTTGAACGAGGCCGTTATAACGTCCGCCTCCGCATAATGTCGTAATCGCGCCAAATCCTTCTGCCTCACTCATAATTTCAAACGCCGTATGATTGTAATAATCTAAACCGCGCACAAGCCGCGGATCGACTTCAAACGCGATACCGAGCTTTTGTAAATACATTTGAACTTTTTCAAAATATGTGCGCGACTGTTCATTTAAGTAATCAAGAATAGACGGAGCCGTGCGCATCAACTCGTGATCACGATCTTTTTTACAGTCTAAAATGCGCATCGGGTTTTTATGTAATCGCGCTTGGCAATCATCGCAAAATTCGTGAATGCGATGTTGGAAATGATCGATCAGCGCTTGTCTATGCGCCTTTCTACTTTCAATATCCCCTAAACTATTGATGACAAGTTTCAACTTTTTCAATCCGAGCGTGCGATATATATCCATCGCTAAAGCAATGACTTCGGCATCAATCGCTGGATCGTTGCTTCCGAGCGCTTCGACACCAAATTGAACAAACTGGCGAAAACGCCCTGCTTGCGGACGTTCATAGCGGAACATCGGACCCATGTAATAAAGTTTTACCGGCTGATTTGGATATCCGTACATTTTATTTTCAACAAATGAACGGACGACCGCTGCTGTTCCTTCTGGACGAAGCGTTAAACTACGACCGCCACGATCTTCAAATGTATACATTTCTTTTTGAACAATGTCGGTCGTATCGCCGACACCGCGTAAAAATAGTTCCGTATGTTCAAAAATAGGGGTGCGAATTTCTTGGTAATTGTAACGACGACAAAGCTCGCGCGCCATTTGTTCAATATACTGCCATTTCGCTGCTTGTTCTGGCAATATATCTTGCGTCCCGCGCGGAATTTGAAATGACATATATTTCCCTCCTTTAGTTTTTGTGCAAATAAAAATCTCCCACCCCTAATAAATTAGGGACGAGAGACGAATTCCCGTGGTGCCACCCTAGTTGAAGCGCATGCTTCCACTTTTATCCGATAACGCCCGGAAAGCGTTCTCTCCTACTAACGATCGCGCGTTCAAAGAGAAACCTACGGAGTGTTCGTTCGTTAAGTCATCATGGAGAAATGCTTCCAGCCTACGGCATTTCCTCTCTGGCCATGTGTACTCTTAACTACTTTTCTCCATCATCGGCGAGATGTTGAATTTTCTTTTTATATTACGTACGAACAAACCATTTGTCAAGATGACCGTTATTTTCCGAAGTAGCGGACTAATCCGTTACAAATCGCTTCTGTCGCCGCTTGTTGATACGTTGGTGACACAATGAACGTCTCTTCGTTCGGATTGCTTAAATAGCCGAGCTCAAGCAACACAGAAGGACGACTATTTTCACGCAACACATGGTAGTTTCCGACACGAACCCCTCGTTGCTGAATGCCTGTTAATTGGCTGAGCGGGTTAAAAAGCGCATCTGCAAGCGAACGGTCGATTGGCTTATAGTAATATATCGTTAAACCGCTGGCGGTACGGTTTAACGCGCTATCGTAATGAATGCTAACAAACGCATCTGCTTTATTTTTTCCCGCTATTTGCACTCGCTCACTTAACGATAAAAACCGATCATTTTCACGCGTTAAAATGACGTGAGCGCCCATTTGTTTTAGTTTTTCACTTAACAACAATGCGGTTTGCAACGTTAACATTTTTTCGATCGTTCCGTTTACACCTGTTGTACCGTAATCTTTGCCGCCATGACCGGCATCAATGACAATCGTTTTTCCTACGATCGTTTGAGGTTCGGAAGGGGATGGTTGTTTGCTTACTTGAACGACCCATTCTGCTACATATCCAATTGTTTGCGCATCAACTTGAATAACATACCATTGCCCTTCTTTACGAATGATCGAAAACTGATCGCCTCGCTTCGCTTTCATAATAACAGGCGATTGCGTAGAGGGAGCAGAGCGAATGTTTGTATTGTCGTATAACATTTGGACATATGTAGGTTGTTCATTATTTTGTTCACTTTGCTCGACATTGGCGACATATGATTGATGCACCCAACCTTCTTTTCCATCCCAACGCACGTACATCCATTCACCTTGGGCGATCGTTGCCATCCCTTTCTCATTTCGATTCACATACCCAATGACCGCAAAATTTGTCCCCGGGCCTTTGCGAAGGCGCAAACCATCCACTTGACAGACGACAAATTGTTGAATTTGTTTTTTCGTTTCAGTTGTCTCTTTTTGAATTTGAACATATTGCCCATGCACCCAGCCGGTTCGATTCGAAGCAAGTCGAATTTGTAGCCATTCCCCTCGCTTTTGGACGACTGGATATTGCTTTCCTTTTGCGACTTTTTCTTGTACGGTAAACGTTAATCCCGGACCTGTTCGTACGTTTAATCGGTCAACAACGATGCGCACGTTCATTGCTGCTGATGCTGTTTGAACGATCAGCAACAAACAACAACAAATGAACAATGACGCGATAAACGTTTTTTTCATGCTGTCCATCCTCCTATGTTGTCAATAGTCGCTACCTTATTTCTTCGTCAATAAAAAAAAATCCTTCTTTGAATGAAAAGATAGAAAAATTGGGAATAATACGAACGACTTCGACACGAAAGGAGGTTTGTTATGCGCCATAGCGAAAAAGGAGAGTTTATCCATTCACAATCCCCGCTTATGCACGTTGATTTTCACTCATTTATTCAAAAAGAAAACGAGCTCACATCGTTTGAACTCGCTTCTGAATTTGGACTCACTCTTCGTGACGTACAAAAACTGAAAAAACATTTAGCACGAGGATAAAAAAACCGAGCTCGTCCATATGCGAGCGCGGTTTTTATTTGCTTTCCACGATAAGCGTCACCGGTCCGACGTTCGTTAACGTCACATCCATCATCGCCCCGAATACGCCTGTTTCTACGCGAATCCCTTTTTGACGTAGTTGTTCATTCAACGCTTCATACATCTGTTTCGCATGTTCCGGTTTTGCCGCATCCATAAAGTTCGGTCTTCTCCCTTTCCGACAGTCCCCGTACAGCGTAAATTGTGAAATAGATAAAATCGATCCTCCAACATCTAAGAGCGACACGTTCATTTTCCCATGCTCATCTTCAAATATGCGCAAATGAGCAATTTTGTCTGCAACAAAGGCCGCATCTTCCTCTGTATCATCATGAGTAATGCCAACTAGCAACACAAGCCCAAAATCAATTTCTCCAACGACTTCGCCCGCTACGGTCACTTTTGCATCTTTTGCACGCTGAACGACAACTCTCATTCCGACAACCCTTTCTAGTTCATAATCCGTCTTACTGAATAAATATCTGGAATTTGTTTAATACGCTCAACAACTTTTTGTAAATGGCTTACGTTATGAATAAAAATCGTCATATGAATCGTCGCCATTTTATTTCGATGATCTGTTCTTCCAGATACAGCCGAAATATTCGTTTTCGTTTCATTTACAGCTTGTAATACTTCATTAAGCAAGCCGCGCCGATCGTAACCAGTAATTTCGATATCGACTGTATATTCTCGTTGACAATTTGCACTGCTCTCCCATTGAACAGGAATAAGCCGCTCTTTTGCTTCTTCCGCAAGTACGTTCGGGCAATTGGCACGATGTACGGAAACGCCACGCCCTTTTGTAATAAAACCGATAATTTCATCGCCCGGAACCGGATTGCAACAGCGCGACAAACGAATGAGTAAATTGTCCACCCCTTCGACGCATACGCCAAAATCGCGCTTTTTC